>NZ_VIUJ01000014.1:0-196889 GCF_007993905.1 Pseudomonas sp. SJZ077
AGGGGGCCGTTCAGGCACTACGAGAACATCTCCCGAGTCAGCCCATGCCGCTGCATCTTTTCATTGAAGGTCCGGCGCGGCAGTTGCAGTTCTTCCAGAACCGCTTTCACGTCGCCCTTGTGCCGGGTCAGCGCCGCGCGCAGGCAATGCGCTTCGAACGCTTCGGCCTGCGCCGCCAGCGACTGGCCGGGATCGATGCCGACCGGTTCCGGCTCGCCCAGCCCCAGCACCTGACGTTCGGCCACGTTTGCCAATTCGCGCACATTGCCCGGCCAGTCGTGGCTCAGTAGATGGCTCAACTGCGGGCCGCTCAACGGTGGAAACGTGCGGCCCAAACGTTCGGCGGCCTTCTGCGCAAACGATTCGAACAACAACGGAATGTCTTCACGCCGCTCGCGCAAGGGCGGCAGGCGCAACTCAGCGACGTTCAAGCGATACGCCAGGTCCTCGCGAAAACGCCCGGCCCGTGCCTCATCCAGCAGATCAGGCTTGGTCGCGGCGATGATCCGCAGATCCACGCGAATGCTCTGATTGGAGCCCAACCGCTCAAGCTTCTGCTCCTGCAACACCCGCAGCAATTTCACCTGCTGGGCGAGGGGCATGCTTTCGATTTCATCGAGAAACAGCGTGCCGCCATCGGCGTATTCAAGCTTGCCGATACGTTTACCCGAGGCGCCGGTGAACGCGCCGCTCTCATGGCCGAACAATTCCGCCTCGAACAACTGCTCGGGAATCGCTGCGCAATTGAGCGCCACAAACGGCTTGTCCGCGCGCGGCCCGAAGTCGTGCAGGCAGCGGGCGACCAACTCTTTGCCGCTGCCGGTTTCACCACGGATCAATACGTTGACCGGCAGCGTCGCCAGATCCAGCACCTGTCGGCGCAACGTCTGCAAACCGCGTGACACGCCCAGTAGCGTCGCGTCGAGTTTGGCGCGGTTGTCGGCCAACTCATGCAAGGCGCGGTTTTCCAGCACCAGCCGGCGCTTGTCCAGCGCCCTGCGCAAGCTGCTCAGCAGGGTTTCCGGGCTAAAGGGTTTTTCCAGAAAGTCGTAGGCGCCATCGCGCATGGCGTCGACCGCCATCGGCACATCGCCATGGCCGGTCAGCAGAATCACCGGCAAGTCGGCATCACGGCGCTGAACTTCGGCCAGCAGCTCCAGGCCGGTCATGCCGGGCATGCGCACGTCGCTGAGGATCACCCCTGGAAAGTGACTGGGCAATTGCGCCAGGCACTCATCGGCGCGGCTGAACAGTTGCACCTCGAAACCCGACAGGCTCAGCCATTGCTCGACGGCGCTGCGAATGCTGCTTTCGTCGTCGACCACCATCACGGAATTCAGCATGGACTGTGGGCCTCCAGGTCGATGGGTAAAGTCACGGTGAACACGGCGCCGTTGGCATGATTGTCGGCGCTCAGGCGACCGCCCGATTCGTGCACGATGGCAAACGATACCGCCAAGCCAAGACCCAGGCCATCACCCACCGGTTTGGTGGTGAAGAACGGATCGAACACGTTCGGCAGATGCTCTTCGGCGATGCCGCCGCCATTGTCGGTGACGGTCAGGCGCCAGAGTTGCTCGTCGGGTTCGAGGCGGATTTCCAGGCGTTTGCAGGGTTTGTCCTGCATCGCATCTAGCGCATTGCGCAGCAGGTTGATCAACACCTGTTCCAGACGAATCGCATCACCGCGCACCCACGCCGGACGCGTCAGGTGCAGCACGGTGCTGACCTGCTCATCGCGCAGGCGCGCGTCGAGCAATTGCAGCGATTGGTCCACCACCGCCGCCAGGTCCAGACGTTCGCGCAAGCCGCTGGGGCTTTTGCGGGCGAAGGTTTTCAGGTGCCCGGTGAGGGCGGCCATGCGCGTCAGCATGTCGTCCACCGGTTTCAACGCCTTGTAGGCATCGTCGACCCGACCGTGATCGAGCAGCAGACGCAAGGTCGCCAGTTGCATGCGCTGGGCGGTCAGTGGCTGATTGATTTCATGGGCGAGGGCGGCGGACATCTGGCCGAGGGCCGCGAGTTTGGCCGATTGCACCAGACCGTCCTGAGCCGTGCGCAGGTCGCGGGTGCGCTCTTCGACCAATTGTTCGAGTTCTTCACGGCTGCGCTGGCGCATTTTCGCCAGGCGCCAGCGCTGGTTGAGGAACAGCAACAGAAACACCAGCGCCAGCCACAGCCCGGCAGCGGCGAGTGCGGCGTTGCGGCTGTCTTCGAAGGCGACGTGCGGGCGGCGCAGCAGGTGCAGGGTCCAGCCTTCCGTGCTCAGTGGCAGCGATTCCCAGAGGTAATTGGCCGTGCCGTCAGGACCGACGACCCGCGCCAGATCGCTGTTGTCGTCGAAGCGCTGCAGCGATTGATAGTCCAGCGGGGTCAGCGGTTGTTTGTCGTATTGGCGGGTGGCCTTGAGCTCAGCGTGATCGCTGTCGCTCAAGGGTTTCAACGAGCGGTAGCGCCAGCCCGGCTGATTGGCGATGAAGATAATGCCGCGTGCGTCGCTGACCAGCAGCGTGTCGCTGCCCTGACGCCATTCGCGCTCGAGTTCCGGAAACTCAAGCTTCACCACCATCGCGCCGAGGAACTCGCCGGCGTCGCTGGTGACCGCGCTGGACAGGAAATAGCCCGGAATGCCGCTGGTCACCCCCACCGCATAAAAACGCCCGGTGCCCTGGGTGCGGGTCTGGCTGAAGTAGGGGCGGAAACCATAGTTGTGGCCGACGTAACTGCTGGGCAAGCGCCAATTGCTGGCCGCCACGGCGAGGCCGGTGCGGTCGAGCAGTTCCAGGGTCGAGGACTGCGCGGCGCCGTTGATTTTTTCCAGTTTGCGGTTCAACGCGTCCTGTTGTTCCGCCGTGACCTGACCGTTGAGCGCAGCGCGCAACTCCGGGTCCAGCGCCAGCACGGCGGGCAGGGCGCGGTAGCGATCAATCAGGGTGTGCAGGGAATTGGCGTAGAGCGCCAGTTGCTGATTGGCCCGCGCAGCGTCCTCGACCAGCGCTTGGCGTTCGGTGTGACGCAGGGCAATTCCGGCCGCCAGTGCGGCACCGGCAACGATCAGCAAGGTGTACAGCGTCAGGCGTAACGTGCGAGAAGTCGGCAGCATGCGGTAGGAAACAGGAAGAGGTACGGGCGCGCACCATAGCATGCCGCCCGGTTTCCTGGCTTTTGCCACAGTGGCCGCTCATTGAGGGGCGACTCTGGACGGCTGCGCGTGCAGTAGTTTCTGGGTATTGCGCAGTTCATTGATGGCGCTGTCGGTCATCCGGGTCAGGCTCTCAACCGTATCGCCGGACGCCTTGTGAAATTTGCTCGGAATGTAGCTGAATGTATTGATCGCCTCGATGCCGTGGGCTGCGAACATTGCTGCAACGTTGTTCATACTGTCTTGCAATACGCCAATCAGACCATTGATGTTCGCGTCCAGCTTTGCAATCTTCTCGGGCGTCAGTTCCCCTGCCGCCCCCATGACCTCATGAAAGATCTCAGGCAGCCCCAGGAGCACCGACAGTCCGCCACTCATTTCACTGGCCATCGGCGCACCCGCCACTTTCAGACCTACGGAAACGGCCAGGCTCCCACCTTCCTTGCCGCCCTTTAACAGGCCTTTTCTGTTCATATCCATGACACCTTTCACGACGCCTTTGAGTTTGCCGCTGGCATAGGGAACCAGGTCCATGGTCTTGTATTCACCTTTGCTGATGATTCGCTGAGGGTCCAGCTTCCCTGATTTCAGTTTGACCGAGGTACTCAGACCTGCTCGCTCCGATGCCCAGTCGACACCGAAACTCACCGCTTTTTTTGCCGCAATGCCTGTCGCCAGACCTGCTGCAACGCCCACCGGCCCCGCGGCGACCCCTAACGCCGCCGTCCCGATTCCGATCCCGATTCCAACCCCATAGGAAAAAACCTGGCCTGCAACATGTGCCCCGACTCTGATCGCGGTAGAGGAACCCAGGGCCGCCGCCGAACCGTGGTTGAGAATCTGACGTTGTGCGTCCCGGGCTCTATGTGCCGAGAGTTTTACGATTTGGGTGTGTTTGTAAGCCGCCTGATTCAAAGCGGATCGGGCGGCCCTCGCTCTTTGTCTCTCCTCGCTCCTGGTTTTTCTAACGGCCCGTTCCTCCGGGGTTTCCCGCATACGGCCATCGGAATCGGTAAAGACAATCGGGTTGTTGTTCACCATCGCATACAGATTCAGCCCGTCCACATCGCCTGCCGGGTCGGGACTGATCCAGCGCCACAACCACGGCGCGTAATACCGGGCGCCATAGTAATAAAGTCCGCTGCAATCCATTTCCTTGCCGGAGTACCGAATGGTTTTGTAATCGGCTTCCACCTCTGAACGGGCGGCCCACCACGCCGTGCCGCCAAACGCGTAATAGAACTCAAGACTGATCAAGGCGCCATGGCGATCCAGTTCCAGCGTGCAGGAGCCCAGATGGTCGTCGAGGCTGTAACGCAGCTGATCAGGTTCCAGATCTCCCGGCCCCCCGCTGGCCCAGTGCAGGCATCGAACGCTGCCGAAGGCCAGTGGCAGGGTAATGACGTGCAACACCCGACCGTCGTCGCGGGTGTGAATGTCCAGCCCTGGCAGGTAAAGGACCTCGCGGCTGTGAGTCATTGACCGAGTGTGGGTGACGTGGCGTTTGCAAACCCTTTCACCCTGGCTGTAGAGGTAGCTTTCCCCATCATCCGCCAGGCCGTTGCTGTGGGTGAGCAAGGTCACTTTCTCCAATTGATCCCAGGCGTTCCAGATCAGGGCATGCGCGCCGTCTTGCAGAGATGATTGATTGCCATGCGGGTCAAACAGGGTCTTGAAATCCGGCTCCGGGTCACCTGTTTTCCAGCGCACGCCACGGTTGCTCTCAGGGTCGATGCGCATGCGCAGGGTGAAATTATTACCCTCACGCTGATGGCGCAGTTCGATCAGATTGTTGCCATCGTCGTAGGTGAAGTCTTCGACGTAGCCATAGCGGCGACCGGTGTCGACAGGCTTGATCAGCTCCGGCAAACCGGACTCCAGATTAGGGACTTCGCCCTCGAAACCCCGGGTGCAGGTCACTCGGTACAACGAGTCGTAGATAAACTCCCGATGGCCATCGACGCGCTGGTTGGCGAAGTACACCGGGGCGAGGGTGTGGTCTTCGATACGCAGGATGTTGTCCCATCCGGTCGTAGAAATAGTGGAGATTTTGCTGCAAGGCTTCGTCGGGTTTCCCCGACTTGAGGGTGGTGAGGCGCCCGTCGGCCGGGCAATAGGTCCATCGGCTGATCACACCATTACCGGCCGTTTGCATCGTGATCTGGCCGGCGGCGTTGTAGTGCGCATCCTGCAGGACGGTTTGCGATTCGCCGGCGCTGAGTTGCAGAACAACCTGCTTGAGCTGTCCGGCGATGTCGTAGTGCAAGCGCTGCCGATGGCCTCCCGAGTCGGTTTGAATCAGCAGGTCGCCCAGAGGGCTGTAGCGCCGATTGCTACTGAAAATGCCGGCACCCGCAATCGTTCGGCTTTCACTCAGCGGCGATCCCTGGAGGCTGAAACTTCCCGGTTCGAGTGTGCCTGATTGATCGACTTGCTTGATCATCTGACCACGCAAGTTGAAGGCGGGATTGGCCGATGGGTCGGCATAGGTGAAGGTTTCGACATTCTCCTGGTCGTTTTCGTCGATGGCAACGGCGCGCAATTGATCGTCGTACCGGGTGCGCCAATGATTGCCGCGTGCGTCCCAGCGCCGGAGTTCTTCGCCCGCCAGCCCCCGCAAGATCAAGCGCTTGCCGGCGTCCACGCTGTTGATTCGGATGGCGTCGCCGGAGAGACGATAGACGTTGCTCAAGGACGGGAGGGAGAGCCGCGGATCCCATTGCTCGATCAGGTGGCCGGCGAGGTTATGAACGCCCCGCGAGATGAGTGATTGCGCAACGTCGCCGGCGTTCTTGCGCAGATAAGCCACCTGGCGAATCGGCAGGCTTCTAGCATCGGTGGCTTGAAGATTGGCGGTGCCCCTATGGATAGCGGTGTTCACGGGCAGCAGCTCCCGATTTCAATGTCATAGGGCGGCGCGCAACGTGTTGCTGGTCGCTCAGGCCGACGCATGGTGACGACTCGCAGTGCGTGCTTGCCTTGCCAGGAATTGGTTGTCTGTCGTGCCCATTTCCCTGTATCGCGCCATACCCGCTTTGCTTCGGCGAATAAGATCTTGTGTCTTGTGATGAGCACGTTGCACATCGATACGGTGTATGGCTTCGGGGGCCGAGCCACTGACATTGAGGGTTGTACGCTGCGGGTAGAGGGTATCGACACCGGCGGCGTCAAACGCTTTTTCGAATTGGGCGAAGCGTTCATTGTCGACGCTTTCCCACTCATCCAGCATCCGCTCTATTTTGAGGATCTTGACGGGGTCCAGTCGATTATTGATGTCTTCAGCTTCCTGAACCCTGGACCCCATGGCGAGGATGGCGCCGACCCCGGGTACCACCGAGCCGATGACATTGTTCAGGGCAATACTGATACCGCTTCCCAGCCAGTCATACGAATCATCCGCCACATGGACGCCGACTTGACGATCAATTTCCTTGATGGACATCGTGGATGTCTGCGGGATGAGAGGCCTGATCAGGCCGGAGGTCGGCAAAATAGCCCCACCCGCGGAGCCAGCCAGCTCACCGCCCAGATTGCCACCGGTCAGACCTTCTGAAAAAGGCGGTTTGCTTTGCTTGGTGAGGAATGCAATGTGTGGCTTGTCCGGCAACACGATGCCGACCTCTCCAGCCCCGTAATACCCGCCTGCAAAACCGATGGCTGCATTTATCGATTCCCCGGCCAGGTTTTTCGCCAGGTCTTTGGCGATGTTGGTTTTATTGATTATGTTGTCGATTTGCTCGAGCGTTTGAGTGGCGTAAGCGACCAGGACAGAAATGAAACTTGAATAGTTGCGAATGACCGCTTCGCCGCTTGCCTCGCCGTCGTTATCGACATAGCGCAACGGATTATTCCTTACAAATCTGTAGAGATTCAGCCCATCCACTTCCCCCGCCGGATCGGCACTCACCCAACGCTGCAACCATGGCGCGTAGTATCGAGCGCCGTAGTAATAAAGCCCGCATTCATCCATTTCCTTGCCCGAATAACGGAGGGTTTTGTAGCCGACTTCCAGCAGGGAAGCCGCCGCCAGCCAGGCCGTGCCGCCGAACGGGTAATAGCCTTCGTGGCTGATCAGCCGGGCGGCCTGGTCCAGTTCCATGAGGCATGAACCCAACTCGTCGTCGAGGGTGTAGCGCAACTGATCCTGTTCGATGCCGTCCGGTTTGTTGCTGACCCAATGCAGGCAACGCACGCTGCCACGGCCCCCCGGCACGGTGATGACGTGCAGCGTTTCGCCATTGTCGCGGGTGCGGATTTCCAGCCCCGGCAAGTACAGCACTTGATGAAAGTGGGTGAAGGTCGCGGCTTGCCATTCATGGCGCTTGAACACCCGTTCGCCCTGGCTGTAGCGAAAGACTTCGGTATCGTGGCGGCCGTCGTCACGTTCAACCAGCACCGCCCGGGCCAGTTCATCGCGGCTGTTCCAGTCCAGGGGCCTTCCGGGGGCCGAGGCGTGTAGGTTGCCGTGGGCGTCGAACAGGGTGTCGAACACCGGCTCGGGGTCACCCGGTTTCCAGCGCACCCCGCGGTTGCTGGTAGGGTCGATGCGCATCTGTTGGGTGTAATTGCCCACGGCACGTTCATGGACCTGCTTGATCAGATTGTTGCCTTCGTCGTACTCGTATTTCTGTGTGTAGTTGAGGAGGTGGTCGGGATCGGTCGGCGAAGGGCGGCCAGGCAGGCCGGTGCTCGGGGCGGCGTCACGGCCGTTGGCGCAAATCAATCGTTCCAGCGTGTCGTAGATGAATCCGCGGTGGCCGTCGATGAGCTGATTGGCGAAGTACACCGGTTTGAAGGTGAGATCGTCGATGCGCAGCACGTTACCGACACGGTCATAGGCGTACTGAAAATGCTGGAGCAGGCCCTGTCCGGGCACACCCGCCTTCAACGTGGTGAGACGGCCATCGGCGTCATCGTAAGCCCAGGTGCTGAGCACCTTGTTGCCGGCATGCTGCTCGATGATCTGGCCGGCGGCGTTGTAGCGCGCGTCTTCCAGCACAGACTGCCAGGCCTCGGCGGGAGTGAGCCGCAACTGCACCTGTTGCAGTTGTCCGGCGCGGTCGTAAACCATCCGTTGCCGGTGATCGCCGGCATCGGTCTGGGTCAGCAGCGCACCGAGCGGGCTGTAGGTCCGGTGGCTTGGGAACGTGCCGGCACCGGTGATCGTCCGGCTGTCATTCAGCGCTTGGCCCTGCAGGCCGAAGCTGAGCCATTCCATGGTGCCCGAGGGGTCGACCTGGCTGATCAACTGGCCGCAGAGGTTAAAGGCTTTATCGGCGCCGGCATCGGCATAGCTGAAGATTTCGACGTTCGGTTGGTCGTTTTCATCGATGGCAACGGGGCGCAACTGCTCGTCGTACACGGTGCGCCAATGGCTGCCGCGTGCGTCCCAGCGCTGGAGGATTTCTCCGGCCAGCCCCGGCAGGCTGATCCGCCAGCCGGCGTCAACGCTGTCGACCATGACGGGTTGCCCGGCAAGTCCATAAACCGTGGCCAGGTTGGGCTTGAGCGCATCGGCCTGGCGCGGGTCCCGTTGTTCCACCAGGTGGCCGATCACGTCATGGCGTTGCCGGGTGATCAGCGGTTCAAGCGCGTCCTCTGGCGTTTTGCGCAGGTAGGCGATATGGCGCGCTGCCAATCCACGCGCATCATTTGACTCTATTGCGGCGGTGTTCCAGTGGGCGGAGTTGCTCATTGCATGTCCACCTTGCTCGCGTTCGAAGCAGGCTCACTGTAGGTGTCATTAAAGTCCAGAACAGTTTTGTACCAGGGGTGGAGGAGGGTGTAGGCGACATCGCCCTTGGCGTTGATGACCTTGATCAGGCGACCCAGCACATCGTAGAAACTTTTATCGTGATGGCCGTATTCCTTGAAGCAATCGTCATCAATGTAGCCGTAAGCGTTGGCGAAATAGGGGCGATAGGTGCGTACCGGCAGTCCCTTGTTGTTGTATTCAACACGTGCGCTGATACGCCAGCGCTGGTCGGCGTGTGTCACCTTGGGCTTGCCGTCTTCGATCACCAGTTTGCCGTTTTCCACGACATAGGCATCACCGGGCTCAACCCGTTGCTGGGTTTGCAGGGGGCGTCCGAAACCGTCGATCAACGACAGGATGATCTGGAAGTTCGCGGGTTGGTCATCATCCGGGTACCGGTCAGCGGAAATGACGACGCTGTGCAGCGGAATGCGCGGCACGCTGAGCAGCAGGTCCCACAGCGCCTGCTCCGCCGTTGTCCGGGACTTGAGCCGGCCCAGGAGCAGGCGCGCACTGGCGCGGATGTGCAGGCTTGGCAACACGTAACCTTTGGCGGTCCCCTCAGCCAGCCAGTCGGGTGTCTGCTCGACGGGATGGGTGAGCTGACCCATCCAGCTGAGCAGGTCTTTGCGAAAGGTACTGGCGGCTTTTTGTAGCGCGTCCTCGGGGGATTCGATGGCTGTGACCGGGCTGGCGTCAACGGGCCGGACATAGTCGGCGATGGCGTCAAAGCCGGCACGCACAGCGTTTTCTGTTCCATAGAAGGTGACCGTGTGCGGACCGGACGGATCGTTGAGGACTTCTTCAACGTTGTCGTTGGCATCGGTGGTGCGCAACGTTGTCAACGCGTGATAGTCATGCTCGGCGAGTGTGGTGCAGCCATCCGGCAGCTCGAAGCGGTTGATCAGCAGGCAGTAACTGTCGTATTGAACCTTGGTGATGCCGTGGCTTAGCGTTTCGTTGACCCCCTCGACCTTGTAGAAGTGATCGAGGTCTGCATATCGGGCAAAGTTGTGGAGGGCGGACCAAAGATTTCTCTGTTGGTCCTCTTCTTCGTCGGCCTCTGCGTCCGTGCCCAGAAACAGCTTCATGCACAGATAACCGATACGCTCCAGTTCTGCCCGGATATCGAACGACGGATCTGGCACATCGCCGTAGACCGCCAGCGCTGCCTTGTTCAGTTGTGCGATTTCCATCGGCCCCGTCAGGGCTTCGAACCCGGCCGTGCCCTCCGGCAATGTTTCATTCGCTGTAGAGACGTAGCGCTGCACCGATTGCGACGTCAATTCCCGCCGGGCCGCCCATTCGGGAGAGTCGAACAGCTCGAGGAACTGCTCATAAGAAATCACGCTGGGATCAAGCCCTTCAGCGGCTGGCTTCTTGGGCAATACCAAGGCATTGCCGCGTTGCCGATAGGGCAGGCCGAGCCTCCAGCCTTGCGGATCGACCTGGTGAATAAACCCGGCGCGGGTTTCGCTCAAGTAGTAGGACTGCTGCGCCGGATCATGGGCGTCCTTCCACCATTGCCGTTCATCGATATCGGTAAATGGCGGTTCGTCTTGCTCTGTCAGGCGCCGTGCGTAGCTGACCGTGATGCTGTGAGTGGTGAGCCCAAACTCGTCCCGGCTCAAGTTGATGACATGGCGGCACAGGGGGTCTTCGACGAAACGCTCATAGTGATAGTGGATTTCTTCCAGCAGCGACGTCATCAACACCGTGTCGGGGTGGTGGTCGCCACGCTCACGCACGTTACGGACGATGTATCGATTCTGGACCGCCAGAAAAGGCGTCTCCGGGAGCTGGTCGGTCGCCGCATAGGTTTCCACCCTGAGTACGACACCCGACAGGCTGCGGGCGATTTCGTGAACGGTGGCTTCATCCCCGGGCGCAATGATTTCTTCGTACTCGTCGCCCGGGTGATATCGACAAAACAGCATGTCGCCCAACGGATGTGCCTGATCATCTCGATTTAAATAACCGTCGCGAGGCATATTGATCTGCATGCCGGTATGAAACCAGGTGCGGACCAATGCCGGGGCGGTGAAGCTTTCGTCTTCGTTCGAACCGGTTTCGCTGTCGGTTTGGTCCAGCCTTCCGAAGCCACGGAACTCCCGGTCCTGATGGTCATACCAGGCCTCGAAATACCGGAAAAACTGATTCAGGCAATTACCGGTGATTTCATCCCGCTGGGTTTGTTGACTCACGACCTGCACAGCAAAAGGCAGGTAACAGACGGGAGGGCGCTCAAGCTGGAGAAGCTGCTGTTTTTCGTCCAGCCAGAACTGCGCAGAACTTCGATGCACCACCTGCGTGCTGCACCCCATGTTGTTGTTGCTGGCGATCATCAAGTAGGGCTTGGCGCCGACAAAGTCGTAGCGCCAGTGTCGGGGCTTCATGTGCGGCACGGTCAGGATCAGGCTGGCGCAGCCGAGCCCTTGCAGGTCGGCGAAAGTGACCTGACACAGGTTGTCGTAACGCACGCCCTCGGGCCAGGGGACCGTGATGGGCGTTTGTGCAAAACCATTGCCGCCGTGGTTGAGGTAAATGTCAAAGCCAGCGGAATTCAGATAAATGAGCGCCGGGGCACCGGAGCCATTCAGATCGGCGATTCGCACCCGCGCGGCGTCGAACGCGGCGTACTCGAAACTAGGGCCGCTGATGACAAAACCGCTGCCGAATTGTCCGTGCCCCAGATTTGGCCAGCATTTGATTTCGTTGTGCCGAATGCGGCACAACTCGGTCATGTCGCTGCCCAGCAGATTGCTCAACAGCACCAGTTCGCTGCTTGAGTTGCTGAAGATGGGCAAACGGTCGGGGTCATGCAGGACATCTTCGGCCCTGGCAAAGCCGTCTTCACGCTGATTGGCGTAGAAGCGCACGGCGTTGGGGCCGATCAGCGCCAGCGAGCTGAGCCCGTCGCCGGTCAAATCGCACAGCTGCGAAAGGGTGTTGAAAAACTCCACCGGGAAGGCCGAAAAGGGGATGAAGGTTGACCAGCTCCGATCCGGGTTCAGCGTGTAAAAACCACACATGCCGGGTTGGGCGACAATCCAGTCCAGACGCCCGTCTCCGGTCATGTCCATCAGGGCTTGATGCGCAGGTTTATTGCGGTCGGCCACCGGGATTTTCGTCAGCGCTGTCCACGGGCCGTAGTGAATGTGGTCAGGGCCCGTGGTGGCACGCAAGGGCTCGCGGTAGTACCAGCATTGGTCATGGCGACACAGAAAGCCCGGCAGGCCTTCGCCGAACAGGTCGACGCATTGATAGAGTCCGCTGTCTTCAAGGCTCGGCATGTTCTCGAACGGGAAGAAGGCAACCGGCTCTTTATTGAGTTCAAACGCCGAATAGTCGAACTCCACCGGGGGCATGTTTTCCACGGTGCCGTCGGCGTCATACGCCTGATAATGCGCCGCCGCGATCTGGCTGTAAGACCAGGGGGTTGTGTTGGCCGCGTACTCCAGCAGCAAGCGCCGGACCAGCACAGGTTCGCTGCCCAACTCCGGAAAACTGTGAAACATCAGCACTTGCTGGCAAAGGCGGCGAGTGCCCACTTCAAAGCCCTGTCGATAGGACGAAAAGGGGTCTTCACGAATCAGCCAGGGCTTGAGCGTCGGGCCGTCATACACCGGTTTTTCAGTCAGCTCCCGGGTGCGCTCGCCGTAGTCGAACACCAAGTGGAAATGCCATGCAGGCGTCGGTGTCTGCGGCAAGTCCCAGCCGTACAACTGGTCATACGCGGCAACGTTGCCATACAACGCGCGATGGACGTAGCGTTGTGCGCGGTAGTCATGCGGGACGGTTTCTTCTCCAGGGGCCTGGTCTTTCAGGTATTCGTAGCGGATATGCTCGCCCCAGGCATTCATGCTCTCCTGCAACAACCAGGCAACAATTCGCTTTGAGTCCAGCGGGTCTGCCTTGCGCGCACTTTCGATCTTGCCGAACAGGTGCAGGCTGCCATCAGCTCCGTGCACCAGCCAGAACCCTTCCGGGTTCGAATCGGAATACCAGAATTCGATCAAATCGAACGTGCTTTCGACCCGTGGCCGATAGCGCAGCACAGCGTGCTTGCCGACAGACAGGCCACGGTATTCAGAGACTTCACGTTCCTCGATCTCACCGCTGGCGTTGCGCTCGGCCATCAACTCCTCACCCAGAGGGCTGATGAACACATCATCGCCGGTATAGCGCGGCACACCTTTACTGGTCTGGCGAGTGATGGCGCCGAGGTTCAACTGCCAGCCGATGCCGAACGGTCCGTTCGCCGACTGGCTGCTGTAACTCAACGAGAGCTGGGGATCGCAGCCGCGTCCCGCTGAACTCGGCAGCGACAGCGCGAAAGACGCGCTTCCCGTCCAACCGACTTTAGCCCAATCATTGCCGATGCTGGCGATCGAAGTGCTCTTGGCAATCGCGGGTGCGACGATATTCAGGGACGCTTGGTCTTCCATGGGGCTGATCCTGTTTTGGCCTGGCGTTCGCCCGTGGCAACGGTGTCGCGTGATGGATCAGACGCTAACAAGCTGGGAGTCTTGCGTAACCTGTCAGATCTGACAGATCAGGAGGGGGGTTCTAGATCAAATAGCTGTAAGCGGATCGCTTTTAATGCCATCGGCATTATTCGCAAGCAAAAAAAACGGCCGGGTCGTCCATTCAGACGAGCCGGCCGTTTTGGCAAAGTCGCAGTGCTTATTGCACTTCGACCGCCAGGCTTTCACTGATCTTTTTCTGCCAGATGGCAGGACCGGTGATGTGTACCGACTCGCCCTTGCTGTCTACTGCAACAGTCACCGGCATGTCTTTGACGTCGAACTCGTAGATCGCTTCCATGCCCAGTTCGGCGAATGCCACGACACGGGATTTCTTGATCGCTTGCGCCACCAGGTAAGCTGCGCCGCCCACTGCCATCAGGTAAACGGCTTTGTGGTCCTTGATCGCTTCGATCGCGGTCGGGCCGCGCTCGGATTTGCCGATCATGCCCAACAGGCCGGTTTGCTCGAGGATCTGACGGGTGAACTTGTCCATCCGCGTGGCGGTGGTCGGACCGGCAGGGCCCACCACTTCTTCGCGCACCGGATCAACCGGGCCGACGTAGTAGATGAAGCGACCTTTCAGATCGACCGGCAGGGTTTCACCTTTGTTCAGCATCTCGACCATGCGCTTGTGCGCGGCGTCGCGACCGGTGAGCATCTTGCCGTTGAGCAGGACGGTTTCGCCCGGCTTCCAGCTCTGCACGTCTTCCGGGGTCAGGGTGTCGAGGTTGACGCGACGGGCCGACGGGCCGGCTTCCCAGACGATTTCCGGGTAGGCGTCCAGCGGTGGCGCTTCCAGGGTCGCCGGGCCGGAGCCATCCAATACGAAGTGCGCGTGACGGGTGGCGGCGCAGTTCGGGATCATGCACACCGGCAGCGAAGCGGCGTGGGTCGGGTAATCCATGATCTTCACGTCGAGCACGGTGGTCAGGCCACCGAGGCCCTGGGCGCCGATGCCCAGTTGGTTGACCTTCTCGAACAGTTCCAGGCGCATCTCTTCGATGCGATTGGACGGGCCGCGCTTTTTCAGCTCGTGAATGTCGATGGACTCCATCAACACTTCCTTGGCCATGACCGCGGCTTTCTCGGCGGTGCCGCCGATGCCGATGCCGAGCATGCCCGGTGGGCACCAGCCGGCGCCCATTTCCGGAACGGTCTTCAATACCCAGTCGACGATCGAGTCGGACGGGTTGAGCATGGCCATTTTCGACTTGTTCTCGGAGCCGCCGCCCTTGGCTGCCACGTCCACTTCCACGGTGTTACCCGGAACGATGGAGTAGTGGATAACGGCCGGGGTGTTGTCCTTGGTGTTTTTACGAGCGCCCGCCGGGTCGGCGAGGATCGAGGCACGCAGGACGTTTTCCGGCAGGTTGTAAGCCCGGCGCACGCCTTCGTTGATCATGTCGTCCAGGCCCATGGTGGCGCCATCCCAACGCACGTCCATGCCCACGCGGACGAAGACGGTGACGATGCCGGTGTCCTGGCAGATCGGGCGGTGGCCGGTGGCACACATGCGCGAGTTGATCAGGATTTGCGCCATCGAATCACGAGCTGCCGGCGATTCTTCGCGCAGGTAGGCCTCGTGCATCGCCTGGATGAAGTCAACGGGGTGGTAATAGGAAATGAACTGCAGGGCGTCGGCAACGCTCTGAATCAGGTCGTCTTGCTTGATCACGGTCATGAGTCGCGCTCCTCTAAAAGACGGGAACATTCAATAGCTCTTCGAGCCAGCTTCAAGCTTTGAGCTACAAGCGGCAAGTAAGAGCAGTTTGTGTACTGCTTTGAGCTTGCTGCTTGGAGCTTGCAACTTGAAGCTGGCTCGAAGAGTCAGGGCACGCCGGGGCTGCTGGCGCGACGCTAAAAAGGCGCGGCAGTATACCGCGCCTCGGTTCCGGGCACACCCGCCGAAAGTCAATCTTGCGGCAGGCGGATTTATCTGCGGTGTGGGGATTTAGCGAAACGTCGCCCCGCCCCGTTGGGTGGCGAAGCCGCCCCCGATAGCTACACCTCGGTGAGACAGGTATACCCCGTGTGTCGGATGGGCGACTGCTTCGCAGTCGAACAGGGATAAATCCCCTCGCCACAGGCAAGCTCCCTCACCACAGGTTTTGTGTCATTCAGGGACATGCTTTTGACGCCAGTTTTCTGCCCCGAAAATTGAATGGTCATTTATCAGACACCCCACTAAAGTGGCATTCGGTCTGTAGAGTAGGACACTCGATCAGCCTCCTTTCGCACGGTGAGTCAACGATTGACCCATAACGCCATCCAACGGCTTTTGCTCAAACGCTTCGCCCTCGCAGCCGGCACCTACGCCCTGGCTTTGGTCTTGCTGTGGATGGCGTTTTTCACCGGGCATTACGATGAGCCGCTGACCAGCGTGGCCATCGGCAGCGCGCTGGTGGTGATCACCCAGGGGACGTTGTTCGCGGTGTTTTACAGCGGCTGCAACCTGCGCTTTTCCGACCCGAGCCTGACCGAAGCACAAGTATTGATGGGCCTGGGGTGGCAGACATGGCTGATTGCCAATCTGGATGAGGCGCGCGGCGCGTTCCTGGTGTTCTACCTGCTGATCATGTTGTTCGGGCTGTTCCATCTTTCGCGCCGTGCGTTTGTGCGCTGTGCCCTGTTGGTGTTTTTCAGTTTCAGTGCGATCACGCTATGGGAGGGCTACCACTTCCAGTTGCACGACCCGGCGCTGGCCGCGTTGCAGGTGTGCGTGCTGTTTATCGTGTTGGTGTGGCTGGAGCTTTATGCCCGTTACGTCCAGGCCTCGCGTCAACGTATGCGCCAACGACGGTTTGCCTTGCAGGCGCACCAGGACACCCTGCGCGGGATGATGCGCCAGCTCGAAGACCTGGTCGCCACCGACGAACTGACCGGGCTGTTCAACCGCCGGCATTTCCTGCGCCTGGCTTCCCGCGAGCTGAACGCGATGGAGGCGGGCGTGGTGCATGGCCTGGCGTTGATCGACCTCGACCACTTCAAACGCATCAATGACGTTCATGGCCACGCTGCTGGCGATCAGGTGCTGCAAGCCTTTGCCGGCGTGGCCACCGCCTGCCTGCGAGAGGGCGATGTGCTGGCCCGTTATGGTGGCGAGGAGTTCGTGGTGTTGCTGCCCGACTGCAACGCCGAACGCCTGACCTCTTGTTGCGAGCGGCTGCGCATCGCCTTTACCGATGTCGAGTTGATCGGACTCAACGTCGCCCACCTCAGTTTGTCCGCCGGCATGACGTTGCTGGAGTTGGGCGATGACCTCGACGACGCCTTGCAGCGCGCCGACCAGGCGCTTTACCGCGCCAAGCGTGACGGGCGCAATCGCTGCGCGGCGGCGTGGGAGAACGTCGATGCCTGAGTTGCGCGTCGGCGAGCGCCATTGGTCCGTGGCCCCGGGCAGCAACCTGCTCGATGCCCTGAATCAGAACGGCGTGGCCGTGCCCTACAGTTGTCGCGCCGGCAGTTGCCATGCGTGCCTGGTGCAATGCGTTCAAGGCTTGCCCAGCGACAGTCGTCCCGATGCCTTGAGCGCTGAACAGCGTCAGCAAGGTTGGCGTCTGGCGTGTCAGTGCCAGGTGGTCGAGGACTTGCAGGTGCATGCCTTCGATCCACACGTCGACGGCCGCCCCGCGCAAGTCGCCGCCGTTGATTGGTTGAGCGCCAGCGTATTGCGGTTGCGCCTGACCACCGAGCGACCGTTACGCTACAGCGCCGGGCAGCATCTGGTGTTGTGGGCGGGCAACGTGGCACGGCCCTACTCCTTGGCGAGCCTGCCGGAAGAGGACCGCTTTTTGGAGTTCCACCTCGATTGTCGACAGCGGGGTGAATTCAGCGACGCGGCCCGTCAGCTGAAAATCGGCGACCCGATCCGCCTCGGCGAACTGCGTGGCGGAGCGTTGCAATATGACCCGGACTGGAGCACTCGACCGCTGTGGCTGATGGCTGCCGGTACGGGACTGGGGCCGTTGTTCGGTGTGTTGCGCGAAGCGTTGCGTCAGGATCACCAAGGCGCCATCCGCGTCATTCACCTCGCCCATGACGCCAGCGAGCATTACCTGGCCAAGCCCCTGCAAGCCATGGCCGATGTGCGTGAAAACCTCAGCATTGAATGCTGGACCCCGGCCGAGTTGCCGCAGGCGTTGGCGCAACTGCGGCTTGTTTCCCGGCAAACCCTGGCCTTAGTCTGCGGAGCCCCCGACAGTGTCGACGCCTTTGCCCGGCGTTTGTACCTGGCCGGGTTGCCGCGCAACCAACTGCTGGCGGATGTCTTTGTTCCCCGTGGTTGAGCGCTGATCGTTTAACGACGCGAGACTCGCCATGACCGATGCCATCCAGCTTGAACGCGAACGCGGCCTGCTGACCCTGCGCCTGAACCGCCCCGACAAGAAAAACGCCCTGACCCGCGCCATGTACAGCCACTTGGCCGACGCGCTGAAACAGGCCGACACCGACCCCGACATCAACGCCGTTCTGATCACCGGCAGCGCCGAGTGCTTCACTGCCGGCAACGACATCGCCGACTTCATCCAGCAACCGCCGAGCAACCTCGACAGCCCGGTGTTCCACTTCATGCTCAACTTGCTGGAATGCCGCAAACCGGTGATCGCCGCCGTGGCGGGCGCGGCGGTGGGGATCGGCACGACGCTGTTGCTGCATTGCGATCTGGTGTATGTCAGCCGTGATGCGCGGTTGCGCATGCCGTTCGTGAACCTCGGGTTGTGTCCGGAGTTTGGTTCGAGCCTGATCCTGCCGCGATTGCTCGGGCATGCCAAAGCAGCGGAGCTGTTGCTGTTGGGTGACGGGTTTAGCGGTGAGCAGGCTGCGGCGTGGGGCATTGCCACCGAAGCGTTGGGCAGTGGCGAAGCGGCGTTGGCCAAGGCGCGGGAGATGGCGTTGCGGTTTGAGTCATTGCCACCGGAAGCGGTGCGGATCAGCAAGCAATTGATGAAAGCGCCGGGCCGGGAGCAGCTGCGCACAGTGATCGAAGAAGAGGGCGCGTTGTTCACCCAAAGGTTGCGTTCGCCGGAAGCGTTGGCGGCATTGTCGGCTTTTATCAAACGGCATTGACACCGATCATGCAGCCCGGGACGCTCCGCGTCCCATCAAGAGCCGAACGCGGAGCGTCCGTAGAGGCATTCCCACGCGGAGCGTGGGAACGATCACCAAAAAACCCCGTCATTCACATGGCGGGGCTGACGTTGCTGACCACTACGACAGGTAACGCAAAATGATGAGTTTTTTGCTCCCGGTGTAGGCGGCGACCACTATTTTACCGTCGCTCTGCAACGCCATGCCTGTCGCGACTTCAGTCCCAGGCTCCACCTCGGTGCGAACATAGCCTGTGCCATTGAATTCGGGATCAAACTGTTCATCGATAAACCGTGCAACAACGATATCGACTTCGCCATCGGCAGTCCCGACGCCTCCCACCACCACAATTCTCTCATCCTCTTGAATGGCGCCCGCTGTCCACGCGGTCAAGGCGTCTGGCTCCAGCTCGGTAAGCAAGGGCAATCCCCGGTTGAACTGAATATTGGGCGAGCCGTCGGGTTCGATGCTCAGCAGCAGGCCCCTGTCGTTTGAAGGTGTGATGGTCGCACCAATTCCCAAAATACGTTGATTGGGCTGTTGAGCCATCGCCTCGAGGCGTAATCCGCCCATGTCGACCGGGCCTTTGATAATGGCAAATCCACGATCTGCGAACGAGTCGTCGAGAGTACCCTGCGGGTGGTAGCGCACAAACATGGCAGCGTGAGGTTCACGTTCATCCCAGACCGCTCCACACCCCAGGTACTTGCCGTCGGCCTGCACCATGATGCTCATGAGTTGTGTGTGGTTAAACAAATAGTCGGGATGGGAGACAACGATATGGCCAATTTGATTAAAATCCAGATCCAGCGATCCTCTATCGTCGAGTCGAATAATCAGACCTACCGCTGTATTCAAGTCGCCAAACGTATGATGCTTGAACGCAAGTATTTTTCCATCGGGCAGGATTTCTACGCCGAAGGGGTTTGAGGAACTGTCGGTGGCTGATTGCAATTCATTCTGGCGAGCGGTACGAGCTGGGGGATGCACAATAATGTTGTGAACCACGTCGCCGTTTTCGCCGAAACTGCGGTCAAGCTTTCCATCAGCGCTATAACGCGCAAAGGCCGGTGCCCGAAGAAACTCACTGCCGGTGGCGCTACCAAATAAAAGGATTTTGCCGTCAGGTTGAATCGCCAGCGACTTTACGGTTGAACTGAGGCCCTTGAAGCGCCCCACGACGACACCGTCATCACTTTCTTCGCCAAACGTTTTATCGGCAGAGCCGTCGGCATTCAGTCGACCCAACAAGTACAAAGACATTGCCATGTTGTTGTCGTGGTACCAGCCCGCGAAATAGATTTTGCCTTCAGTACCTTCCCCGACGCTTTTGATACTTTCAATTCTGGCCACCGTGTATTGGCCAAAACCAATCCAGGCAATGCCCTTGTCCGCAAAACTTTCGTCCAGCATGCCGGCCTCGGCGGTGCGTTGAGTCTTCATTTAGCGATCTCCGTGGTGGGTACGATGAGGCCGGCTGCCGCAGACCAGAAGATGAAGACGTTTTCCTCATGTCCAGTTGGGAGGCGAATTCGTGGCCCAGGCTTGATTGGACGGTCACGGGGCCAGACCTGTCTACTGTCAAACCTGACAGTAGACAGGTCTGTCATTGTCCAGGGCGCCGTTCTTCAGGCGAAAAAAAACCGCCATTCACATGGCGGTTTTCTGTTTCAGCCGTTCTGATCACTCAGACCATCGGATCGCCAACGTGCAGGATTTTCATCCCGTTGGTGCCGCCGATGGTGTGGTAGCTGTCGCCCTTGGTCAGGATGACCCAGTCGCCTTTCTCGACAACGCCGCGCTTGAGCAACTCGTCGATCGCGGCCTGGCTGACTTGCTCAGGCGGCAGCGATGCCGGGTCGAACGGAACGGTGTAGACGCCACGGAACATCGCCGCGCGGGCCTGGGTTTCGCGGTGCGGGGAGAACGCGTAGATCGGCACCGAAGAACGGATGCGCGACATGATCAACGGCGTGTAGCCACTTTCGGTCAGGGCGATGATCGCCTTCACGCCCGGGAAGTGGTTGGCGGTGTACATGGCCGCCAGGGCGATGGACTGGTCGCAGCTTTCGAACACTTTGCCGATGCGGTGGCTGGAGGTCTTGCTGGTCGGATGCTTTTCCGCGCCGATGCAGATGCGCGCCATCGCTTGCACGGCTTCCAGCGGGTACAGGCCGGCAGCACTTTCCGCCGAGAGCATCACGGCGTCGGTGTAGTCGAGCACGGCGTTGGCTACGTCGGACACTTCGGCGCGGGTCGGCATCGGGTTCTGGATCATCGACTCCATCATCTGGGTCGCCACGATCACAGCCTTGTTGTGGCGGCGTGCGTGCAGAATGATTTTCTTCTGAATGCCCACCAGCTCGGCGTCGCCGATTTCCACACCGAGGTCACCACGGGCCACCATGACGGCGTCGGAGGCTTTGATCAGTGCATCGAGGGTGTCGTCGTCGGCCACGGCTTCGGCGCGTTCGATCTTCGCCACCAGCCAGGCAGTACCGCCGGCCTCGTCGCGCAGTTGACGGGCGTATTCCATGTCGGCGGCGTCGCGCGGGAAGGACACGGCGAGGTAGTCCACTTCCATCTCGGCGGCGAGCTTGATGTCGGCCTTGTCTTTCTCGGTCAGGGCCGGCGCCGTCAGGCCACCGCCGCGACGGTTGATGCCTTTATGGTCGGACAGCGGGCCGCCGATCAGTACGGTGCAGTTCAGTTCGGTGGCGGTGGCGGTATCGACGCGCATCACCACGCGGCCGTCGTCGAGCAGCAGCTCGTCGCCCACGCCGCAATCCTTGACCAGATCCGGATAGTCGATGCCGACCACTTGCTGGTTGCCTTCGGTCAGAGGATGGCTGGTGGAGAAGGTGAATTGATCACCGATCTTCAGCTCGATCTTCTTGTTGGCGAATTTGGCGATCCGGATTTTCGGGCCTTGCAGGTCACCCAGCAGGGCCACGAAACGACCATGCTTGGCCGCGAGGTCACGCACCAGCTTCGCGCGAGCCTTGTGCTCGTCGGGGGTGCCGTGGGAGAAGTTCAGGCGGGCGACGTCCAGGCCAGCCAGAATCAGCTGTTCGAGAACTTCCGGCGAGTTACTGGCCGGGCCAAGGGTAGCGACGATTTTGGTACGACGGACGGACATGCAAAGACTCCTGAGTTCAAGCGCTGAGTGAGGCTACTATGGTCAGCGGGTGTAGTCATTGTTCGTTTGCACTACTTTTTCGTTTGTTTCTTTAACCGAACATTCCTGAAGATTTCTGCTCACGGGTCGATACAGAGCTCAAGACAGGAGATCCCCCATGCGATTCGTGCTCATTGCCGCCCTTGCCCTCAGTGTGACGGGTTGCGCCCGTTGGTCGATGAACCATCATTTGAATAATGCCTACAGCGCTTACGATCGCGGCAATTGCGAGCAGGTGATGCTCGAATTGTCCAAAGTCGAACGCTCCAGCCGTGCGCGGCCTTATGTGTGGCCGGAAGTGTCGATGATGCGTGGCCAGTGCCTGGAACGGCAGAAGCTGTTCATCGATGCGGCGCAGACTTATCAGTTCATCATGGCGTCCTACCCGCAAAGCGAATACGCCTACCGCGCCCGCGCCCGTCTGGAAACCTTGCAGAGCCTGGGCCATTACCCGACTCGCAGCGCCGCAGCGGTCGTGCGCCCGACGCGGTTCTGATTGCCGTTGTCGTGCAAAGGCTGGCCGCCCGGCGGTGGTGAGCTATAGTCGAATGGATCGGTTTTAGAGCCATGTCTCTAGACCGAGGTCATACCTGTGACCGGCAGCCGTAAGCGTCAGCGGATTCATGGACTGACGCACCGGGAACGGGGAGAGCGCGCCAGGCTTTTCAACAAAAGCAAAAACGGCACGTTCCGAAGCATTAGTGCGGCTCTGCTTAAGGGCCTTGCTGGGCCAACTGCGCATGTTTACCGACCGCCGGATCGAGCGGCATCAACTGCCGTATTTTCTGAAAGTATTCAACAGCGTCACCGACAAACCCATCGGCTTTTTGGGCAACGTGTCCGCAGACGGGCTGATGCTCATCAGTCAGTTGCCCATGATGGTGGGCGTCGACTTTGACCTGCGTTTGAAAATCCCCGCCAGCGACGGCTGCCAGCAGGTCATTGACCTGACGGCGTGTTGTTTGTGGTGCCATGAAGACGAAACCCCCCACCATTACGACGCCGGGTTCAGCCTGCAACGGGCACCGCCGGAGTATGGGCAATTGGTGGAGGCGTTGACGCAGTACTTCAGTTTTCAGCCGATGCCGGCGTCTGCCTGAGTGTTGTGATGCATCGGCAATGGCCATCGCGAGCAGGCTCGCTCCCACAGGGGTATCGGCTGTCCATAAATTTTGTGGTCACTGAAAATCCCTGTAGGAGCGAGCCTGCTCGCGATGGCGTCAGCTCAGGCGCCTGATAATCAAGCTCAGGTCGTCTTGATCGCCTTTTCGTTATCCAGCGACCGCTCCACCAGCATCAACCCCAACTCACTCATCCGGTAAATCGCCATCGCCAGATGCCGCGGCTTGTCGTCCAGGCTGTCCGCCAGGTCAAGCAGCAGCGTGCTGACCGTGGAAAAGGTTTCGTAGGTCTCGATGTTCAGCGCTTCGGGCTTGGCATCGGCGACAACGGTGAACATTTTCATGGCACGGTCCTGGGAAGAGCGAAGGGATTCGACATCAGGTTTGAGGTAGTGGTCGAGCGCCTTGTCGGCGGCAGCGTGGAGCTTTCTTGAATCAAGGCTGGCGTAGGGGGAAACCGGGTCGGTTTCGGGGGGATTGGGTGTGGCTTTGAACATGATCGATCTCCGTTATAGGGCTGCCACCATCTCGCGACTAAACGAGGGGTGGCGGCTGTAAGCAGGTTAGTCGACCGGCGGAGATACGAATTCCGGCGCGCCCGAGGGCGCCCTGCGAACAGCCACCATCAAGTGCGGGGATAGGGAATACCCGACTGGATGACGCTTATACACATGTATCGAACCGCCGGGCGACTAAACCCGATCGCTGATTGGCAGCGACGCGGATCAAGTTACGGGGCAAGGCCAAGGTGCACAAGCCGGCGGATTCTGGCGGATGTGTAGTCCATTGCGCAAGGCGCTGTAGTCACTTGCCGAGGGCTTGAACGGGCCGGGCGGAAAGGACTGATTGACTGCGGTGCCGTCCGTCGGAACTGTCAGATGTTACAGGTAGGCAGCGTCCCTGTTCGAGAAGTAGAAAGGTACTTACGGTCTGCGCAGAACATTAGGGACGGACAGCTTTATGTCGGAAGATAAAAACTTTACAGATGTTGGCGGCTCGTCTGGACCCGGGATTCTATGGTCGCGGCCATATGTTTCACGTCAGGTGAACAATCCAACCTATTTGACTTTGGAGGGAGGGGGGCATGCCCGCTGTTACGTCAGAATAGTGGATGCCTTTACCGGAGAAACGTATAGCGCTGAGCAGAAAATGGAGGGTGACGGGCACTTTTCACTCCATAGTTATTCTTTCTCGCCTGGAGAGCAGCGTTTTTTTGTCTGGTTATGGAATGGAAACGATGATTGGTGGATGGCCAGTCGGCTTATTTTTGTTGATCCTGTGCCGCTTCAGGGGGAGCCGAACCCATCGGTAAAACAGCTCAATAATGACGACCCTTCAGAGGTCTCTCCTCCACGCTCTGACAATGTAAAAATCTCAGAAGAGCCTTGGGCCGTGAACGGAAATATGGCTCCGAATTTCAACTGGCCGCAGGGACTAAGAGTTGAAGGTCTGCAAAGCTTCGAAGTGACTGCAGAACCGGGTTGGAATATCAATATTGTAGATGCCTACTCGTGGGACGAGTTATGTGGACGTACGCAAGTCAATAGCAACGGTAAAGCAGCCCTACAGCTAAAAAGTCCTTTGCCAAACGGCATTCATGACATCGTCGCTCAGGTGTGGATCGATGGTGATTGGTTTATGCCCAGTAATCTCCTGCGTATCGTGGTGCTGTCAAGGCCCGTCATTCTGACCCGTTCCATCACCTATCTCACTGCGCCAATAGAAGGGAATAATGGTGCTCCCGGCGCAACGATTGATTTATACAGGGCGGAAGGAGGCATTTATTTTGGTAGTGGCGTTGTTCGCGCCGATGGTAGTTGGACAGTCATTCCCGAAAACTTATATGCAGGCAATATCTTAATTACCTGTCATCAAGTGTTTAAAGCAAGAAAGTTTGTCAGCCAAACCTACTCAGCGAATGCGGTGCCCGTCGAGCTGCAAGTGATCATCGCTCCGCAGTTTAAATACCCAACTGATAATGCCCGAGTTTATCGCGGGAAGATTACTGTCGAGGGGACAGGCAGAAAGCCTTATTCCAAAGTTAGAATTGAAAGCCAGGCAGGCGATATTTATTTTGGAACGACAGAGGATTCGGATTTTTATGGGAACTGGAGTAAACAGATAGATTTGAGCGAAATCCAGTTCGGGATTTTTAACCTTGCTGCTCGATATGAAACAGGCATTCATTGGGGTGGCGTCTCCTTTGAGATAGTAGCGATCGTCATTGAACAACCCGGTAACGGGGTGACAATCGATCAAGACGGAAATGTCTCCGGTTATGGAGGTGAACCAAATTCCATTGTGGAGGTGGTCCAGGACCTGGATCACAGTTTTAAAATCGGTGAAGGTCGGGTGTCACAAGATGGACGCTGGACCATGACCACCCGTGTCAATTTCATGCCTCCCGGCTCGTTTACCATTGTGGCCAAAACGGCTAACGGTCAGCCTAATAGCAAAAGTGAGGCACGGTCATTCAAAGTCCGCCCGCCCGCATTAACCACTGTCAACATCGAGAGTCCATCCGACACCACCGTCAAGTTTTCAGGCACCGGTCATGTCGGCGCCACGGTCCAGCTCATTCTGGACAGCGGCCCGGTCGGAACGGCGCCGCCTCCTGTGTTGGTGAAACCCGATGGCCAATGGGAAACGTCGGCAACGGGCTGGACGCTGGGCTTGTACACGCTGAAGGCGATTCAGAAAGTGCCCGACAATGCCAACGGCTGGGTTGAATCTCACCCCTATTCGTTCACTGTCGACAGGAAACTGGAAGATCCAACCGATCTGCAATACACCAAGGACTACCAGCCGACCTTCTCGGGCCGGGGTCATACCGGCGCTACGGTGAAGATTGCCAACCCCGGCGGCGGGTCCAACGCCGCCCCCGATGCGCTGGTCGCCAACGGCCAATGGTCGAGCAAGACAGCCGTCGTGTGGGGCCCGACGCTCAATCGAAAAGTGCATATCCGGCAGTCGCTGAATGGTCAATGGTCGCCGAGCTGGCTTGAGCTGGCCGTCAGCATTCCACCCTTGGCCCCGGAAATCAGCCAGGTAGACGTGGACGGTTTCTTCGTCGTCGTGTCGGGCACCTGCTGGACGAATGCGGTGGTTGAGCTCACGTTCAGCGACAGCGACACGGTACACACCGCCCAGGTGACTGACACACGCTGGACCTTTGAACGCAATACACCCTTTGAGCCGGACACTACCTATACCGTCACGGTGACCCAGACTGCCGCCGGGCAGACTTCGCCGGCCGCCTCCGAAACCTTCCTGATCGAAATGCCCATCCCTCAGCCGGTCATCATCGAGCCCGCCGCCAGCGCAGAAGTCGACCGCGACATCACTGTGCGGGGGGAGAGCGGTCTGAAGGGGGCGACGATGCAGTTGCGCGATGCCCGATTCGGTGGAGAGCTGGGTGAACCCAAAGTGCTGATTGACGGTGGTCGATGGTCGATCGGGCTCACTGCTCTCGAATTTCGTGAGTACACCATTGACGCTCAACAGACGCTGAACGGACGGGAGTCGTTGCGCAGTGAGGTGCGCACGTTTGAAGTTGTGGTGGTGCCGCCGGCCATTACGGTGCCGGAAGCAGACCAGAATCTGCCGCGAACCTCGACGCTGGAGGGACGGGCCACGCCGGGCGCTCTGGTTGACGTCTGGCTGGAGGGCGAGGCCGAGCCTCTACTCAGGAACATTGCGGTAAGCATCAACGGTCGCTGGAGCGGCGAGGTGACGTTGCCGGTGGGGCGCAAAACCATTTGGGCCAGGCAGACGTTTGAAGGGCGGCCGTCAAAAGACAGCCCGCCATTGGCCTACAACGTCGTGCCGGCGGCACCGAGCATCGAAACCCCGGCGACGGACGAACACATCGGCCGGCAGGCGGTGGTTTCAGGCTTTGGCGTGCCCGGAGACACGGTGACGGTGAAACTGATCGCTGAGGCACTTACCGTCCTGGGAAGCACCGTGGTGCTGGATGATCGAACCTGGTCGGTGACGGTGGAGCTCGATTTGCCCGGGGGGAGCTACGGCTTCGTGGCCGTGGCCTCGTGCGACGGTTTCGATTCGCTCGACTCGCCTGAGCGACCGGTCGTGCTGGGTACGTATCGGCCAACTATTGATGTGCCTGCGCCGGGACGTTGGGTCCAAAACCCGGTTCACTTCGAAGGCCAGGGCAGGCCGGGCGTCGGGCAAGTCATGAGTTGGTTCAACCCGGAACACGTCTGGGTGCAGGATGCCACCGTCGAAACCGGCTGGCAGGGCGGGGCGATAAAGGCGCTGCCCCCGGGCGGCAATTGGTGCTGGATCAAACAAACCCTCACGGACAACCCGGATGGCGAGACAGTTTCCGACCTGATCGTCAGCAAGCGCTTCGAAGTCTTGCCTCCCTCAACGGAACCTTGACGCGTCATTTTTCGATAAGCGGTCATCATTACTGTCAATTCTGACAGTAGACGGTGGTCGGTTTCTGACGCCAAATCTCTTCAACCGAACGCAGCGGCCTGACAGGTTTGTCAGGCTGTCCAGGGCCGTTATCGACTCAAGGAACCTGACCATGGCTGATGCCCCTCCTGCCTTGCAACTGCTGAACCAGATGTTTAGTGGAGAACAACTTACACGCTACACCACCCTCGAGACTTACCTTAAAAAGGCGGGGTCGATCTTTCCTCTGGTGGAAAGGGGGGTGCCGGGACTGGTCAGGGATTTTGAGATGAGCCCTGCTGATGCGCGGCAGTTTCTGCGGCGTGCCAACAGCATGGCCACCTATGTGCGGCGCCAGTTTATCGAGCACACGCTGACGGGCAGTGGAAACAGCGCTGCAGCACCTTTGGACGGGTTGTTGTCGATGGTCCTGGGACCCAATTATCAGGGACTGTTCGACACCCGGTTTGAAGAGCTTTGTCCCCCGGATGCTCTGGAGTCCATTGATTCACCGGTGGCTTATCTGATCGAATTGTTGCGATGGATCCGCGACCGTATCGAGCCATCGTCCGATGACGATGGGTTGCTCCTCCATACTCGCCGCACAGACCTCAAGCTGCTGTCTGTCGACTTCAATGCGGTGCACAAATCCGTATCCTCTGTCGACATCATCACCTCAGTGCTGGAAAGGTTCATCACCGCGAATAATGCGGACCTGGTGTTGGAAGATGCGCTGATCGAGGCGCGCTACCCGAACGGGCTGCCTTATTACCAGCACTGGGTCACCCTTGACGCCATCACCCGCCACCATGGTTTGTCGGTGGGTAATTTTGCGCACATGGTTGACCTGAATTTCCCCTATTTCCTGCAAGCCGAGGCGTGGGACGCCGATGCCGGGCGAGCACTCGCCCATGCATCGCGGTTGGGGCCGTATATGCGGGAGATGCTGACGGAGGATCCGCCAGAGCATGAGCAACGGGACGCATTTTATTTGCAACACTTTGGTGCCGAAGGCGTGACGTGGCAGAACCTCAACCAGGTGCCGTTCTTCGGTGAGCGGACAAAATTAGATGCCCCGCAAATCGAGGCCTTGTTGTCGGTTCGCAGTTTCTTACCGGTACGCTCTGCCAATGTGACGTATACCCCGACTAACCCTGCTGGGCCGGAAAGCGAACGGTCCGGTTCGGTTTACATCAATGCCCATACACACCCTCCCATCCTTATTTCAGATGGCCCTGTGTTCCTTAACCGATTGTCAGCGGACCCCAGGAGCGCCGAAGGCCTTGACCGATACGACCGGATGAATCGCAAAGTGCGTCTGGACCAGTGGCTGGGGCTGCCCAGCGACCAGGTGGATGCATTGCTGGCAGCCGCCATCAGGGCGGAAGTGCAGGGCGGCGCGGATGAAAGCAAGTGGCTGATAACAGACAACGTGGTGCATGCACTGGGCCTGTTCCAGGCGTTACGCGAGCGTTATGGATGTACCGCACACGACTTCGCGGTGTTCATCGATCAGTTGTCGATCTACGGTCGCGGGGACTCGCCGTCGCAGTTTGATCAGGTCTTCAATCACCACGGCGATTATCGAGAACCCATGAAACTCGATAACGGTGCGTTCCCGGTATTACCGGCGCAGGGTTCAACCGACTTGACGGTCAACCAACTGTGCAGCGGTCTGGGCATTGACCCGCAGACTTATTATTACCTGGCTCTGGCGATTGACCAGGCGCATGACCTCAAGGGCACGCTGAAACGCAGTCCGGCGGTGATTTCAAGTTTTTACCGTATGGTGAAGCTGCCACGCCTATTGGGCATCACACCGGTCGAAGGCGTGCTGATGCTGAGGTTGCTGGGCGGGGAGAGTTGGCTCAACGGCCTGGCGGGTGTCCCTTGCATCAATACGACTCTGGCCGCCGCCCCCGACGTGCTGAACCTCATCTATGCGATGCATTCCTGCACAGGCTGGTGCCGGGATCGCGACATACCGGTGCTGTGGATGCTGCAGCAGGTGTCCGCACCGCAGCCATTGAGTGCGGCCGCTGAACGTGAAGTCCAACTGTTTGAGCAGGTACGCAACCTGCTGTCCGCCGCGCGATTCACTAACGCCGGGTTGTTGATGGCCGGCGTGCCGCCACTGCCGGCTGCCGACTGGCTGGACTTGTTGACGGGGCTGGTCGACGCCGATGGCCTGGTGCTGGCGTCTTTTGAAGCGGAGTCCGACTACCTGGCCCTTGCCCGGGCGTATCTTGAACAGGCGGTCAAGGATGGCCTCGGTGACATCGATGCCACGCAACGTGCTGCGATTGTCGAGAAAATGCTCGGTGTGCTCTTGCAGGCCCGGGAGGCCCAGGTGTCGGTGGCCAAGGAATGCCTGGCGGTTTATACCGGCGTCGACGCAGAGCAGACAATACGGGTGCTGAGTTGGGCAAACGCCACGGTTCACCTGCTGTTGCGTCTGGTGCTCGAACGAACCGCTCAGGATCCTCAGAAAATTGTGTTGGGACGCAGAGATGAGCCAGACCTATTGCTCGCACTGTTGGCCGATGTACGGCGCCGCAGTGCGGTGGTGGCGAAACTGGATCTGAGTGCCGCCTTGTTGCAGGACTATCTTGATTACGGCCATAAGGCCTGGCTGCATCAGGACGACAAACATGCGTTCTCAGTGAGGACGCTTTACTACCTTTCAGCGCTCACCCGGGCGTTTGAAATGAGCGAACAGCCGGCGCAGAAACTGCTCGATTACCTGCGACAAGTCAATGCACTGCCGAGCGTGGCAGGTGATGCGTTGAAGCTGGCCCAACAGGCGGCATCCATCAAGCTGGCGGAGTTTTTTGACTGGAGTGTTCAGGAAGTGCGCGAGTGTGTCAGACGCATTGATCCGAAGGTGAAGGTGTTGAAAGACTTGATCCAGCTTGATCTGTTGATGCGTGTCCGGGTGCTGTCGATGCACACCGACATGGATGCCCTGACGATTTTTCTGATCGGTCATTTGCCGGAGGCAATTGACAAGACCGCTTATGCAGACGCCGCCGAGCATGCCTTGCTGAGCCTGTCCGAATCGAGGAATGCCGTCATCCCGCTCCCCAGCGACCTGAAACAGCTCGTCAAGATGACATGCACTGTGGACAACACCGAGGTGGTGGCGAATAAACCGGAGGAGAAAATTAACTTTACGGTCACTCTCACGGATGACGCCGGAGCAGCCTTGAGCGGGGTCAACGTCTACTGGAGCGCAACCCTGGGCCGCATCGATACGAAACCCACCTCAATGGACGGAACGGTCAATGCGGAGTTTATTCCGGGTGCGGTGATGGGCACCGACACTCCGCTGTTCTGGCTGGATCTGTTTGAACCGGAGTACGCCCCGACCATTAACGTCATCGCCGATCCGAAGACGTTGACGTTTGTGCGCCCGCTCATGTCTGCGGTGCCGTCGGGCCCCGTAGCCCAGGGTCATGAAGTCGAGCTGTTTGCCACGCTTATAGACGCGCATAAAAACCTCGGGAAAAACCAACTCGTGCGATGGTCTTCTACGCCCGCTGAGGGAGAGGAGGGCACGTCGCTAGTGATTCGGCCAGCGCAGGGATTGACCAATCAGGAGGGGCTGACGCGCGTGTTTGTCTCCAGCCGTACCGGTGGAACATTCACGGTCAACGTCCTCAGCGAAAGCAGTGAAAGAAGCAGCAATTTCGACCCCATTACGTTCGTGGGCGATGTGAAACCGGCATGAACGGTATCACTGACTGACGTGCGACCCCGGATAAGGCCAACGGAGAAGGATCATGGAATCGAATAACATCGGCGGGTTGCTCGAAAAACGTCGTATGGCGTTGATCGAGTACTGCATCGGACACATTGAAAAAGCCGATGGGGGCAGGAAGTACCCCTTTCTGAAGACACCGGCAGACCTGTCCGAACTCCTGCGCATGGATCCGCTGGATGCCTACCCGGTGCAGAACTCCATGCTCGCCGAAGCGGTCAGTTGCGCGCAGCAATACATTCATGCGGTGTATCGCAAGCTGGAACCCGGCTTTACAGCGACTCAGTTCGACAAACGGGACCTGGCCACGTGGTTACTCTACTGCAACTACCCGGATTGGGCGGCGTTGCAGAAGATTGCAATCTATCCGGAAAACTTCATTAACCCTTCTTTCCGCCAGCGCAAGACCAGCCTGTTCAAGACCCTTGAAAACAACCTCAACCAGACGCGGCTGAACAGCGATTCCGTACAGTCAGCGTTGCAGACTTACCTGCAATCATTCGAGCAGATCTGCAACCTGGACGTCATCAACTGTTTTATGGACGGCATCTCACCCGCGCGAGCGGATTATTACTGTATCGGTCGGACCCGAGGGGAGCCTTGTCAGTATTTCTGGCGCAAGGCCGAGGTTGAACTTTCTCCCAGTTGCACAGCGATTAATCCGGCGGCATGGAGTGAGTGGCAATCAGTGGATATTCCTGCTGGTGCGAGGTTGTTGGACATTCGTCCGGTGTTCTGGAACGGGCGGTTGTGTGTGGTCTGGGCCGAATGGCAGGACAAGGTGGAAGGCAAGGGGGACGATGACGGCTTGCCGCACCGGCTGAACATCCATTTGGCTTTCATGACCCAGAGTGGCCAATGGTCCGCACCGTTGAACCTGCACTATTCCACTTATGATGATGACCGTACCCCCGGGGCCCGACTCATTGCGACCGTGTTGGCCGATCGTCAAAACCCCAAGGGAAAACTGGGCGTGTTGTTGACCAACGGCAACGCTGCGGGGGAGTTCGAGAAGGCGTATGCCGTGCGTGATGTGCTGTTGCGGCCGCTGACCGACGGTGATGGCGACTGGCTGAAGTACGCGGCCGGCTATCGTTTTGTCAGCACCGAGACGGTTCAGCACCCACTGATGAATCAACCGACAGTTATCGTGACCGTCGACGCTGGTGCGAACGACTACATTAATTATCTGGATCTGCAGGCTGTAGTGTTTCGTCAGGGTAATGACGATGTGCTGTGTGTTCAGGGTTTTTGCAGGCCAACGATTTACCCGGGAAATAATCTTGAGCTTGAGTTGAGTTTGAATGACCCGAGCGCCGGAGATGAGGCACCCATAAAACAGAGCTTCCCAACGGCGGGGGGCTGGAGTACCCAGTGGCAGGTCTTCAGACGGGCGAAGGGGACGTGGAGGAAGCCTACCTTTTCTTTTGGTACATCCGCTGGCAACCGTGGCTACAAACACTTCGAGTTGACGGTCGTCAACGTCACTGACTTCCCCCCTCCAGCCCTGCTCAAAAACACTCTCGATGCAGCGCAGTTTCTCGCGCTGAATCAGCCGGATCTGGCGCTTAAGTTCACCCGTCTGAACTCGTTGTTCGGCACCGAGCTGGTGCAGCTTTCCAATATTTCCGTCGATGCCGTCCTCGATTGGGCAACACAGTTTCTGTCGGAGCCACCTCCGGCCTCAGGAACGATCAACGAGCCGAACGGTGCGTTCAACGGTGCCAATGGCCTGTTTTTCTGGGAGCTGTTTTTTCACCTGCCGCACCTGGTGTCCACACGACTGCGCGAGGAAGGGCGTTTTCTGGAAGCGCAGAACTGGCTGCATTATGTGTTTGATCCACAAGCGCCAGCGGAGGCTACCCCACCTGCAAAACCGCTGTATTGGCGCTGCCGGCCCTTGAGTGCCCCCGGTAACCCGGGCTGCGAAACCGAGGCTCCCACCGATCCCGATGCCATCGGCTATGCCGCGCCCCGGCACTTTCAGATTCTGGTGTTCACTGAGTACGTCAACAACCTGATCGCCTGGGGCGACTGGTACTACCGGCAACTGACCCGTGACAGCCTGGTGGCGGCTAAATTGTGCTATGTCCAGGCCGAGTTTCTGATGGGCAAGGCACCCTCGGCACAAACGGTAAACCGGTGGGAAACCACCACGGTCGAGAGCCTTTTGAACTCGAGCGTTTCGCGACCGGCGCTGGAGGCGTTTGAACAAAACCTTGTTTTCAGCCTGGCGGATTTTCCAGCTGCTTCCGATGCGGCGCCACTGCTCGGTCTACTGGCGAATGAGCCTTTCAAACTGCCGATCAATCCGCAATTGCTCGCTCTGTTCGACTTGCCCGGCCAGCGTCTGGATAACCTGCGCAACAACCGCACCCTCGACGGCAAGCTTCTGCAGATTCCACTTTTCAGCCCGCCCACAGACCCCGAACAACTGCTGCGCGATTTGGCCACCGGGGGCGTCGGCGCGCCGAGACCCATGGGCGGGCGATTGGTGGTCGGTGCCTTCCGCTGGCGGGTCACGTTCGAGGCCGCGTTGCGAGCGGTGCAAACCCTGCAGGATTACGGCAACCAAGTGTTGAGTCTGCTTGAACGACGGGATCGGGTCGAACAGGAGGACATGCAGCAAAACCATCTGGTGGAACTGGGCACTTATGCCCAGACCGTGCAGCAACAGACCATCGACCAGATGGTCGCCACTGTGACGGCGCTGGTGCAGAGCCGGGCAGTGGCGCAGGAGCGGGCGCAGGCTTATGCGCGACTGTATGACGAAAATGTGTCGAAGGTTGAATACGAGGTCATGGAGAGTCTGCAGAAATCAAAAATACTCGCGCTGACCTCGGCAAGCATCAAGCCTTTTGGCGCGGTGCTTGCCTCTTTTCCGACCATTTTTGGCCTGGCGAATGGGGGGCATCGTCTCGACAAAATTACTGACGCCGTTTGCTTCGGCCTGGACATCGCCTCATCAGTGCTGCAACTGGATGCCGACAAACAGGCCACTACCGAGGCGTACCGTCGCCGTCGCACTGAATGGGAGTTGCAGCGCAATCAGGCGTCGGCGGAGGTTCGGGCGATTGATGAGCAGATCGCTGCGCAAGAGCATGCCGTACAGGCCGCCCGGACCAGCCTTGCGCAAACCCTCAGGGCCAACAGTCAGGCGTTGACGGTTTACAACTTCCTCAAGAAGCGTGCGACCAATGCCGAACTGTACGGCTGGCTGCTGGGCCAGCTCAAGGCTTTGCACTATCAGGCTTACGACGCGGTCGTCAGCCTGTGCCTCAGCGCCCAGGCCTCGCTAAGTGCCGAAACCGGCGATGACGACTCGCTCATCCCCTTGCCTCAGGTCTGGCTGGACAACCGCCACGGCCTGACGGCAGGGGAGCACTTGCGCGAGCATCTGCTGCGCATGGAGCGTGAATACCTGCAACGCTATGAACGACGGCTGGAACTCGTCAAAACCGTATCGCTGCGGCAATTGTTTGACGACGAACAATTTCCGCAGGTAGGTATTGAATGTTGGGCGGATGCGTTGGCCCGGTTGCAGGAGACAGGGACTCTGGAGTTCACGCTCACTCAGCTGTTGTTCGATCGTGATCATCCGGGGCATTACTGCCGGCAGATCAGTTCGGTCGAAGTCGATCTGCCGGTGCTGACCGGGCCTTTCGAGGATGTGCGGGCCACCTTGCTCCAGATCAGCAGCATGACCGCAACCAGGGCAACGGCCCAGTCGGTGAAGTATTTGCACGAACCTGAAGGTGCCGTAGCGCCTTCCGATGTGCAGTTCAACCTGCGCAGCGGTCAGCGAATAGCCTTGTCGGTCGGGATGGCCGACAACGGCATGGTCGCGATGAAACCCGATGAAGGGTTGCTCAACCCCTTCGAAAACACCGGGCTGGTGTCTCGCTGGACGCTAAATTTCCCATGGTCGTCGAAAGAGCCGCAGCGGGCCATGTTGGGCTCGTTGACGGACATCATCGTGCGCATTCGCTACACGGCCAAGGTCGGCGAGCCAACCTTCACACGCCAAGTGGAAGACATGGTGACCCAGGCCGAAAACGCCGGGCAGAACGAAAAGTTCAAGGGAGCGGACATTCATGCGTGAGTCGATCATCCAGGCCAACGAGACTCTGGTGAAAAACGGCGATTTCGCCCAGTCGTTCAATCAATGGAAAAAAGGCCCGACCAATCCGTTATGGCTGGGTATAGAAGAAGAAATGTACCAGGGCCAGAGGACCCGTTTTCTGGGCGCCGGTAATGAGTCTTCAGTCAGTCAGGACATCACTGTTCCCAAAGATCCTGACGTGAAGTCGCGTTATATCCTGAGTTTTCTGTGTGAGACGCGACATACCGAGGCCGGTTTGATGCACATCAGCATCGAAGGGGCTAGCGATGAATTGAAAATCGAGTTATTGCCGGGGCCACCGCGCAACCTTGAGGCCGATCAGGCGCGCCTAGCTGGCGGGCAGCCACTGGAATTCATTCCGCGTGAATATGAAGTCGAGTTGGCGCTTCCGTTCAAAAGCGGGGACGTCATTCGCGTCGATGTATCCAGCCCCAAAAACGAGCCTTCGGACTATTTCTCGAAGATCTGCATCACCCGAATCAAGCTCCAGGTGCATCTGGAACAGGCGGTGATGCAGACGTTGATTCTGGACGAAGAACGTGTGCCATCGACAGGGACTTTGTACATGTGCCTGGGTGCCTCCGCGAGCTTGGCCCACACACTGAAATATGTGCTTGCGCCGGACAACGCCTGGCTGGGTACCCAAGCGGCATTGATCAGCGACGACAACCCCCATGGCGCGATCCTCGCGACGCCCGATTGGGGCGTGGATCATCCGCTGGATTCGCATTGGATGATCGACTGCCCATTGATCGGGGATCAGGCGCCCTATCTGTTCACCATGAACCTGCTTAACCAATACACCGCCGAACCTTACCCGATTGAGGTGTCGCTGGGACATCACCGGTTGGTGTTTCGTGAGGTGCTGGAGGCGGCGTACTACCCGATTCTTGAATATGGGCAAAAGGTACGCCTGGGGGTTCAAGTGGCGTCGTATTACACCAGCCAGCTTCTCAGCGGGCTGACGGTGACCTGGACGGTCGCAGGCCAGGGCGTTAAAGGCACTGACGTCACGGATGAGCAGGGCTGGGCTTACTTCGAATATGAGCCGACGGCAGAGGGTCACCACGATGTCGAGGCGTCGGTCGAGAGTCTCTACTACTCGACGGGTGTCGAGACTCAATCGTTGACGGTCCGGGTACTGGCGACGGATCCGTGGAAGGATGTGTTGGCCGTCATCGAGGGTGCAGGATCGCGCTGGGAAGAAAAAACCGGCTACCCCAATCGGGGGGCTGTTTACTCCGTCGTTGTCAAACTGCCTGAGACCAGTCCGTTGCTGGGGACGCATCTCGCGATGCACTGGAGCGGTGACTCGCCTGAACAACTGGGGGTTGTCGTCTATCCAGCGCTTGGGTATTGGTTGCCGATACCGAGCAACGGCGTCGAGCTTCCCTGGACGCTGACAAGTGAGGATCGCCTGGACGGCCAGTTCTGGCTGTCGCTGGTCTGTTCGAAACTGTTGCTGCCTTCACCGAAAAAACCCATGTCGCTGGCGCGTAACGTGGTCAGGATCGGCGACGTGCGTGAAGCCAACAAGTTACCAGAGGTAGATGAAAACGAGAGCGTGTTGTTGCGGGTTCAGGTGGTGCACGACCTGAACGGCGGGGCGGGTGAACCGGTCATCGGTGCACTGGTTGATTGGGTGGCTCAGCCCAAGGGCAGCGGAAGCGTCGAGGCCAGGAGCTCGACCCGTTCGGGAGCCGGTGGCTGGGCCGGTTTTCTGTTTGCGCCAAGTCAGGCCATACAGTATGTCGTCACTGCCAGCGTCCGTGCCCATCTGGAAGCCGTTGCCGTTGAATGGCCATTTGATGTGGTGGCGGCAGCGGCCAACCCCTGGAAGAGTGAGGTCAAGATCCTGCTTGATGGGGAGGAAGTCGATCGTGTTGAGCTTGGACTGCTCTGTCGGCGTGGTCAGACCCATACCCTGAAAGTCGAGCCTATCGCTGGCAGTGGATGGGTCGACGCAAATATCAGTTTGCATTGGCGAGGTGCCGCGCCGGATATCGGACTGGTGCCCACTGACCTTGGCGTTTCCAAAGTGCTAGTGGCAGGCGGCGTGGAGTGGAAGCTTGTTTCAGAGGCAAATGCCAGCATCAGCAGCCTGTTCGATCTGGAGCTGCGGCTTGAGGGTGAACGGGTTGTTCGAGAGCTTTTTGGGCGATTGATAGCGGCGGACCCGAAAGAAGAATTGAGTCTGTTGCTCGATCAGGTACAGGCAGTACTTGACGGCCAGGCTCTGTATCCATGCCTGGGGGCGCAGCACCGTTTTAACGTGTTGCCCAATGCGCTGACCCCGCTGGTGGGGTTGAAGGCATCGCTGACATGGTCGGGAACCCCGGCGGACCAACTGGAGGCAACCATCGACCCCGCTTTGAATGTGCCGCAGCTCATCAGCGACGGGGGCACACCTTGGGAATTGGACTTTACTCGCAGTGGGGATAGGGGCGAGTTTGCCCTGACCCTGGCACTCCCTCAGCTGGAGTTTGTGGCCACCGTGACGCCGATGAAGCTGGCGCATAACAAGGTCAGGATCGAGGCGTGGCGCGAATCGGCCGTGGATCCGGTGGTCGGGCAGGAACCGGCCTGGAACTGGGTTCAGGTGTGCTCGCACTTTACCGGGCAGGCCGTGGGTGAGGTGCCGGTGAAATGGGTGGACTCAAGCGTGGTGCCAAGCGATGCGGATGGCTGGTCCGGGTTTGCTTTTTCGCCGGAAAATGCTGATCAGGCGTACCAAGTGACGGCCGAAGTGGAGAGCCTGTACGACGGCTTCAAGGAGCAACGCGACACGACGGTCCGGGCGCTGGCCACTGATCCCTGGGAGGGGCTGGAGGTCAGCTTTGATCAGAAAGAATTCAAGCGCTGGAGCCAGCACACCTGCTTCCCCCGTCGCAAGGGCACACATTCGATTGATTTAAGGGCGGCGGCAAACAGCCCGCTGTCTGGCCGGCACTTGATACTGGGAATGACGGGGGCCGGACCGGAGGCGTTGGGAATCAACTTTCTATCGGCCGGGCTCGGCGTGCCTCGACTGTTTCACGGCGACATGGGGTTGAACTACCAGTTCAAGGTGGCCGATCTCAGGGATGCAAGTTTCGCGCTCCGTCTGTCGTCCGAGCGGCTGGCGAGCCTGTCGCCGGCTAACCCGATGTCCCTCGGGGAAGGCTCGCAGGTGCTGAAAATCAGCAGCAACAGCAGCGCTTTCCAGACACTGGACTGGGGCCAGGCATTGGTCGGACAGGTCACGGTGGTGTCGGTGATCAGTGGCAAGCCGATGGTGGGGTGGGTTGTCACATGGCGAAGCCCGGACCTCGGAGTTGTGACTGCCGAGACTGATTATTACGGTGTGGCGAGAGTGCGGTTTGTTCCAACTACGCCCGGAGAGGCTGGGCTGACCGCAACGGTAGGGGGTAAGGACTATTCAGAATCAGTTGAGCTTTCATATGTATTGAACGAGCCTCGGAAAATACAGACGCTCTGTAGTCCGAAGCCCAATGGTCATCTGGGTGAATTGGTTTCGGCGGTCGCTAATGTGGTTTCAGCGCAGACAGGCGAACCTTTGCAGGATGTTGAGGTGAGGTGGGATTACCCCGACAGGACAATTGCTCCGACGAGGACAGATGCTGAAGGGAATGCCTGGGTGGAGTTCAGGATGCCAGGCGTAAGGAAGGGGCTTCTACAAGCTGTCGTGACGGGTGGATTTGGCGGGTGGGAAGCGAAATTTATTGAGTTTGAGTTGGTGCCAAATATGTCTACTTCTACTTCTACTTTTACTTCTACTTCTACTTCTACTTCCAGTTCTACTTGGCTGCAAGAGTTCAGACCTTACGTTAATGATGTAGAAGTAGATTGGCTTGACGTAAAGTTGAATTTGGTTTCGGGAGAGGTTTGCACCCTTAAACTGGACTATAAATACAGTTGGCTGATAGGCGCACCTGAAGGATTTCTTGCTCTGGAATACGCGTCGGACGTGGAGGAGCAAGGTCTGGTTTTTGATCCGCCTTTGGAGCAACGGTGTGAGATGGCAAAGGGCACGACCTCCTTGTGTTGGTCTATTTTTACCGAGATTGCGCACAGCGGTCCTTTTGTATTGAACTTTTCCCTTCCAGAGTTTGAACAGCTGCCGAATTCACCGCCGTTGCCGGGGGAAGTCGTTAATTTCGCGCAAGAAGTGGACGTCAAGTTTGATGAGTTTTCAGTTGATTTTGGAGCGAGCGCCTATCCCTGCCATGGTGCAAGGCACACGGTCACCGTGCGACCCAAACCTTCCAGCCAGTTTCTGAACAAGCCTATAAAACTGGTATGGGGCGGAGAGCCCGCCGTCAATCTAGGTGTGGTGGTTGCACCTTCGCTGGGGCGCGAGCAACTGCTGACATCAGAAGGCGTGACGTGGGAACTGAATTGTCTCGACACGACCACGAACGGAGATTTTTTCTTGCAACTGATGTTAGTGGAGTCGGGAGTGAGGTCTTCGCCATTAGCTATGTCGTTGGGCCATAATCATGTGACTGTTGAGCGTTGGTCCACTGCTGAATATCAATGGCCGGATATTGAATGGCAGAAGTATCACATTCGGGCGACATCCGTTTTTTTGAAAAAAGGGATTCCGGGGGGTCGAGTCACTAGAGCCACTAACCAGTTTTTCTATTTCACTGATTCAAAGGGTGAGGCTGCTACAACTATTTCTACACAAGCCGGGGGGAGGCTGGAGGTTCACAATAAATACGACGGAACTGTTATTTGATATCGGCATCTGTTTTCGCTAAGCAATTAATGCCTTTTCATTGAGGGAAAGCGTTAATTGCTTGGCGTTTATAGATATCCCGCTTTCTTCCATGCCAGGTACCGCGTCACCAACCCGGCCCCCAACTCTGAGGGCCGGGCATCCACCACCGGCACTCCATGAGCACTCAACTGCTCATGGAGTTGCGCCCGGTCATTCAGGTAGTCCACCGTCCCGCAATAGGCCAGCGCCTCCGGTAAGGTTTGCACTGGCGCGTGCCGCAAATCGTCGAGCAAGTCTTCGCGCAGACTCGCCACCAGCACCCGATGCAGTTTGCTCAGGCGTTTGACGGCGGTGAGCAGTTCGTCGTCGTCTTCGTCACGCAGGTTGGTGACCAGCACCACCAGCGCCCGGCGTTTCTGGCGGGCCAGTAGCTGGGTGGCGGCAGCCTGGTAGTCGGCGGGGCGTTGGGTGCTGTCGAGGTCATAGACGGTGTTGAGCAACACATTGAGCTGCCCCGTGCCTTTGACCGGGGCGAGGTAGTGCGCGCGATCACTGGCGAACGTGCTCAGGCCCACGGCATCACCCTGGCGCAGGGCGATGTAGCTGAGCAACAGGCAGGCATTGAGTGCGTGATCGAAATGGGCGAGTTCGCCGTCCTGGCTGCGCATCCGGCGGCCGCAATCGAGCATGAAGATGATTTGCTGGTCGCGCTCGTCCTGGTACTCACGGGCGATCGGTGTACGTTGGCGGGCGGTGGCTTTCCAGTCGATCTGGCGCAGGCTGTCGCCTTCACGGAATTCGCGCAGTTGATGGAATTCCAGGCCCAGGCCGCGACGCTGGCGCTGGCGCACGCCGAGCTGGCTGAGCCAGTTGTCCACCGCCAGCAGTTCACCACCATAGAGACGGGCGAAGTCGGGGTAGACGCGGGTGCTGTCGGTCACGTTCAGCAGGCGTTTGCCGGACCACAGGCCCATTGGACTCGGCAGGTTGATTTCGCAGTGTTCGAAGGTGAAGTGGCCGCGCTTGAGGGGGCGCAATCGATAGCCCACAAGGCTCTGTTGACCGGGTTGCAGTGCTGCCAGCAGCGGGAGGTTTTCGAAGCTCAGGCCTTCCGGAACATGGTCGAAGATCTGGATGTTCAGTGGTTGATCAAAGTCATGCTCGACCTCCAGCCGCACTTCGCTCCAACGGCCGAGTGCAAGGCTGCCGGGCATTTGGCGTTGGAGGCGTGGCGAGGGCAAACGCTTGAGGCGAACGGCGTCGAGAACGGCCAGGGCCAGCAGCGCCAGCAACAATCCCCAGTTGATCGACAACAGGGTTGAGGGCATGTCGATGTCCAGTGCCCGCAACATGCCCAGCACGATGCCGATGGCGAGCAAGATGGCGAGCCAGATCAGCAACAGGCGCGACGGTTTCACAGACGCGGCGCCGGCACTTGATCGAGCAACTGCTTGAGCACCTGATCGACATCCAGCCCCTCGATGTCGAACTCGGGGGCGATCCGGACGCGATGGCGCAGCACCGACAAGGCGCAACCCTTGATGTCATCCGGGATCACGAAGTCGCCGCCACGCAGCAGCGCGCGGGCGCGGGCGCAACGCACCAGGGCAATGGACGCGCGTGGCCCGGCGCCGAGGGTCAGGCCTGGCCAGGTGCGAGTAGTGCGGGCCAGGCGCACGGCGTAATCGAGGACCTGATCGTCCAGCGGCAGGTCGCTGGCGATGCGCTGCAAGGCCATCACGTCCTTGGCTTGCAGCACGGTGCGCAGCGGTTGCACGTCGAGCATGTCGGCGCGGGTCGAGCGGCTGACCTGGCGGACCATGTTCAGCTCTTGATCGGCGTCGGGGTAATCCATGCGCACCTTGAGCATGAAGCGGTCGAGTTCAGCTTCGGGCAGTGGATACGTGCCTTCCTGTTCGATCGGGTTTTGCGTGGCGAGCACCATGAACGGTTGCACGATGGCCAAGGCGCGGCCTTCCAGAGTGACCTGGCGTTCCTGCATGGCCTCAAGTAACGCGGCCTGGGTTTTCGCCGGCGCACGGTTGATCTCGTCAGCCAGCAGCAAGTTAGTGAATATCGGACCCTTGCGCAGTTTGAACTGCTCTGTGTTCAGGTCGTAGACCGCGTGCCCGGTGACGTCGCTGGGCATCAGGTCCGGGGTGAACTGGATGCGCGCAAATTCGCCGCCGAAGCAGCGGGCGAGGGCACGTACCAGCAGTGTTTTGCCCAACCCCGGCACACCTTCGAGCAACACGTGGCCGCCGGCGATCAGTGCAGTGAGAACGTCGTCAATCACGCTGTTCTGTCCGATCACGGCTTTTTGCAACTCATTGCGCACGGCCTGGGCCAACTGACTGGCGCGCTGGCGTTGCTGGGCGGCGTGGGTCGCGCTGCCGGGCTCGATCTGTTGACTCATAGCGTGTTCCTCAAGGTTTGCAGGTGGGCGACCTGTCGACTGAACTCAGCGCTGGACAGCCGCTGTTTCGGTCGCGGGCTCATCGCCTGGCTGATGGCGCGTGTGGGCTGGCCGGTCAGGCGCGCGAGCACCAGCCATTGTTCGGCGACGCCGAGTTGTTCAAAGCCGGGGTGTCGGTGGCGGACACGGCGCAGGATGTCTTGCTGCAAGGCTTGCAACAGGCTGTGCTGACCGCTGCGGCGCAGCATGAAATCTGCGCTGGCGCGCAGGTGTTCCTGAAGTTGCCGGCGACCTTTCGACGCCGGTGCCAGCAGCGGACCCTGGCGTACCCCGACATGCCAGAGCGCAAGACCGATCAGAGCGATGAGGGCGATCAACGCCTGAGGGAAGTTGCGCAGCAGCAAGGTCAGCAGACTGTCGTGGTCGGTATTGAATAGCAGGGTCACGCGCGTGTCGGCGGTCAGGTACCAGAGCAGCCAGGCATTGTCGTATTGGGCAATGGCCGGGGTTTTCCACAGGTCGGCGTCGGTGACGACGATGATCGAGCCGAGCCCGTGTTTCAACTGCATCATGTGCGTGGCCTTGCCACTGTTGGCCCAGGCTTGCGCGAGGTTATTCGGGTCTTCGAGGTGGAACGCCGTATCGAAACTGGCGTAGGCCGGCGCGTTCTCGTCTTCCAGGTACAGCTTGGTCAGTTTGGGGAACGGGTCGTCAAGGATGTCCGGTGGAGGCTCCTTGAGGTCTTTGCTCAGCGACTGATGCACCTGCACGCGATCGAGCAGCAGGTCATTGCTCTGGCCGGTCTTTTCATCCCACAGCGACTGGGCGACAAACAACAGGCGCCCGCCGGCCCGGGTCCAGTTCATCACTTGATCAATCTGGCGTGGGGTCATGTTGTAGCGATCACCGAGCAACAACAGGCTGTGCTGATGCGGATCGAGGCTGGGCAGCACATCGAGACTGTTGGCATGGCCGACGGTCAGACCCTGTTTGCGCAGGAAATGCTCGGCGGCCAGATAGGGATTGGCCTGGGCTTCGGGCGTGGGGCCGTGATCGATTTCGGCCTGATACGGCGTGGCTTTCAGGTACAGATAAACACTCAGCGCGCCCACCAGTACGGTGATGAACACGCCGACCGAAAGCCACCAGCGCCGGTTCAACGGACGGCTCCCGGGCCGAACAAGGTTCGCCAGCCGTCACACAGTTCCTGTTGCAAATGCGCGGGTGGCAATCGATGCCCGTAGGCCATGTTTTGCCAGTGCCCGGTCAAGGTTTTGCTGAAAGCGAGCAAGGCCGGTTGGTGCAGTTGTTCGACGCGTTGCAGCACCTCGCCTTCGGTGTCGGCGGGTTTCAGTGCCATGTTGTGGTCGTGCAACAAATGGCTGAGCAGGGCGCGATAGAGCAACCCGAGGGCCGCGCGCGGGTTGGTTTGCCAGAGACTTTCAGCGCTGGCGGCAATGTCGGCGGGCAGGGTTTCGCGGCTCAGGTCCAGGCCGAATGCTTGCTGCGGTAACGGACGCGCGGCTCGTCGGTTCAACACCGGCCGACGACTGACGAATGCCTGCAACCAGTCGCGGTAACGCCAGATCAACACGCCGATGGCGCTCATTACGGCGGCCCAGAGCAGAACTTCAATCAGGTTGGCAATAAAGCCGAAACGCTGGCTGTCGAGCAGACTGGCCAAAGCCTTCAGCCATTCGGGTGTTTTCCCGTCGTCAGGGGTTTTGGTGTCGGGTTTGTCTTCGCCAAATCGATAGCGGGTCACCGTTTCCTTGTTCGTGAACGGGGGCTGATCGAGGATTGTTTGGATGGTGTCCCTAGAGGCCTGGCTGGTCAGTGGTTGGTCCAGCAGACGTGGGCTGTCCGGGGTAATGACCGGCTCGGCGGCCCAGACGTTTTGCGTGGTCGGCACCAGCATTATCGCTGCCAGCAGCAGAGTGACCGCCGTAGTGCTGAGGCGTTGGCGCAATCGGCGGAACACCAGTTCGATATCCCAGGCTTCCAGTACCGTGCGTCGATTCAGATAAAGGCTGAAACCGCAGGCCACGTAGATCGGCTCCCAGACAATCAGCACCAGCACGTAAAAGAAATTCGTCAGGTGTTCCAGCCAGCGCCAGTCCTGGCTGGCCACGTCGATCAAGGTCTGCCAGCTCCAGTCGAGTTCAACCTGCTGTGGCAGGAACATATAGAACAGCACCATCAGGCCAATCCACAGCGCGCTTTCCAGGTGCACGCCAATGATCGTCAACCACTGCGCTGCACCGGCGTTGCGCTGCAGCAACACCCGCAAGCGCTGCTGTCGTTCATCACCCGCCAGGCCTTCGAGTTGCACCACCGGCATCAGAAAGCTGCGGCTCAGGCTCAGGCGTCGCCAGGTCAGGCTGGCCAACAGTTGTGGCTTGAGCAGGTTCGGCCATTGGCGCAGCGCCTGTTTCAAGGTGGGCGTTTCGCCGAACATGGCTTTGGACAGGATATACAGCGGCAGGCGCTCGAATGCCGGTTTCAACCACCAGAAGATGAACACGGCGAGGGAGGGTGAATCCCACAGGAAAAAGCTGAGCAGCGCGAAGATCGGCAAGGTGATGATGGCCCAACTGGTCATCAGCAACCGTCGATGGCGCTGGCTCAGCAGCACGCCCAGGTCCATGGCTTCCCAGGAGTTGCGCGGGCGGATGACGACCGTGGCATCACTCAGGCGCATGGCGGGTCCGTCCGGCAAACAGCAAGTAAGTCGCCACCAACAACCAGAGCGCCGCGCCGACCAGGTATTTGGTCATGGGGGCCGGCGCGGTCATCGACGACCAGTAGGCTTCGATAAAGGCGGCAATCAGCAGAAACAGCATGACGCCGCAGATCAGCAACACGCTTTTGCGCGCTGCCAGTCGCAACGCTTCGGCGCGGGGCAGGCGTCCCGGCGCGATCAACGCCCAGCCCAGTTGCAGGCCGGCGGCACCGGCCAACGCGATGGCGCTCAGTTCGAACGCGCCGTGACCAATCACGAAGGACCAGAAGGTTTGGCCGAAACCGATGTGCGTCAAGTGTCCCGCCACCGCACCGATCATCAAGCCATTGAACAGCAGGAAAAATGCGCTGCCCAGACCAAACAGCAACCCGCTGGCGAAGGTCTGAAAGGCGATGCCGATGTTGTGCATGATGTAGTAACCGAACATCACCCAGTCTTCGCTGGCGGCGCGTTCCGCCGAGCGGCCCAAATGGCCGGCGACCGGGTCGTACATGCTTTGCATCTCACTGACCTGCTCGGCCGGGATCAGGCTGTAGACCAGGTCCGGGAACAGATACACCAGCAGCGCGAAGCCGATCAGACTGCCAAAAAACATCAGGCTGGCGGCGAGCACAAAGCGCCATTGTTCGCGCACCAGCCGCGGGAAGCCGGCAAGGATAAAGCTCAGTATGTTGGCGCCCAGTCGACTGCGATGCCGGTAAAGCTGTTGATGCCCGCGCAGCACTTGTTGCTGCAACGAGTCGATCAGGAAACTGCTGTAGCCCCGTTCCTGAGCCAGTGCCAGTTGTTGGCAGAGCCGTCGATAGTCTTTCGGGAAACTGGCGATACCGGAAGCGTCCTTGCCGCGCTCCAGCTGTTCGAGCACCAGGGAAAACCGCGCCCATTCGGCCTTGTGGCGATTTTCGAAAAGGCTTTGCTTCATGCGGGCCCCAACAAACCACGAGCGATGGCGTTAAGCTCCGCCACGGCGCGTGGCGCGGGAACCTGCAAGGGTTGGGCAAGGATGGACGCGAGTTCATGGCTGCGCGCCTCGGAAAGTTCGCCCTGGCGCTCGGCAAACCCGAGGACGGCACGTTGCTCGGGTAGCGTCAGGGCAAAGGCCGGGCGGCGAGGCTGGACGTCGGGCAGTTGCGGTCGGGTCAATGGCTGTTCGCGGTAGATCACCAGCGTGCCGGCGGCCAGGTCACCGAGGCGTTTGAAGGAGGGGTGTTGCAGGCAACTGATGGCGCCGAGGAAGTAGCCAAACGGCAACAGGTCGACGAATCGCAACAGGTTACGCAACAGCGAGGCGGACCATCCGATCGGGGTGCCGTCGTCATGTACCACGCGCAACCCCATCCATTGTTTGCCCGGCGAACGGCCCTGATTGAGGACCTCGAACAGCACCATGTACCACCAGCTGACCCCGAACAGCAGAATCGAGCCCAGCCCGGCACCGAGTTTTCCCAGAAACGCCAACACGATAAACAGCACGCCGAGTATCAGCCCGCGCAACCCGAGGTCGATGGAGAACGCCAGCGCACGAACCATCAACCCGGCCGGGCGCAGTGGCAAGTCGATGCCTTCGGGCGTTTCGACTTGATACCGCGTGTCCAGTGGTGGGGGCAGCGTCGCATTCCTTGGCAGTGCTGTGGTCTCGAGCATGGGCAACCTTGATGTGGCCTGTTCGGGATTCGATGTCTGTCCGATGCTAGCAGCCTCTCGGGGGGAAACGACATAACTATGTATTGCACGTTGCGAAACCAGAAGTGATTGAATGACAAGTTACTGGCCGGGGCGGGATGTGAACGCCTAGACTTTGCCGATCTTCAGTTCAGGAACAGCCCGTGACCTCGATCTTCTGGTACGACTACGAAACCACCGGCATCAATCCCCGATGCGACCGCCCGCTCCAGGTGGCGGGGATTCGCACCGACTTCGATCTCAATGAAATAGACGAGCCGGTCAACCTCTTCTGTCAGCCCAGCGACGACATCCTGCCGCATCCAGCAGCCTGCGCGATCACCGGTATTACGCCCAGCCAGCTGGCCGAACACGGTTTGAGCGAAGCCGACTTCATGACCCGGGTGCACGCTCAACTGGCGGCACCGGGGACCTGCGGCGCGGGTTACAACACGTTGCGCTTCGATGACGAGATGACCCGTTACAGCCTGTACCGAAACTTTTTCGACCCGTATGCGCGCGAGTGGCAGGGCGGCAACAGCCGCTGGGACCTGATTGATGTGGTACGTGCGGCCTACGCCTTGCGCCCCGATGGCCTTGTCTGGCCAACCGATGATGAAGGGCGGGTGACGCTTAAACTCGAACGGCTGACCGCCGCCAATGGCATTGACCACGGCAATGCCCACGAGGCGCTGTCGGACGTTCGCGCCACCATCGCCCTGGCTCGGCTTATTCGCGAGAAGCAGCCGAAGTTGTATGACTGGTTGTTCCAGTTGCGCGGCAAACAAAAGGTGATGGATCAGATTCGGCTGTTACAGCCGATGGTGCACATTTCCGGACGATTCTCGGCGGCTCGCAGTTATGTCGGTGTGGTGTTGCCACTGGCCTGGCATCCACGCAACAAGAACGCCCTGATTGTCTGTGACCTGCATCTGGATCCCCAGGGGTTGCTTGATCTGGACGCAGAAACCTTGCGTCAGCGCCTGTATACCCGCCGTGATGACCTGGCCGACGGCGAATTGCCGGTGCCGCTCAAGCTCATTCATATCAACAAGTGCCCGGTGGTGGCGCCGCTGTCGGTACTTCGTCCTGACGATCAGCAACGCCTGGGGCTGGACATGGCGCTTTATCAGGATCGCGTACTGCGGCTAAGTGACGCACAACAAGTTTGGCGAGATAAAGTGTTGGCTATTTATGCCAGCGAAGATTTCACTCCGAGCCGGGACCCCGAACAACAGTTATACGATGGTTTTATCGGTGATCGGGATCGTCGTCTATGTGAGCAAGTCAGGGCCGCCGACCCAGCCCAATTATCACAACAGCAATGGCCTTTCGATGACGAACGTTTACCTGAATTATTGTTTCGTTATCGCGCACGCAACTTCCCCGATACGTTGAATTCCGAGGAGCAAGAGCGCTGGCAAACATTCTGTCAGCAACGTTTGTCGACCCCGGAGTGGGGGGCGCCCAATACGCTTGAAAGTTTCGTAGAAGCCGCAGCCCAATTGAGCGTTACTGCTACAACGTTTCAGCGAGAGGTACTGAGTGAATGGCAGAATTATGTCCAGGAATTACGCAAACGTTTGAATCTTTGAAAACGAAAAATGCCCGGGCTGTATTCCGGGCATAAAAAAACGCCAGCATCAGCTGGCGTTATTTTTTGTCACGGATAAGTCTTTGACAACCTATTGGGCTTAGCCCAGCAGGGTAGCCCAGCCTTCAACCACGTCACCGCCCCACTTGGCTTTCCACTCTTTCAGAGTCTTGTGGTTGCCACCTTTGGTTTCGATGACTTCGCCGTTGTGCGGGTTTTTGTATTGTTTAACTTTGCGAGCACGCTTGGTGCCAGTAGTTTTTACTGCGCCGCCACGTGGTGCTTTGGTCTTGGACTCTGGGTCCAGCAACGCGATGATGTCACGCAGGGACTTGGAGTATTCGCCCATCAGGGTGCGCAGTTTGCCTTCGAATTCCAGCTCGGTTTGCAGTTTGTCGTCTTGGGACAGGTTCTTCAAACGGGCTTGCAGCTCTTTGATAGCTTCTTCGGTGGCGCGATATTCGTTGATCAAGGACATGAGGACTACCTTATGTTGGGCGCTGGATGGCAGGGTGACAGTGCCGCAATAATAGTCAGGGTGTTTCATCAAGTAAACATTTAACCGGCTTTTTATTTAAATTAGTTGCGATGAATAGGGCGTCAATTCAACGCAGAGTTAAAAGTGTGATGCAGTCATCACAGATATTCACAATTGAGCGCTTGAAGATTGACTACAAGAACACCATCGCGCGGGTGGTGAGGGGCTGCCGGAATCTGTTCCACTGACCCGCGTGCAGGTCAATGTGTCATCGATACTGCAGTTTTGCTGCGCAATCGCTAGAATGGCGGCCTTTGCGAAGTTCTGGAGTTTCCCCCTCATGCGCACTTTTCGGCTGGTGATTGCTTGCCCGGACCGCGTCGGCATCGTTGCTAAAGTCAGTAACTTTCTGGCGTCACATAACGGCTGGATCACTGAAGCGAGCCATCACTCGGACAATCAGAATGGCTGGTTCTTCATGCGTCACGAAATACGTGCCGACTCGCTGCCTTTCGGTATTGAGGCCTTTCGCGAAGCGTTTGCACCCATTGCCGAAGAGTTCTCGATGAACTGGCGCATTACCGACACCGCGCAGAAAAAGCGCGTTGTGTTGATGGCCAGCCGTGAGTCCCACTGTCTGGCCGACTTGCTGCACCGCTGGCACAGTGATGAACTGGATTGCGAAATTTCCTGTGTGATTTCCAACCACGACGACTTGCGCAGCATGGTCGAGTGGCACGGCATTCCTTATTACCACGTGCCGGTCAATCCACAGGACAAAGAGCCGGCCTTCGCCGAAGTCTCGCGCCTGGTCAAACAGCACGATGCCGAAGTGGTGGTACTTGCCCGTTACATGCAAATCCTGCCGCCCGCGTTGTGCAGGGAATATGCGCACAAGGTCATCAACATTCACCACAGCTTCCTGCCGTCGTTCGTCGGCGCCAAGCCGTATCACCAGGCCTCGATGCGTGGCGTGAAGTTGATCGGTGCGACGTGTCACTACGTGACCGAAGAGCTGGATGCCGGTCCGATCATCGAGCAGGACGTGGTGCGCGTCAGCCACAGCGACAGCATTGAAGACATGGTGCGTTTCGGCCGTGACGTCGAGAAAATGGTGCTGGCCCGCGGTCTGCGTTATCACCTGGAAGACCGGGTGCTGGTGCATGGCAACAAGACCGTAGTGTTCTGATCGCCGCACATCACGGTTGAAATTCGAAGGGCCTGGGCGTTCAATCGCTTCAGGCCCTTCGCCGTTTCTGCACTGAGGACATGACCATGGCCGATCCACTCGACAAAGCCACTTCCAAGGCCCCCGCCACGTTGGGGGAGGGCTGTTTGAGTCGCTACGACCCGGATGAGATGAGCCCTGAAGACGGCACGGAGTTTCCCGGTGCCGCCGAGTTGTGGGAGCAGTTGCAGCAGCAACCCGAAGACAAGCCTAAGCCTGCTTGAACTTCATCAGTTTCTTCAGCAGCGGCCGCCCCAGCATCAGCAGAAACACCGGGCCGCCCACTACCAGGTAGAAGTAATACGTCACCGTCCGCCAGATCAGAATCGCCGCCGCGGCGGTGGATTTCCCCACCATGGGCGCCAACAGCGCCGCTGAAGTCAACTCCGCCGCACCCGCACCGCCCGGCAGCAGGCTGAATTGCCCTGCACTCAGTGAAAGCATCTGGATCAGAAAGCACCAGGCCCACTGCAAGTCGGCCCCGAGCCCGCGCAACGCCAGATACAGCACGCTATACCGCAGGAGCCAATGCACGCAGGTCAGGGCAAACACCTTGATCAACGTCATAACGGGCAACTTCAGCGTGTCAGTGAACGCTGCCAGGAAATGAAGGAGCTTGCGTGCCCAGCGCAGGCGCGTGCTGCCTTTGACGTTGAGGCGAACGAGCAGTCGCCCGCTCAGGCGAATCAGCAGTCGATGGTAGCGCGCCACCACCACGCAACTGAGCAACCCGCCAAACATGGAGACGGCGCTGACGATCAGCAGCCATTCCAGGCGTTCGCTGAGGTGCTGGAACAACGCATAAATCAGAATCCCGCTCAGCGCGCAGAGGAAAAACAGCAGATCGCTGAGTTGGTCCATGGCGAACACCGCGCTGCCCCGTGCCGGGCGCACGCCATTGCGCGCCAGTAGGGCCATGATGGTCAGCGGGCCGCCGCTGCCGCCTGGGGTGGCGCAGTAGGCGAACTCGGCGGCCATCAATACGCCAAGACTCTTCACCCGGCCGACCTTGTCGCACTGATCGCCCAGCAACAGGCGCAAGCGCAGGGTGTTCACCACCCAGCACAGCAAGATCATGCCGAACATGATCAGCAATTCATTCAAGGGGAAATTTTGCAGCCGCGACCACGTCTCGTTGCCGCCCAGCAGCAATGGAATCAGCACCGCGGCGAGCAGGGCGATAAACAGCAGAATGCCCCGGCTCATGCGGCGCGACCGAGACGATCACTGTGAAAAGAGAGCCACTGGGCCTTGGTCATTGGCACTCGCCCCTCATCGAGCAAGCGCTTGAGGGTTTGCAGCCAATAGTTGCGCGAAAATCCATGACGCATGTCCACCGGGTGCAGTCCAAGACGAATCACCGGCGCGTGCCGCCAGCGCTGTTCACGCTGGTCGCTGATGATTTTCGACAGCCCCCGGCGCCAGGCACTGCGCGCACTCCAGACCAGTCCCGGCGCATCGATGGCCTTGAAGTCCGGCAGCCGATAGAGATGCTGTGAATCGCTGGTGTAGCCCAGCGGTAACTGGCGTAACGCCTGCCGAGTGCCTTCGCTCATCAACCACGCCGGGGCGACGAAGCCTTCCAGTGGCCAATGATAACGATGGAACACTTCGATTCCGGCACGCAGGCGGGCGAGGGCGGCGGCTTGCGACAAGCTGTAAAACTCGCCTTCGTGGGTATAGATCCGGCGCATGAACCAGTCTCTGGGATTGCTGGGAGGAGGGCTTTCGTCGCAATGAAAGTAGCCGTGCAATGCCAGTTCGTCACCTCGGGCGATTCGGCTGGTCAGCCATCGGCGAAATCCCGGATGCTCGTCCAGGTCGTTGTGCTTGTGGAAGTTCGGCACCACCAGCCAGGTCATCGGCACCTCGCCCAGGGCATCGACAGCCTCGACAAAAGGCTGGTAATCGGCCCAGGTCTGCGGCGCAACGTCATGCAGCACGAGTACCAGGCTGGGCAGGCTCATGGGCTCAACCATTGGCGGTCAGCGGCCATTGGCTGCCGAGCACTGCGTGATAGTGCCCCAGCAGGCTGTCGACCACGGTGTCCCAGGCGTAATGCTGTTCGACATGGCTGCGGGCGCGCTTGCCCAGGGCGGCGCTGTCGTGGCTGAACAGCTCGCGAACAGCATTGGCCATCGCCAGGGGATTGTTCGGCGCGCAGAGCAAGCCGCATTGATCGGTGACGATTTCCTGAAAGGCCCCGGCGGCTACCGCCACCACCGGAATACCGCTGGCCATGGCTTCGAGGATCACCAGGCCGAAGGTTTCCTGATCGCCGGCATGCAGCAACGCGTCAGCGCTGGCCATCAAGCGCGCGACTTGCGTGGCCGGGCAGAACTCATCGACGACAGTCACGTTGTCCGGCACCACAGCGGGCATGGAAGAACCGACTAGCAACAAATGATAACGAGGCCCCAGACGTTTCATGCAACCGAGCAAGACCGGCAGGTTTTTTTCCTTGGAGCCACGGCCGGCAAAAATCAGCAGATGGGTGTTTTCATCAATGCCTAACTCGGCCCGCAAGCCGCTGTCCCTTGCTTGGGGATTGAACGTTTGCAGGTCGACCCCCAACGGCTGTACAAACACATTCTTCACGCCAAGACCGATCAACTTGTCGGCCATGACCTGACTCGGTGCCAGCACCCGGTCGAAGTTGCCATACAGCTTGCGGACATAGGCCTCGACATTCGGGGTCACCCAATTGCCCATTCGATTGCTGACCAGCAGTGGCAGGTCCGAGTGATAAAAGCCGATCACCGGCACATCCAGTTGCCGGCGCGCATCCAGAGCTGCCCATGCGGTGAGGTAAGGGTCGCCGACTTCGATCAGGTCAGGCTGCAAATCATGCAGGACATTTCGCCATGGCGCCAAGCGGAGAGGAAAACGATAACCCTTGCCGAAAGGTAGGGCCGGGGCTGGAACTGAATAGACGCCGTCATGCTCACTCAGGTGTGCCCCTGGAATCAGCAAACTGTGGCGAATGCCTGGCTTGATGCTCAGGCGACGGTGCTTGGCATCCAGATACGTGCGCACGCCACCGCTGGCCGGGGCGTAGAACATGGTGATGTCCGCGATATGCACAGTGAGCATCCCTCCGGTCCGTTGTTCTCCCTTGGTTGACCTTTATGAAGGATAGATGTTCGGTCGGGGTTTTGTGGCGCGCAGATCAGCGAGGTTTTTGCGGTGTATTTCAAAACGCCTTCGCGGGCAAGCCTCGCTCCTACACGTTAACGCTGATCCGTGTAGGAGCGAGGCTTGCCCGCGAAGAGGACCTCAATGCCGCATCAAATACGGAAACTGCCCACCAACTGCTTAAGACGCGCCGCCTGCTGCTCCAGGTCCGAACACGCCCGCAACGTCGATTGCAGGTTTTCCACGCCTTCCTGATTCAGCGTGTTGATCTCGGTAATGTCGACGTTGATCGACTCCACCACCGCCGTCTGTTCCTCGGTCGCGGTCGCCACCGACTGGTTCATCCCGTCAATCTCACCAATACGCAACGTCACGCTGTTCAAGCGCTCGCCCGCCAGGTTGGCGATTTCCACGCTGTCCTGGCTGTGGCGCTGGCTGTCGCTCATGGTGCTGACGGATTCGCGGGCGCCGACTTGCAGCTCTTCGATCATGGTCTGCACCTGTTGCGCCGATTCCTGCGTGCGGTGCGCCAGGTTGCGCACTTCGTCAGCCACCACGGCAAAACCACGCCCGGCTTCACCGGCGCGGGCCGCTTCGATGGCTGCGTTGAGCGCCAGCAGGTTGGTTTGCTGGGAGATGCTGGTGATCACTTCGAGAATCTGCCCGATGTTCACGGTTTTGCTGTTCAGCGATTCGATGTTGGTGCTCGAAGCGCTGAGCATGCTCGACAGCTGATTCATCGCTTTGATGCTGCGATCCACCACTTGCTGGCCATCTTCGGCGAGGCTGCGGGCATCGCTGGCCTGGCTGGACGCCTGGGCAGCGTTGCGGGCGATTTCCTGAGCGGCGGCGCCGAGCTGGTTGATCGCGGCGGCCACGCTGCTGGTGCGCGAGGCTTGCTGGTCGGAGTTGAACATCGACGAATTCGACGCGGCGACCACACGCAGCGCGACTTCGTTGACCTGGCCGGTGGCCGAGGACACTTCACGGATCGAACCGTGAATGCGTTCGACGAAACGGTTGAACGCTGTGCCTAGAACGCCGAATTCGTCGTTATTGACGATGGTCAGACGTTTGGTCAGGTCGCCTTCACCGTCGGCGATGTCTTCCATGGCGCGGGTCATGACATGTAGCGGCTGGATCAGGATGCGGATCAACATGCCGAGCAACGCGATGATGATCGCCACGGCAATGATCGTCGCGACGACCGCCGAGGCGCGGAACTCGCTGAGCATCGAGAAGGCTTTGTCTTTATCGACCGACAGGCCGATGTACCAGTGGACCGATGGCAGGCCTTTAATCGCTGTGAAGGTGACGATGCGAGTCTTGCCGTCCACTTCGACTTCACTGAAGTCGCTGCTGATGCGCGGGGTATTGTTCGGGTACGCCTCGCTCAGGGACTTCATCACCAGGGCTTTGTCCGGGTGCACCAGGATCTTGCCGTCGGCGCTGACCAGGAAGGCGTAACCCATGCCGTCGAAATCACGGGCGCTGAGGGTGTCGATCAGGGTTTGCAGGCTCAAGTCGCCGCCCACCACACCCACGCTTTGCCCGGCCTTTTTCGAGGCGGTGGCGATGGAGATGATGGTCTGGCCGGTGGCCGCATCGATATAAGGTTCGGTCACGGTCGCCGTGCTGCTGCTTTCGGCGCCTTTGTACCAAGGACGCACCCGCGGATCGAAACCGGCAGGCATTTTGGCGTCGGGACGAATCGTGAAGCTGCCGGTGGAGTCTCCCAGGTAGGACGCCATGAAAGTCGACGTCAGGGCTTTCTGCTCAAGCAGACTCGCGACGTTGGCCTGTTCAGGATTGACGGCTATGTTTTGAGCGAGGTTGTCGATCAGCAGGATACGGCCAGTCAGCCAGGTCTGGATGTTGCTGGCGGTGACGTCTCCCATCTCGTTGAGGTAATTGTCCAGGTCTTCGCGAATGGCGTTGCGCTGCAGGTAGTCGTTGTACAGTGTGAACGAGGCGAAGGCGGCAATGACGATGAGGGCGGCGGCAAGCAAGATTTTATGGCTGAAACGCAGGTTTTTGTTCATGGCTTGGGGTTCCGCTAAGGTCTTAATGTCCTGAGCGTGCTTTTATAAAGGCACGCAAAATGGGCAATGTTGAAAAAAAGCTGATATTTCCATCCTCTCCTTAGGGAATTACCGACGCTATTTTCGGATTGGTCTCACAACTATTTGTATCGGCCGTGCAGGATCAAAGATTAACCATGGGTGACAAAATGCCTGACTCATCGCAACTCGTTATCGGCGCTGACCTTGCCGGCCAGCCTATCTCCCAGGCCATGCGCCTGGCGAACCGTCACGGCCTGGTCGCGGGCGCTACCGGGACCGGTAAAACCGTCACGTTGCAGCGACTGGCCGAAGCCTTCAGCGACGCGGGCGTGGCGGTGTTCGCGGCAGACATCAAGGGCGACCTGTGTGGCCTGGGTGCTGCCGGCAACCCTCAAGGCAAAATCGCCGAGCGGATCGCCGGGATGCCGTGGCTCAACCACAAGCCTGCGGCTTACCCGGTCACCCTGTGGGACATTCACGGTGAGTCCGGTCATCCATTGCGCACCACCTTGAGCGAAATGGGGCCGTTGCTGATCGGCAGCCTGCTGGAGTTGACCGACAGCCAGCAGTCGGCGCTGTATGCGGCGTTCAAGGTCGCGGACCGCGAAGGGCTGTTGCTGCTGGACCTCAAGGATCTGAAGGCGCTGCTCAATCACCTGCGTGACAACCCTGAGTTGCTGGGGGACGACGCGGCGTTGATGACCACCGGTTCCAGTCAGGCGCTGTTGCGGCGTCTGGCGACCCTGGAGCAACAAGGTGCCGAAGCGCTGTTCGGTGAACCGGCGCTGCAACTCGAAGACATTCTGCAACCGACGGCTGACGGCCGTGGGCGCATTCATTTGCTGGATGCCAGTCGTCTGGTCCACGAAGCGCCGAAGGTGTATGCGACATTCCTGCTGTGGTTGCTGGCCGAGTTGTTCGAGCAACTGCCGGAGCGTGGCGATTCGGACAAACCGCTGCTGGCACTGTTTTTCGACGAAGCGCATTTATTGTTCGCCGACACGCCCAAGGCTTTGCAGGATCGCCTGGAGCAGGTGGTGCGGCTGATTCGTTCCAAAGGCGTGGGCGTGTATTTCGTCACGCAATCACCGGGCGACTTGCCGGATGACGTGCTGGCTCAGCTCGGCCTGCGTATCCAGCATGGTTTGCGCGCCTTCACCGCCAAGGAGCAGAAATCCCTGCGAGCGGTGGCGGAGGGCTTCCGGCCGAACCCGGCGTTTGATGCCCTGTCGGTGTTGACCGAACTGGGGATCGGCGAGGCGCTGGTCGGCACCTTGCAGGACAAGGGCACGCCGGAGATGGTTCAGCGTGTCTTGGTCGCCCCACCGCAATCGCGGATCGGGCCGTTGACCGAAACCGAGCGCACGATGCTGATCGCCGGGTCGCCGTTCAAGGGGCGGTATGACAAGCCGGTTGATCGGGAATCGGCGTATGAAATATTGATGGGTCGTAAAGGGTTGGCGCCGGAGCCTGAGGCCGTTCCGGGTAAACCGGCCGCCGAAGAGCCGAGTTTCACCGACAAGGCCGGGGAATTCCTCGGCACGGCGGCGGGGCAGGCGCTGAAATCGGCGATGCGCCAGGCGGCCAATCAATTGGGCCGGCAGCTGGTACGCGGACTGATGGGCTCGCTGCTCGGTGGCAGTAAACGCCGCTGACAACCACTGGCCGGACACAACCCTGTAGGAGCGAGCGGTGCGGCGATCCTACAGGTGAAACATCAATTTCAGGTTTTGGGTTTGGCGTGGGCCGCAAGGCGTTCCAGCGCCGCTCGCAGATTCGGATCGCTGATGCCATCGGCCGTGGCCTGAATGGTTGCGCCGGCATCCGTCGACAAACTGATGGTATGCCCCGCCGCCCCTTGCTGAACGGTGGGGGGCTGCACTTTGAACAGAATCCGCGTCAGGCTGGCGAACTCGTCGAACATCTGTAACTGGCGTTGCAGGCGTTTTTGCTGGTAACGCAGGCGGGTGGCCCAGTGACCGTCAGTGACGATCAGCAGTAAACTGCCTTCGCGCCACGAGGCCACATGGCAATGCTCGCGCGCAGCAGGCTGCAACTGGCTTTCGAGCAGACGTTGCAGATGACCCAGGCGTTGAGCATGGCCAAAAATGGCTTTCAGCGGCTTGGCTTCGCGAAGCAGAACGGCGGGTGCTCTGGCCGTGAGAGGGCGAAATGCCATGATCAGACACCTGAAGTAACAGAGCCGCCATGGTAGCAGAAAGCATCACATGCGCCCGACCCATTGCTTTGCGAGCGCTTTACCCATTAAATCAACAAGTAACTTCTGCCGCGAATGGCTTGAAGTTGCGCAAAAAGCCCTTATTTTAAGTGAGCCCCGTCACAGCGCAGTGCATGCATCGTGGAACAACGCCACTTTCCTCACCATCGTTTCCGGGTAGAATGCTCGTTCGCATGCGGCCATGAGGGCTGCACGGGCGACTCACGGGGCCGCCCTCCATCCCTTTAGTGTGGAAGATCCTGCCGATATGTTTGCGCCTTTGTTAAAGAAACTTTTTGGAAGCAAGAACGAGCGTGAAGTCAAACGCATGCTCAAGACGGTGCAACTCGTCAATGCCTTCGAAGAGCAAATGGTGGCCCTTTCGGACGATCAATTGCGTGCCAAGACAGACGAGTTCAAGGCCCGCATCGCCAAAGGGGAAACCCTCGACAAGCTGCTGCCAGAAGCCTTTGCGGTCGCCCGCGAAGCCGGTAAGCGTGTCATGGGTATGCGCCACTTCGATGTCCAGCTGATTGGCGGCATGACCTTGCATGAAGGCCAGATCGCGGAAATGCGTACCGGTGAAGGCAAGACCCTGGTGGCAACACTGGGCGTTTACCTCAACGCGCTGTCCGGCAAGGGCGTGCACGTTGTGACGGTGAACGACTACCTGGCCCGTCGTGACGCCAACTGGATGCGTCCGCTCTACGAATTCCTCGGTATGACGGTCGGTGTGGTCACCCCATTCCAGCCGCCGGAAGAGAAGCGCGCTGCTTACGCCGCCGACATCACCTACGGCACCAACAACGAATTCGGGTTCGACTACCTGCGCGACAACATGGCGTTCAGCATGGAAGAAAAATTCCAGCGCGAACTCAATTTTGCCGTGATCGACGAAGTCGACTCCATCCTCATCGACGAAGCCCGTACCCCGCTGATCATTTCCGGTCAGGCCGAGGACAGCTCCAAGCTGTACATCGAGATCAACAAACTGATCCCGCAGCTGGAGTTGCACGTCGAAGAAGTGGAAGGCGAAGTCACCAAGGCTGGCCATTACACCGTTGACGAGAAGACCCGCCAGGTCGAGCTCAACGAAGCCGGTCACCAGTTCATCGAAGACATGCTGACCCGCGTCGGCCTGCTGGCTGAAGGCGAGAGCCTGTATTCGGCGCACAACCTGGGCCTGCTGACCCACGTTTATGCCGGTCTGCGTGCTCATAAGCTGTTCAATCGCAACATCGAATACATCGTGCAGGATGGCCAGGTCGTCCTGGTCGACGAACACACCGGCCGCACCATGCCGGGTCGCCGTTTGTCCGAAGGCCTGCACCAGGCCATCGAAGCCAAGGAAAACCTGAACATCCAGGCCGAAAGCCAGACCCTGGCCTCGACCACGTTCCAGAACTACTTCCGTCTGTACAACAAGCTGTCCGGCATGACCGGTACTGCGGACACCGAAGCGTTCGAATTCCACCAGATCTACGGTCTGTCGGTGATGGTCATTCCACCGAACAAACCGCTGGCGCGCAAAGATTACAACGACCTGGTGTTCCTGACCGCCGAAGAGAAATACGCGGCGATCATCAACGACATCAAGGAATGCATGACCCTGGGCCGTCCGGTACTGGTGGGGACTGCAACCATCGAAACGTCCGAGCACATGTCTGCGTTGCTGCAGAAGGAAGGCATCGAACACAAGGTCCTGAACGCCAAGTTCCACGAAAAAGAAGCCGAGATCATTGCCCAGGCCGGTCGCCCGGGTGCGCTGACCATCGCCACCAACATGGCCGGTCGCGGTACCGACATTCTGTTGGGCGGCAACTGGGAAGTGGAAGTTGCAACCCTGGAAAATCCGACCCCTGAGCAGATTGCCCAGATCAAGGCCGACTGGCAGAAACGTCACCAGCAAGTGCTGGAGTCGGGTGGCTTGCAGGTGATCGCTTCCGAGCGTCACGAATCGCGCCGTATCGACAACCAGCTGCGTGGTCGTGCCGGTCGTCAGGGTGACGCCGGTTCCAGCCGTTTCTACCTGTCGCTGGAAGACAGCCTGATGCGCATCTTCGCCTCTGACCGGGTGAAGAACTTCATGAAAGCCTTGGGCATGCAGTCCGGTGAAGCGATCGAGCACCGTATGGTGACCAACGCCATCGAGAAGGCTCAGCGCAAGGTTGAAGGTCGTAACTTCGACATTCGCAAGCAACTGCTCGAGTTCGACGACGTCAACAACGAACAGCGTAAAGTGATCTATCACATGCGTAACACGTTGCTGGCCGCCGACAACATCGGTGAAACCATCGCCGACTTCCGTCAGGACGTGCTCAACGCGACCATCAGTGCGCACATTCCACCGCAATCGCTGCCAGAGCAGTGGGACGTGGCCGGTCTGGAAGCTGCGTTGCAGAGCGACTTCGGTGTGGCGCTGCCGATCCAGAAATGGCTCGACGAAGACGATCACCTGTACGAAGAAACCCTGCGCGAGAAGCTGATGCAGGAGCTCATCGCTGCCTACAACGAGAAAGAAGATCAGGCCGGTGCCGACGCACTGCGCACCTTCGAGAAGCAAATCGTTCTGCGTGTGCTCGACGACCTGTGGAAAGACCACCTGTCGACCATGGATCACCTGCGTCACGGCATCCACTTGCGTGGTTATGCACAGAAGAACCCGAAGCAAGAGTACAAGCGCGAGTCCTACACGCTGTTCTCCGAGCTGCTGGATTCGATCAAGCGCGACTCGATCCGTGTGCTGTCGCACGTTCAGGTTCGCCGCGAAGATCCGGAAGCAGAAGAGCAACGCCTGCGTCAGGAAGCCGAGGCATTGGCGGCGCGCATGCAGTTCCTGCACGACGAAGCGCCAGGTCTTGAGCAACCGGAACTGCTCGGTGATGAGGTCGATGTCGCCCTCGCCACTGCACCGGTTCGCAACGAACAGAAGCTGGGCCGTAACGAACTGTGCTACTGCGGTTCGGGCAAGAAATTCAAGCATTGCCACGGGCAGATCCAGTAAACCCGTTTCATACGCTGAAATACCCGCGCCGCGACCGGCATCAGCCGTCGCGGCGTTTTGCCATTTACACCACCGTTCTTCCTGAGAGCGGTGCTGACATCATTTATTAAGGAGCGCATTCATGGCTGTTGGTCTTGGTCCTTTGCCAACGTTGCACCCGGTTGCCGGTTTTGAACTCGGTATCGCCTCGGCCGGCATCAAGCGCCCGGGGCGCAAGGATGTTGTGGTCATGCGCTGCGCCGAAGGCTCCACGGTCGCGGGCGTGTTCACCCTGAACGCCTTTTGCGCCGCTCCGGTGATTCTGGCCAAGCAACGAGTGCAAGGCCCGGTACGTTACCTGCTGACCAACACCGGCAATGCCAACGCCGGCACGGGCGAACCTGGCCTGGCCGCCGCCGAGCGCACCTGCGCGAAACTGGCTGAATTGACCGGCGTTGACGCCAGCCTGGTGCTGCCGTATTCCACCGGTGTGATCGGTGAGCCGCTGCCGGTCGAGAAAATCGAAGGTGCGCTGCAAGCCGCCCTTGACGACCTGTCAGTGAATAACTGGGAAGCTGCCGCCACCGGCATCATGACCACCGACACCTTGCCCAAAGGTGCCAGCCGCCAGTTCCAGCATGACGGCGTGACTATTACCGTTACCGGCATCAGCAAAGGCGCGGGCATGATCCGTCCGAACATGGCGACCATGCTCGGCTACATCGCCACCGACGCCAAAGTTTCCCGCGACGTGTTGCAGAATCTGCTGCTGGACGGTGCCAACAAGTCGTTCAACCGCATCACCATCGACGGCGACACCTCGACCAACGACTGCTGCATGCTGATCGCCACCGGTCAGGCCGCGCTGCCGGAAATCACCCGCGCCGAAGGCGAGTTGTTTGCCAAGCTGAAACAAGCCGTGTTCGAAGTGTGCATGGACGTGGCCCAGGCCATCGTGCGTGACGGCGAAGGCGCGACCAAATTTGTGACCGTTGAAGTCAATGGCGGCGGCAATCATCAGGAATGCCTGGACGTCGGTTACACCGTGGCGCACTCGCCGCTGATCAAGACCGCGCTGTTCGCGTCCGACCCGAACTGGGGCCGCATCCTTGCTGCCGTTGGCCGTGCCGGCGTGCCGAACCTGGACGTCAGCAAGATCGACGTTTTCCTCGGCGAAGTCTGCATCGCCAGCCGTGGTGCCCGCGCCGCGACCTACACCGAAGCCCAGGGCGCGGCGGTGATGCAGCAGGAAGAAATCACCATCCGTATCGAACTGGGTCGCGGCGATTGCAGCGAAACCATCTGGACCACCGACCTGTCCCACGAATACGTGAAGATCAACGCCGAATACCGCACATAAGATAGATCGCTTTCGCGGGCACGTCGGATCGCCCGCGAAGACGGCCGACCAGACACTGCAAATGCTGGCCCGCTTCCCTTCTCAAAAGGTCCCGAACATGAGCCTCCACCTGATCATCGGCGACAAGCTGCTTTCCTCCTGGTCCCTGCGCGGCGCACTGGCCCTTGACCTCACTGGCGCCCCGTACACCGAAGAACTGATCAAGCTGGGCCAGCCGGACACCCGCGAACGCCTGCTCAAGCATTCGCCGACCGGCAAAGTCCCGCTGCTGAAATCCGTGCACGGCACCATCGCCGATTCTCTGGCGATTGCCGAATACCTGGCCGAGCAATTCCCCGACGCTGGCCTCTGGCCCAAAGACACCGCCGCCCGCGCCCAGGCCCGTTCGGCCTGTGCGCAGATGCACGCCGGGTTCTTTGCCATGCGCGGCAACATGCCGTTCGACCTGAGCCGCGACGCACCGCTATCGCCGACGCCTCCTGAGGTTCAGGCAGACATCGAGCGCATGCTGGCGTTGTGGGCTGAATGCCGTGCGGTCGCCACTGAAACCGGTCCGTTCCTGTTCGGCGGCGCGACCCTCGCCGATGCCTTCTTCGCCCCGATTGCCGTGCGCCTGCGCACCTATCAGGTGAAATTGCCGGCGGTGGACGAAGCCTACGTTGAAACCGTCTATCAATGGCCGTCGTTCAAGGCCTGGCAGAAGGCTGGCCTGGAGGAGATTGGGCAGTGAAACGAGTACACGTAGCCGCCGCCGTTATCCGCGACAGCAGCGGCAAGATCCTTATCGCACGCCGTGCCGACACCCAGCACCAGGGCGGCTTGTGGGAATTCCCCGGGGGCAAGGTCGAGGATGACGAATCCGTCGAAAGCGCATTGGCTCGCGAACTCCAGGAAGAGTTGGGCATTGTGGTCAGCGCCGCGCGTCCGTTGATCAAAGTCCGCCACGATTACCCGGACAAGCAAGTGTTGCTGGACGTTTGGGAAGTTTCGTCCTTTACCGGCGAGCCCCATGGCGCCGAAGGCCAGCCTTTGGAATGGGTGGGCCAGCGTGATCTGCTGAGCTATGAGTTCCCCGCGGCCAACCAGCCGATCGTGGCGGCTGCACGTTTGCCTGCGCAGTATTTGATTACGCCTGAAGACCTGGAAACCCCGGCCTTGCTGCGTGGAATCCAGAAAGCCATCGCTGGCGGCATCAAGCTGATCCAGCTGCGGGCACCCAACGGCTACGATCCGAAATACCGCGATCTGGCGGTGGATGCGGCAGGGCTGTGTGCTGGCAAGGCGCAGTTGATGATCAAGGGTCCGTTCGAGTGGCTGGGCGACTTCCCGTCCGCCGGCTGGCACATCACGTCAGCGCAGTTGCGCAAATATGCAGCGGCGGGTCGACCGTTACCGGCGTCGCGCTGGTTGGCGGCGTCTTGCCACAACGCTGAAGAGCTGGCGCTGGCCGAGCAGATGGGCGTGGATTTTGTGACCTTGTCACCGGTGCAGCCGACCCAGACTCATCCGGATGCGCTGCCGTTGGGCTGGGAGCAGGTGGCGGCGTTGATCGACGGTTTCAGCAAACCGGTGTTCTTGCTCGGTGGTGTTGGCCCGGCGGAACAGCAAAAGGCTTGGGAGGCGGGGGCGCAGGGAGTGGCGGGGATTCGGGCGTTTTGGCCTGATTCTGTGATGTAGCCACCGGCCTCATCGCGAGCAGGCTCGCTCCCACCTTTGATCGCATTCCTTCTGGAGGAACTCGGTCAACTGTGGGAGCGAGCCTGCTCGCGATAGCGTCCTCGAATACGCCAATTATTCCTGAGGTTTAGCAGCCGCCTGCCAAAGAATCTCGGCAACCCCCTGCCGCTTGGCTATCACCCTCGCCACCACAAACAACACATCCGACAGCCGATTGATATACGCCAAGCCAACCCCGGCCAACGGTTCAATCGCATTCAACTGCTGACACCGCCGCTCCGCGCTGCGCGCCAGGCTTCTGCACACATGGGCCTGGGCAATCAGCGCTGAACCTCCCGGCAGAATGAAGTTCTCCAGCGGCCCCAACTCCTCATTCCACAGATCGATCGCCGTTTCCAGCCGTTCGATTTCCGCTGCATTCAACGCCTGATACTCCGGCATCGCCAACTCGCCGCCGAGGTCGAACAACCGATGCTGGCAAGGCGCCAAAACCTCAATCACCTCGTTCAAACCCGGATTCGCAGCACTTTCTGCGGCCAATCCGGCCAGCAGCACGCCCACTTGGCTGTTCAGCGTATCGACTTCGCCAATGGCCTCGATCCGCGGGTGGTTCTTGGGCACGCGGCGACCATCGCCGAGTCCGGTTTCGCCTTTGTCGCCGGTGCGGGTGTAAATCTTCGACAAGCGAAAGCCCATGGGTTACCTCGATAGCTGATTGAGTTCTTGAGAGATGACGGGGGAGCCGGCCAGCGGCAGGCGCAAGGTGAAACAGGTGCCTTGGCCCGGCGTCGATTGCACCTCCATCTGCCCCTTGTGGTTATTGGTGATGATGAAATACGAGACCGACAAGCCAAGGCCTGTGCCCTGACCGATTTCCTTGGTGGTGAAGAACGGCTCGAAGGTGCGTTTGCGCACGTTCTCGCTCATGCCGATGCCGTTGTCCTCGACCTGGATTTCGGCCCACGGCGGATTCAGCCGGGTGCGCAGAATGATTCGCCCGGGTTCACTGTCGTCTTCACGTTGGTGAATGGCCTGGGCGGCGTTTTTCAACAAATTGAGCAGCACTTGTTCCAGTTCGTTGGCCGTGCCGGGCACCGGGCCCAGCGCAGGGTCGAACTGACGGATGATCGCCTGGCCCTTGAAGTCGAAACCGATGGCCAGGTCGAAGTCGTTACCGGCGATTTCCACCGCCTGATCGATCAGCGCCGGCAGGTCGCACGGGGCCATTTGCCGGGTGCTGCGGCGACTGAAGCTGAGCATGTGCGTGACAATCTTCGCCGCCCGGGCGCCAGCCTGTTGAATGCCATCAAGCAACTGCGGTACTTCGCGCAATTGCAGGTATTTGTTGACCGTGTCCAGGGAAATGCCGGCTAGCTCAGCCTGTTCGAGGTTCTTCGGCAAGTCAGGTGACAGGCGTCGCCGAATGTTCTGTACGTTGTGCAGGATCGCGCCCAACGGATTGTTGATCTCGTGGGCCATGCCCGCGGCGAGGCCACCGACCGAGAGCATTTTTTCTGACTGCACCATCATCTCTTCCAGCGACAGACGCTGGGTGATGTCATCGATCCGGATCACCACGCCGCGCCCGGCGCCGCCCATCAGCGGGTAGAAGGTCAGGGCGTAATGCTTGGGTTCATCGTCCTTGAACCAGGTCACGCGCTCGATCTTCGCCACGGTGTGCTGCTCGACGGTTTGCTTGAGCTGCGGCAGAAATGGCTTCAAGGGTTCGAAGGCGAGGAAGATCGGCTGGTTCAAGGCTTCGTCCAGACGTGTGCCGGACAGCGCACTGGCTTCCTGATTCCACTGGGTCACGTAGAGCTGCTCATCAAGGGCGATCAGGGCCGACGGCATGGAGTCGATGATGCTGTTGAGGTAGTTCTGGAAACCGGTAAGTTTTTTCTCGATCTTGCTGCGCACCTGGACTTCGAGTTCCAGCTTGCGATTGGTGTGGCGGGTTTCTTCGGCCAGGCCTTGCGCCTGATCGTAAGCCGCCTGGGAATCGTCCCGGGCCCGTTTGAGCTGCTGCTCCCGGGCTTCGATCCGCGAGAGCATGGTGTTGAAGGCCTCGGCGAGGCTGCCGATTTCGTCGTGGTTGCCACGGGAGGCGCGCAGGGCGTAGTTTTCTTCGCGGGTCACTTGCCGAGACAGCTCTTCGAGCTGATGGATCGGCCGGGTAATCAGGCGCTTGATCTGCCGGGCGATCACCAGCCATAACAGCACACTGAAGATCAGAATGCCGAGACTGGCAGTCAGGGTCCCGGTGTAGAACGCCATTGGCAGTTCACTGCTGGCCACCAACAACAGGTGGCCCGGCGCGGTGCCAGGGCGGGGCAGGGTGATGATCTGATTGCTGCGAAACTCGGTGGCCTGCCAGGCTTCGATATGCCGATAGCGTTCTGGCAGTTGCAGCTTCTCGCCATGTTGCAATTGCGCCAATCGCTCACCCTTGCCGTCATACAAGGCCGCCGCCCGCAGCGGTGAATAGCTATTGAGTTCGTTGAGCAGGCGTTCCGCGCTTTGCGGCGACTTCAAGGCGTCGGCCACCAGGCTCGGGTTGGACACCAGTCGGCCGATGGTCTGCAAGGCCTGGGGCGCCATGCTTTCCTGAGAGATGTAATACGCGGCGCTGATAAAGGTCAGGTTGGCGACCAGCAGGATGGTGATCAACAGCACGAGCAGGGCGGCCAGCAGTTTCTGGCCGACCGGAAGGTTTTCGAGACGCTGGCGCAATGGCATCAGGTTCATCGCTGAAAAGGAACAAGTGGCCAGCGTAGCCGCTGCTCAGTCGCTGGGCAATCCAAGGCTTTGAAGATGGGCAATCAGCCGCTGCTGTAATTGATTGAGGTGGGGCAGGTTCAACTGGTGCCGCGAGGCCACTTTGCAGACATAGCCCAGCAGATAGCTGATTTCGGTTCGGCGCTGGCTTGCGACGTCCTGGTGCATCGAGGAGTAATTGGCCGCGGTGGCATGGATCACCCGTTCGACTTCCTGCTGCAGGTCCTCGGCGGCTGCCGGCTGACCGCAGCGTTCCAGCAAGTCGCTCAGTTCAACGCAAAGGGTGGCGACTTCGCAGTGGTGTTCCTGCAAGCCACCGTTGCGGCAATCGTGCAGCACGGTCAGCGGATTGATCGCACAGTTGAGCGCCAGTTTGCGCCACAGCCTCGTGAGAATGTCGGTGCTCCATTCGTGAGGAATACCGGCGGCAGTCAAGTCGTCCAGCCAGATCGGCGCGACCGGATGACCGGCATCCCCCAGCCAGGTGTAGCCGTGACCGGCGAACACCACACGCCAGTCGCCATCGCGAAACGCGCCTTCGGTGCTTGAGGCGCATACACAACGCGCTTGGGGAGCCTGCGCGGCGACGGCGTCCTGGCTACCGAGGCCGTTCTGCAACAGGATCAGTTCGGCATCAGGCGCCAGGCGCGGCGCCAGTTGCGCCACGGCCTTTTCGGCATCGTAGGCTTTGCACGCCACCAGCAGACGGTGGATCGGCTCGTTGCCGTGGGGTGTTTCACCGGGGATGTCATAGGTGCTGGCTTCGCCGTGTTCCACCAGCGTCAGCCCTCCGGCCGCCTGATAAGCCTGCAAGCGTTGCTCATCGCGCAGGATCAACCGGACCGGCACCCCGGCCCGCGCCAGGCGGGTGGCCCACAAGGTGCCGAGGCTGCCGGCGCCCAATACATGCCAGGTGGTGGACATCAGCTTTTTGCTCGGTTTGGCACAGGCATGTGAGGCTCGCAGTATCGGTTGGAAAAGACCCGTTATAATGAGCCCGATTTTAACCGCAAGCCAAGCGCGCGCCATCGCTATCGAGCGCGCCTTTTATTGGAGAGATTACATGCCGTCGTTCGACGTGGTATCCGAACTGGACAAACACGAAGTCACCAACGCGGTCGAGAACGCCGTCAAGGAACTCGATCGCCGTTATGACCTGAAAGGCAAGGGCACCTTTGAATTCAAGGAAAAGGACCTGACCGTCAACCTGACCGCCGAGGCTGACTTCCAGCTCGAGGCGATGATCGAGATACTCAAGCTGGCCCTGGTCAAGCGCAAGATCGACGTGCAGTGCCTTGAAGTCAAGGATGCCTACGCGTCGGGCAAGCTGATGAAACAGGAAGCCGTCCTCAAGGAGGGCATCGACAAAGAGCTGGCGAAGAAAATCGTCGCTCACGTCAAGGACGCCAAGCTCAAGGTTCAGGCCGCCATTCAGGGCGAGCAAGTGCGCATCACCGGTAAGAAACGTGATGATTTGCAGGAGGCGATTGCAGCTCTGCGCGCCAAGACTTTCGATATGCCGCTGCAGTTCAACAACTTCCGCGACTGACCTAGCAATGCGGGAACCCTGTGGGAGCGAGCCTGCTCGCGAAAGCGGTGGGTCATTCATTGGTGATGTCGACTGATCTGCCCTCTTCGCGAGCAGGTCGGATCGCCGCACCGTCGCTCCCACCCGGATTGTGCTTAACCCAGGAGAAAATAGATGGATTTGAATACCGAAGTGGACAACCTGGTCAGGGCATCCCAAGCCTGGATCCCGATGATCATGGAGTACGGCAGCCGCGTGCTGCTGGCAGTCATCACGCTGGCAGTCGGATGGTGGTTGATCAGCAAGGTGGCGCAAAAGCTTGGCGGCCTGCTGGCGTTGCGTAATGCCGACCTCGCGCTGCAAGGTTTCATCAGCAGTCTGGCGAACATTATTCTCAAGGTTTTGCTGGTAGTCAGCGTGGCATCAATGATCGGCGTGGAAACCACTTCGTTCGTGGCGGCCATTGGTGCGGCGGGTCTGGCCATCGGTCTGGCCTTGCAGGGCAGCCTGGCAAACTTTGCCGGCGGCGTGCTGATTCTGTTGTTCCGTCCATTCCGCATCGGTGACTGGATCGAAGCCCAAGGCGTTGCCGGTACGGTCGACAGTATCCAGATTTTCCACACCGTACTGCGCACTGGCGATAACAAGACCATCATTGTGCCTAACGGCAACTTGTCGAACGGTATCATTACCAATACAAATCGTCAGCCAACCCGCAAAGTTGTATTTGATGTGGGCGTGGACTACGAAGCGGACTTGCAGAAGGCCCGTGAAGTGTTGCTGGATTTGGCCAAAGATGAACGCATCCTGGCAGAACCTGCACCACAAGCCGTTATTTCGACCCTGGGAGACAGTTCGATTACTGTTTCGCTGCGTGTTTGGGTGAAGACCGCGGATTACTGGGATGTGATGTTCATGTTCAATGAACAGTCCCGTGATCGTTTGAAAGCGGCGGGTATCGATATTCCGTTTCCACAGCGGGTTATTCGTGTGGTTCAGGAAGCAGCCGTGTAGTAACAACGTTTTTTACTTGGCTGTTCGGTCAAGTTAAACGCACAAGCCCGGGCATCGATAGGTGCCTGGGTTTTTTTCGGCTGCCACTTGAGGAATGTTAGCTGCCTACTGTTATTCATGTGAACGTTATTAGCCTGCTTACGAATTGAAAACCGGGCAGGCATAAAAAAACCGCCCACCTGACCAGGTGAGCGGTTTTTTTATTGCAGATTTGAGGCTATCGAACTACCGCTGAGAAATTACAAGATGCTCAGTGGGTATTCGACGATTAAGCGGGTGTCGTTGTTGTCGTTGCCGTTGATGGCGTTGTAAGCGGAGTTTGTACGGTAGATCGCGCTACGTAGGCGGAAAGACAGGTCTTTGGCTGGGCCGCTTTGCATAACGTACTTGGTTTCGAAGTCGAACTCGTGCTCTTTACCTTCTTCGGCGCCAGTGGTGATGTTGTCACCCCGGACGTAACGAGTCATGAAGCTCAGGCCAGGAACGCCATAGGTTTTCATGTTCAGGTCGTAGCGAGCCTGCCACGAACGCTCGTCTTGACCGTTAAAGTCAGAGTACTGAATGGAGTTGGCGAGGAAGATGGTACCGCCGCCGTCAACGCCATAAACGTAGCCGGTATCACCAGTAGAGCGTTGGTGTGCCACGGTGAACTTGTGGGCGCCGATGCTATAGGCAGCAGAGAGGGACCAGATGCGGTTGTCAACATCACCGCTCAGCTCTTGACCCTGGCTCTTGGAACGATAGCCGTTGAAGTCAAAGTTCAGGGACTGATCTTCGTTGATCGGCAGGGTGTAGTTGGCGTTGATGTATTGCTTCTTGAAGTAGTCATCTACATCGGAAGCTGCCACGCCAGCTACAAAGTTTTCGGTGAACTGGTAGGTCGCGCCGGCAATGTTGGCACTGGTCAGGCCTGGGTTGTGAGGTCCGTTGATGCTGTCACGGCCCATGCCAGTCTGCGAACTCAGGGCGCTGAAACGACCTGCGGTCAGCTCCAGCCCTTTGATTTCTTTACTGGTGATGATGGTGCCGGTAGCAACTTCTGGCAGCAGACGGCTGTCGTCTGTGGAGAAGACAGGGCTGGCAACGTATTGGTTACCATATTTCAGGACAGTGTCGGACAGACGGAACTTAACTGCACCGCCAGCCTTGGATTGGGTGTCTTCTGGGCGGCCTTCGCTGTCGCGACCAAACATGCCATTACCGGTGCGGCCACGGCCACTGTCCAGTTTGACCATGGCATTGACCAAGGCATCCACACCGAAGCCTACGGTGCCCTGAGTGAAGCCCGACTCATAAGTGGTACGTACGCCGAGGCCAGTCTCTTCGCGATAACTTTGCGAAGTGCTAGGGTTGTTTTTGAAATCACGGTTCATGTACAGCATACGGCTATGAACATTCAGACTCTGATCTTCAAAAAAGCCCTTGGATTCCTCTTGAGAAGACGCCATTGCGAACTGCGAGGTACTAGCCGAAACAGCCAGTGCGATCATGCTCCACTTCATCACGCGCATCGTGATTTGCTCCTTTGGTTTTTAGAAGAGTACTGCCGTCCCACCTGTTTTTTTATCTGGGCGGCTCTTTCTTTTTGTGTCGGCGCAAACTTATATCACGCCGACCATGTTGGCGATACTTGCGTATCTAACCTTTCAGCTTCTTTACGACCCTGTCGCAAACAGCTTGGTAGATGTCGCAAATTTACTGCCTAGACGCAAGCGGATTGGCAACTTTAACGTTGTTTTCCAAGGCTTGTGCATCGCTAAAAAGAGTCCCTGGTGAAACGTTTGAATCTCCATTGGGCAACCCTGCCGCTGTTTTTATTGGCCTTGAGGCTTCCACTTCCAGCGGAGGCTTCCAAAGCTATGTGGGTGTGAATGCAACAAGCGTGCACAAACCAGAATTCTGTAGCTGTTTTTTTCTGGAAACCTGCCTGTCGCTATAAAAACCTCATGAAACCGGGGGCTTCAAGCGTGTTTTTTGTACGCTTGACGCCGTGCATTGCATGGTGTTGCACACTGAAACGGAAAGCGTGACAACGAAAAATGTTACCGGTTCACCCCTCGTTGAGTAATTCTCGGATGCTGACGCACTCAGCGTAGACGCACTGTGCGGTTTTGGTGCAAAAAATCTTAATCACTGTGCTGATATCAAACAGTGCGGTAACGGACTCATCTGGAACTTTTCATTGGTTATCAGTCATTTCAGCATTTTTGGCGTGGTCTGCGGTTCTGTAATGGTGCGCCGTGAGCAAAAAAGGCCCATTTAGGGGCGCTCTTGCGGCGTGAAGGCAGTGGCGTTCACGGGTATGCTGGCGTCCTGTCGCTTGGTGCGCAGCCTGTCAGGATGGGCGCTAAGCTGAAAATGATGACCTGGCGGGAGTGCGCGCGGTGTTCGCTTTAGATCCACGACTTCAACAAGACACGCTACCGATTGGCGATTTCCCGCTTTGCCGGTTGCTGTTATCCAATGATTCGAACTACCCCTGGTTCATCCTGGTGCCACGCCGTGAAGATATCAGTGAGATATTTCAGTTAGGTGTCGCAGATCAACAGCAGCTGTGGCAGGAAACGACCGCGCTGGCGGAACTGCTCAAGGATTCGTTCGACGCCGACAAGCTGAATGTCGCGGCGCTGGGTAATGTCGTCAGTCAGTTGCACATGCATGTCATTGTGCGCAAGCGTGAGGACGCCGCCTGGCCAGCCCCGGTCTGGGGCAAACACCCGGCCGTGCCTTACAGCGCAGCGCAAATTGCGGCCATTCGCGAGCGCCTGCGTCTGCTGTTAACCGAACATTTCACGTTTCTGGAGGGTTGAATCATGAGCCTGGAAGATCGCGTTACCGATCTGGAGAGCCAACTGGCGTTTCAGGATGACACCATCCAGTCATTGAGTGATGTGCTGGCAACGCAGCAGCGCGCCGTTGAACGCCTGCAATTGCAGATGGCTGCATTGCTCAAGCGCCAGGAAGAAATGGCCGGGCAGTTCGAAACCTTCGAGGAAGAAGCACCTCCGCCTCATTATTGAAACCGCAGGCAATAAAAAACCGCGAGCAGCTCAGCTGCTCGCGGTTTTTTTTAGCCTTGAATCAGCGACGCGGCAATGCAGCGATCACATCTTCGGCTTGCAGCCCTTTGTCACGATTCATGACAGAGAACTCCACGCGCTGGCCTTCAACCAGAACACGGTGACCTTCGCCACGAATGGCCCGGAAATGCACGAAAATATCATCGCCGGAATCACGGGAAATAAAGCCGAAGCCTTTGGAGGTGTTGAACCACTTGACGGTGCCGGTATCGCGGTTGCTCATGTCGTAGCTTGGCGAGGCGGCGGCCGGCGAGGATTTGTAGAAGCTGATAGCCAGGTGCAGGAGAACGGCGATCAGTGCAGCCACCAGGCTGAACAGGACGGCAGGTTGACCGGCGATGACAGGCATCGGCGCGAGCAACGTCAGGGTTTGCAGGACGACGGCCAGGACCAGCAGGGCGCTGACCAGGTTTTGCAGTTGGTGACGAGGACCTTTGTTCCAGTAAGGGATAACCGGAGCGAGGGTCAGGTTAAGCAGGCCGAAAAAGGCCAGGTACAGCGCAGCGGGTTGTTGCAGGTAAGGAGCAGCTTCGGGTTGCAGGCTAGGGATGAAGGACAGCAGCAAAGCTGCTGCGCCCATTAGCAGGTGGACGATTTTCAACATTTTGATTAACTCACGTTAAGACGGATCACAAGGAAGAGCTGATGGAGCACGGTTCGCTTCAGAACAATAAGAGGCGTTGGACACGTACCCGGTACCAGCCTATGCGCAGCCCCCGAAAAATAGGCGGTCGCGACACACGGTCTATTTAACAGCAAAGCCTGCAGCTACTCAAATCAGGCAGTCCAGCGGTGCTTCGCGGGGCGATTTGTCGCAGGTCATTGTGCAATTCCGGGCGGCGAGGGGGTGGCAGGCTTGCTAGAGTGGTCCTGCACCTGTTGGATGAACTCATCACCTTTAGGGGAAAAACATGGCAATCGATATCGGTATCAGTGAAGAGGACCGCAAGTCCATCGTTGACGGGCTTTCGCGTCTGCTGTCGGACACTTATGTGCTGTATTTGAAAACCCATAACTTCCATTGGAACGTCACCGGTCCCATGTTTCGGACCCTGCACCTGATGTTCGAGGAGCAATACAACGAGTTGGCCCTGGCCGTCGATTCGATTGCCGAGCGCATTCGCGCCCTCGGGTTTCCTGCCCCCGGCGCCTATTCGATTTATGAGCGGCTGTCTTCTATTAAAGAAGAAGCCGGTGTGCCGAGCGCTGAAGACATGATCAAGCAGCTTGTCGATGGGCAAGAGGCGGTCACCCGTACCGCCCGCGGAATCTTTCCGCTGCTGGAAAAAGTCAGCGACGAGCCGACGGCTGATCTGCTGACCCAGCGCATGCAAGTCCACGAAAAAACCGCATGGATGCTGCGGTCTCTGCTGGATCAGTAATATCGTCACTACGCGAATGACGCCCGTCGGGTGTTATTCGCGGTCTTTTGCCTTCTTCAAATCGCTTTTAAGCTCGTTAAAAATCGTCTGGCGGCGTAGGAAAATAGCCGGCCTAGGACGCTCTCCATGATCGCCCTTCAGTTGTTGGCTTATCCTACGTCGATGGTCATAAAGTCATCTGGATATACCTTTGCGCCTGCGCTTTTATAGGGCCACGGAGAGTGCTCTTAAAGAAGGCAAGGATGACAAAGGAGTGTCAATGATATGGATTACGAAGACAGGCGAAGCGAGGGGAGGGTCAGTCCGGTCAAGGAGATAAGGATTGATCCATTTGTCAGCGAATTTGATATGGGGCTGGCCCGGCCTTTATCCCGGTCGGTGCGGTTGAACGGCTTTGCCACCTGCTTGCGGCTGGAGCAGGTGTACTGGGATATTCTGGGCGATATGGCCAAGGTCAATTGTTGTACGGTCAGTGCGCTGCTGTCCCATGTGGATCGCGAAGTGCACTTGCGTCATGGCGGGGTCAAGAACTTTACCGGGCTGGTGCGGGTTGTCTGCGTCGTGCACAGCCTGAAAGAAGGGGGCAGCGTCGCAATGCCCTAGCCACGCAGGTGATCGGACAGAGTGTCAGTCTGTGCAGTCTTACGGCTGCACAGGCTGCATTTAATGGATATAATCCCGCTCTTTGCCGCAAAACCCAGCGTGCGCGGTAGCAATCTGATCGCCGAGACAACCCCCATGCCGATGTACGACTATCAATGTGCTTCCTGTGGTCATCAGTTGGAAGCCATTCAAAAGATCAGCGCAGCACCGCTGGTCGACTGCCCTGCCTGCCAGGCGCCAGAGCTTAAAAAGATGCTGTCCATGCCGGGCTTCCGCCTTAGCGGCACCGGCTGGTACGAAACCGATTTCAAGACCGGTTCCAAGAAGAATCTGGCCGGCGGCGACAAAGCTGACTAAGGTCTGGAACCTGAGTTGAACGACACGCGCGAGCTCTTGCAACACCTGCAAGGCCTCCAACCGAATTTCGATTACGAGAAGTGAAACCACTACCATGATGCGCAGCCATTATTGCGGCCAACTGAACGAAGCCCTGGAAGGCCAGGAAATTACCCTTTGCGGATGGGTGCACCGTCGCCGTGACCACGGTGGGGTGATTTTCCTCGATATTCGTGATCGTGATGGTCTGGCCCAGGTGGTTTTCGACCCGGACCGCGCCGAGAGCTTCGCCGCCGCCGATCGCGTGCGCAGCGAATACGTCGTGAAGATCACCGGCAAGGTTCGCCTGCGTCCGGCGGGTGCCACCAACGCCAACATGGCGTCGGGCATGATCGAAGTGCTGGGCTATGAACTGGAAGTGCTGAACGAGTCGGAAACCCCGCCGTTCCCGCTGAACGAGTTCTCCGACGTCGGTGAAGAAACCCGCCTGCGCTATCGCTTCCTCGACCTGCGTCGCCCGGAAATGCTCGAGAAGCTGCGTCTGCGTTCGCGCATGACCACCAGCATCCGTCGCTTCCTCGACGAAAACGGCTTCCTCGACGTCGAGACGCCGATCCTGACCCGTGCCACGCCAGAAGGCGCTCGCGACTACCTGGTGCCGAGCCGTACCCACGCCGGTAGCTTCTTCGCCTTGCCGCAATCGCCGCAGCTGTTCAAACAACTGTTGATGGTCGCCGGCTTCGACCGTTACTACCAGATTGCCAAGTGCTTCCGCGACGAAGACCTGCGCGCCGACCGTCAGCCGGAATTCACCCAGATCGACATCGAGACCAGCTTCCTCGATGAAAAAGAGATCATGGCCATCACCGAACAAATGATCCGCAACCTGTTCAAGGAAGTGCTGGACCTTGAGTTCGGCGACTTCCCGCACATGACCTTCGAAGAAGCCATGCGTCGTTACGGTTCCGACAAGCCTGACCTGCGCAACCCGCTGGAACTGGTTGACGTTGAAGACCAGCTGAAAGACGTCGACTTCAAGGTGTTCAGCGGCCCGGCCAACGACCCGAAGTGCCGTATTGCCGCCCTGCGCGTTCCAGGCGCTGCGAGCATGCCGCGCAAGCAGATCGACGACTACACCAAGTTCGTCGGCATCTACGGTGCCAAGGGCCTGGCGTACATCAAGGTCAACGAGCGCGCCAAAGGTGTTGAAGGCCTGCAGTCGCCAATCGTCAAGAACATCCCTGAAGCCAACCTCAACGTGATCCTCGATCGTGTTGGCGCGGTCGATGGCGACATCGTGTTCTTCGGCGCCGACAAAGCCAAGATCGTCAGCGAAGCCCTGGGCGCGCTGCGGATCAAGGTCGGCAACGACCTGGACCTGCTGACCTGCAAGTGGGCGCCGATGTGGGTTGTCGACTTCCCGATGTTCGAAGAGAACGACGACGGCAGCTTCACCGCCTTGCACCACCCGTTCACCGCGCCGAAGTGCACCCCGGAAGAACTGGAAGCCAACCCGGCGATCGCTCTGTCACGTGCCTACGACATGGTTCTGAACGGCACCGAGCTGGGTGGCGGTTCGATCCGTATCCACCGCAAGGAAATGCAGCAGACCGTGTTCCGCCTGTTGGGTATCAATGAAGCGGAACAGGAAGAGAAGTTCGGCTTCCTGCTCGATGCCCTGAAATACGGCGCGCCGCCGCACGGTGGCCTGGCTTTCGGCCTGGACCGTCTGGTCATGCTGATGACCGGCGCCCAGTCGATTCGTGAAGTGATCGCTTTCCCGAAAACCCAGAGCGCGGCTGACGTCATGACTCAGGCACCGGGTGCTGTAGATGCCAAGGCATTGCGCGAACTGCACATTCGTCTGCGCGAAACACCAAAGGCTGAGTAAAGCTGACCGCAAAGGCGCATCCTTCCGGGATGCGCCTTTTCTTTAGGTCGAGATTTTTTGTTGCTGGCCGACACAACGTGCGCGGCGGGCGATGTTTCAAAGAGAAATTCGGAGCGAGATATGGCGGGTCATTCCAAGTGGGCGAACATCAAGCACCGCAAAGAACGTCAGGATGCCAAGAAGGGCAAGATTTTCACCAAGTGGATTCGTGAGCTGACCGTTGCGGCCCGTCAGGGCGGCGGTGATCCGGGTTCCAACCCGCGCCTGCGCCTGGCGCTGGACAAGGCGCTTGGTGCGAACATGAGCCGCGACATCATTGATCGCGCAGTCGCCCGCGGTGCCGGTGCAGCCGATACCGACGACATGGTTGAACTGACCTACGAAGGCTACGGCCCGGGTGGCGTGGCGGTGATGGTCGAGTGCATGACCGATAACCGTAACCGCACCGCAGCTGCTGTTCGCCATGCGTTCAGCAAGTGCGGTGGCAACCTGGGGACTGACGGTTCGGTGGCTTATCTGTTTGAGCGCAAGGGGCAGATTTCCTTCGCGCCAGGTGTCGATGAAGACGCGCTGATGGAAGCGGCCATGGAAGCTGACGCCGATGACGTGGTCACCCATGAAGACGGTTCGATTGACGTGTTCACCTCGTTCGCCGGCTTCTACTCCGTGCGTAACGCGCTGGAAGCGGCAGGTTTCAAAGGTGATGATGCGGAAATCGTGATGCTGCCGACCACCAGCGCTGAACTGGACCTGGAAGGCGCCGAGAAGGTGCTCAAGCTGATCGACATGCTTGAAGACCTGGATGACGTGCAGAACGTCTACTCCAACGCGGATATTCCAGAGTCGGTGGCCGCACAGCTGGGTTGATTGATCTGCAATACTCTTGAAGCCGGAAGTGCAGGCGGTGATGTTTCACCGCCAGGCATGTCCGGCTTCTGCCTTTACGCCGAGCAATCAATTGCCGGCAGGCATCATTTTTGAGCTGCAGGCGTTATGACTTTAATTCTTGGTATCGACCCCGGTTCGCGCATCACCGGTTATGGCGTGGTACGCGATACCGGGCGTGGTTGCGTGTATGTGGCGTCGGGCTGCATTCGCACCGGGTCCGGCGAACTGCATGAGCGTCTGCAAATCGTTTATCGCGGGGTGCGTGAAGTCATCCAGACCTACGGCCCGGTGACCATGGGCATCGAAAAAGTCTTTATGGCGCGTAATGCCGACTCTGCCCTCAAGCTTGGTCAGGCCCGGGGCGCCGCGATCGTGGCGGGTGCCGAAGAAAGCCTGGAAATCGCTGAGTACACCGCAACCCAGGTCAAACAAGCAGTGACCGGCACCGGTGCCGCCAATAAAGAGCAAGTGCAGATGATGGTCATGCACATGCTGAAATTGACCAGCAAGCCGCAAATCGATGCTTCGGATGCCCTGGCCATTGCCATTTGCCACGCGCATACCCGTTCCAGCCTGTTGCCCCATGGCCTGGGAACGGCACGCAGTCGTGGCGGGCGCCTGCGTCTCTGATAGCATCAGCAATCATTTTTAGCGAATGAGGGTTTTGCGCCTGTGTTGTCGGCGCAAACCCCTTGTTCTGTCAGTCGCCAGTCATTGATCTGGCCAACGCTCAAGGATCTGAAACGTGATTGGACGCTTGCGCGGCACACTGGCTGAGAAACAGCCGCCGCACCTGATTCTGGATGTAAACGGTCTGGGGTATGAGCTGGAAGTGCCCATGACCACGCTCTATCGCTTGCCGTCGGTCGGTGAACCACTGACCTTGCACACCCATTTGGTCGTACGTGAAGACGCGCAGTTACTCTATGGCTTCTTCGGCAAGCGTGAGCGAGACTTTTTTCGCGAGTTGATCCGTCTCAATGGTGTGGGGCCGAAATTGGCCCTGGCATTGATGTCGAGCCTGGAAGTGGATGAGCTGGTGCGTTGCGTGCAATCCCAGGACACCTCGGCGCTGACCAAGGTGCCGGGCGTGGGCAAAAAGACGGCCGAGCGTTTACTGGTGGAACTCAAGGACCGCTTCAAGGCTTGGGAAGCCGTGCCGGCGATGTTCGCCCTGGTGCCGAACCAGCCGGGCGGGCCTGATGTGGCGCCGGTTGCCACCGCCGAAAATGACGCGGTCAGCGCGCTGATATCCCTGGGCTACAAGCCGCAGGAAGCCAGCAAGGCGATTTCCGCGATCAAGGAGAAAGGTTTGAGCAGTGAAGACATGATTCGTCGTGCCCTGAAGGGAATGATCTAAGTGATTGAAGCTGATCGTCTGATTGCCGCCACGCCCGGCCCTCGCGACCGCGAGGAAGTCCAGGACCGGGCGATTCGCCCCGTCAGCCTGGCCGAGTACATTGGCCAGCCGACCGTTCGCGAGCAAATGGAGTTGTTCATCCAGGCCGCACGCGGGCGTAACGAGTCCCTGGACCACACGCTGATTTTCGGCCCGCCGGGTCTGGGTAAAACCACCCTGGCCAACATCATCGCCCAGGAAATGGGCGTGTCGATCAAGAGCACTTCGGGCCCGGTGCTTGAGCGCCCGGGTGATCTGGCGGCGCTGTTGACCAACCTTGAACCCCATGACGTGCTGTTTATCGATGAAATCCATCGGCTCTCACCGATCGTCGAGGAAGTGCTGTACCCGGCCATGGAAGATTTCCAGCTCGACATCATGATTGGTGAAGGGCCGGCTGCGCGCTCGATCAAACTGGATCTGCCGCCGTTCACCCTGGTGGGGGCGACGACGCGGGCCGGCATGCTGACCAACCCGTTACGCGACCGCTTTGGCATCGTCCAGCGCCTGGAGTTCTACAACACCGCCGACCTGGCGACGATTGTCAGTCGTTCGGCGAACATCCTCGGCTTGCCGCTGGACCCGGAGGGCGCCTTTGAGATCGCCCGTCGTGCCCGTGGCACGCCGCGGATCGCCAACCGTTTGTTGCGCAGGGTTCGGGATTTCGCCGAAGTGCGTGCCAAGGGCCACATCACCAAACCAATCGCCGACCTGGCCTTGAACCTGCTGGACGTCGACGAGCGTGGCTTCGATCACCAGGACCGGCGCCTGCTGTTGACCATGATCGAGAAGTTCGACGGTGGGCCGGTGGGTGTGGACAGTCTGGCCGCGGCGATCAGCGAAGAGCGTCACACCATTGAAGACGTGCTGGAGCCATATTTGATCCAGCAGGGCTACATCATGCGCACGCCGCGGGGGCGAGTGGTCACTCGGCACGCGTATCTGCACTTCGGTTTAAACATTCCGTCACGATTGGGCGAGATGCCCGTTGTAGACGAGTTCCTCGATGCGGTAGACGATTAATCACCTTTCGGGCCGATTTATTCGGGATTTGCGCGGTCCTAGGATCGTGCTTTTGCCAGAAAGCCGCGAATCAATGAAAAACAGTTACCTGGCCGGATTGGCAACCTGAGGAGTAAGCACTAGAGTATGCGCGCGCAAAACGGGCTTGAGCCTTTCGCACTTCGTTGTCGCGTTTATTACGAGGACACCGATGCGGGCGGCATCGTGTATTACGTCAATTACCTCAAGTTTATGGAACGGGCTCGAACCGAGCGGCTCCGGGATCTGGGCTTTGCCCAGTCCCAGCTGGCAGGAGAGGACCTGTTGTTTGTCGTGCATTCCAGCGAAGCGCGTTATCACGCGCCGGCGCGACTGGACGACGAACTTCTGGTAAGCGCTGAAGTAATCGAATTGAACCGTGTCAGCCTGCGCTTCAAGCAGCAAGTCAGGCGAGCCACGGATAATGCGCTGCTCTGCGAAGGGCAGTTTCTGGTGGCCTGTGTGCGCACTGAAAGTTTAAAACCCCGGGCCATTCCCGAAGCTCTACGTGCGGCCTTTGCCGACGTGAGCGGCGCGGGTACACACTCAAAGCAGGAGATAAAGCGTGGAAGCTAACGTCGTCGACCATTCCTCCATGTGGAGCCTGGTCAGCAATGCCAGTATCGTGGTGCAACTGGTAATGCTGATCCTGGTAGCCGCATCGGTGACCTCATGGATCATGATCTTTCAGCGCAGCAACCTGCTGCGCGCCGGTCGACGTGCCCTGGAGAGCTTTGAAGAGCGCTTCTGGTCCGGCATCGACCTGTCCAAACTCTACCGTCAGGCCGGTAGCAACCCGGACCCGGATTCGGGCGTCGAGCAGATCTTCCGTGCCGGTTTCAAGGAATTCTCCCGTCTGCGTCAGCAGCCAGGCGTTGACCCGGAAGCGGTCATGGAAGGCGTGGCCCGTGCCATGCGCGTCGCCATTTCCCGCGAAGAAGAAAAGCTCGAACAGAGCCTGCCGTTCCTCGCTACCGTCGGTTCCGTCAGCCCGTACATCGGTCTGTTCGGTACGGTCTGGGGGATCATGAACTCCTTCCGTGGCCTGGCCACTGCCCAGCAAGCGACCCTGGCCACCGTGGCTCCGGGTATCGCCGAAGCACTGATTGCTACCGCGATCGGCCTGTTCGCAGCCATCCCGGCCGTTATCGCTTACAACCGTTTCGCTGCTCGCAGTGAAACCCTGCTGGGCCGTTACTACACCTTCGCCGATGAATTCCAGGCGATCCTGCACCGCAAAGTGCACACCAGCGAAGAATAAGCAGGTAATTTCCAATGGCTTTAATCGCTCGAGCTCGCAAAAAGCGCAAGCCGGTTGCCGAGATGAACGTGGTGCCTTACATCGACGTGATGCTGGTGCTGCTGGTCATCTTCATGGTGACCGCTCCGATGCTCAATCAGGGCGTGAAAGTTGATCTGCCCAAGGTTTCCAGCGAAGCCTTGCCGCAGGACAACAACACCCAGGTCCTGACCATTTCGATCAAGGCTGACAAGACCTACTACTGGAACCTTGGCAGCGAAGTCGACACTGAAAAGCAACAGGACAAGGCAATGACCTTGCCGCAGATGACTGACGCGGTGACCAAGATCATTCGCGCCGGTACTGAAGGCGGCAAGCGCACCCAGGTGTTCATACGCGGTGACAAGACCGTCGATTACGGTTCCGTGATGGGCGCCATGGGCGGGTTGCAGAAAGCCGGGGTCGGTAATGTTGGCTTGATTACCGAGGCACCCTGATGCAGCAAATGCGAGAGCCGTCCGCCTCGGAAAGCTACTTCTGGCCTAGTGTCCTGGCGATTGTCTTGCACGTGCTGGTGTTCGGCATGCTGTTCGTCAGTTTCGCCTTCACACCGGAGTTGCCGCCGGCCAAGCCGATTGTCCAGGCGACCTTGTACCAACTGAAATCGAAAAGTCAGGCGACCACCCAGACCAATCAGAAGATTGCGGGTGAGGCGAAGAAATCCGCCGCGCGTCAGACCGAAGTCGAACAGATGGAACAGAAAAAGATCGAACAGGAAGCGATCAAGGCCGCGGAACAAAAGAAGGAAGATGCGGCTCAAAAAGCCGAAGAATCCAAGAAGGCCGACGAGACCAAGAAAGCGGAAGAGGCAAAAAAGGCTGATGAAGCCAAGAAAGCCGATGAAGCGAAGAAGACCGCCGAAGCCAAAAAGGCCGAAGAGAAACAATTGGCTGATATAGCCAAGAAGAAATCTGAAGAAGAAGCCAAGAAAGCGGCTGAAGAAGAGGCCAAGAAAGCGGCCGCTGAAGAAGCCAAGAAAAAGATTGTCGAAGACGCGAAGAAGAAAGCCGCAGAAGACGCCAAGAAGAAATCCGAAGCTGAAGAGGCGAAGAAGAAAGTCGCCGAAGACGCGAAGAAGAAAGCTGCTGCCGATGCTGCGAAGAAAAAATCGCAGGAAGCGGCGCGTAAATCCGTCGATGAGAAAAAAGCTCAGGCCCTGGCCGATCTGCTTTCCGACACGACGGAGCGTCAGCAGGCCTTGGCGGATGAAACGGGTGATGAAGTCGCGGGTAACTTCGACGATTTGATTCGCTCGCGTGCTTCCGAAGGTTGGGCGCAGCCACCGTCGGCCCGCAAGGGCATGAAAGTGATTCTGCAAATCAACATGCTGCCTGATGGAACAATCTCCGGCGTATCGGTTGCCAAGTCCAGCGGTGATGTACCGTTCGACAGTTCAGCGGTAGCGGCGGTAAAAAATATTGGTCGATTGACCGAAATGCAGGGTCTGAAGCCAGCTGATTTCGCACCCTATCGTTCATTCAAGATGACATTCACACCTGAGGATCTAGCCTTGTGAGAAACCTTCTTCGAGGACTGCTTGTCGTCATGTTCTGCTTTGCAGGACTGGCCACAGCAGATGAAAAAAATATCCTGGTCAGCAGTGGTAGCTCCCAGGCAACTCCAATTGCCGTAGTGCCATTCGGTTTCCAGGGCGGCACCGTGCTGCCGGATGACATGGCCGAAATCATCGGCAACGACCTGCGCAACTCGGGTTACTACGCGCCGATTCCAAAGCAGAACATGATCAGCCAGCCGAGCCAGGCCAGCGAAATCATTTTCCGTGACTGGAAGGCGATCAACGCTCAGTACATTATGGTCGGCAGCATCGTTCCAGCGGGCGGTCGCCTGCAGGTTCAATACGCTCTGTTCAACGTTGCCACCGAACAGCAAGTGCTGACCGGCAGCGTGTCGGGCAGCGTCGATCAACTGCGTGACATGGCGCACTACATCGCCGATCAGTCGTTCGAAAAACTCACCGGTATCAAAGGTGCGTTCTCGACACGCCTGCTGTACGTGACGGCCGAACGTTTCTCCGAGAAGAACACGCGCTACACGCTGCAACGCTCGGACTATGACGGTGCCCGCGCCGTGACTCTGCTGCAATCGCGCGAGCCGATCCTGTCGCCGCGTTTCGCACCGGACGGCAAGCGCATCGCTTACGTTTCGTTCGAGCAGAAGCGTCCGCGTATCTTCATGCAGAACATCGACACCGGTCGCCGTGAGCAGATCACCAACTTCGAAGGCCTCAATGGCGCGCCTGCCTGGTCGCCGGATGGCAATCGCCTGGCATTCGTACTGTCGAAAGACGGTAACCCGGACATCTACGTGATGAACCTGGGCTCGCGTCAGATCTCTCGCGTCACCAATGGTCCCGGCATCAACACCGAACCGTTCTGGGGCAAGGATGGTTCGACCATCTACTTCACCTCCGACCGTGGCGGCAAGCCACAGATCTACAAAACCAGCGTCGGTGGTGGCGGTGCGGAACGCGTGACCTTTATTGGTAACTACAACGCCAACCCTAAACTTTCGGCTGATGAAAAGACCCTGGTGATGATTCACCGCCAGGATGGCTTCACTAATTTCAAGGTGGCGGCCCAGGATTTGCAGCGCGGTAGTGTAAAGATCCTCACTGATAGCACTCTGGACGAGTCGCCTACTGTTGCGCCCAACGGCACCATGGTAATCTACGCCACCCGCCAGCAGGGCCGGGGAGTCTTGATGCTCGTGTCCATTAATGGACGCGTAAGGCTCCCGCTTCCTACCGCACAAGGCGAAGTCAGAGAACCTTCCTGGTCCCCTTACCTGAACTGACGCGGCGCTACACGTTTTACTTAACACACTGGGGTTCATTAGGAGTTTCACGATGGAAATGCTGAAGTTTGGTAAATTTGCTGCGCTGGCTCTGGCCATGGCTGTAGCTGTAGGTTGCTCGTCCAAAGGCGGCGACAATGCCGGTGAAGGCGCTGTTGATCCAAACGCTGGTTACGGCGCAAACACTGGTGCCGTTGATGGCTCCCTGAGCGAAGAAGCTGCTCTGCGCGCAATCACCACCTTCTACTTCGAATACGACAGCTCGGACCTGAAGCCAGAAGCCATGCGCGCTCTGGACGTTCACGCCAAAGACCTGAAAGCAAACGGCGCTCGCGTTGTTCTGGAAGGCAACACCGACGAACGTGGTACTCGTGAGTACAACATGGCACTGGGCGAGCGTCGTGCGAAAGCCGTTCAGCGTTACCTGGTACTGCAAGGTGTTTCCCCAGCTCAGCTGGAACTGGTTTCCTACGGCGAAGAGCGTCCAGTTGCTACCGGCAACGACGAGCAGTCCTGGGCTCAAAACCGTCGCGTCGAACTGCGTAAGTAATTCGTCATGCGAACGTGCCGTCGTGCTGTAACTGTTTTGGCTCTCAGCCTCGCACCGCTTGCGGTGTGGGCTGCGGTTCCTGTGGTCGATAACGACTCCGGCTATAACAATAGCGGGAGTAGCAATCCGCCTGCGGGTTACGGTACGAACGGCGCCTATGCCGGGGGAGGGGTTTCGACCCCTGTCTCGGCACAGGGCGTGCTGTTCAACCAATTGCAATCCATGCAGGAGCAGATTTCACGCCAACAGGGTGTGATCGAAGTTCTGCAGAATGATGTAGCGCGCATGAAGCAAGAGAGCCTGGAGCGATATCAGGATCTTGATCGGCGCATAGGAACCGGCGTTGCACCAGCCGCGACTCCTGATAATTCTTCCACCGGTGGCAGTTTGAATGCCCCCGGTGCTGGCGCAGGTGCAGGAGCGGCCGCCGCTCAAGCACCTGCTGCGGGTAGCGAACCGGCTGATCCGGCGAAGGAAAAACTGTATTACGATGCAGCCTTCGACCTGATCAAAGCCAAGGACTTCGACAAGGCCAGTCAGGCTTTTGCCGCATTCCTGCGCAAGTACCCGAACAGCCAGTACGCGGGCAATGCCCAATACTGGTTGGGCGAAGTCAATTTGGCCAAAGGCGATCTGCAAGGTGCAGGTCAGGCATTTGCCAAGGTTTCGCAGCTATACCCCAAGCACCCCAAAGTGCCTGATTCGCTGTACAAGCTGGCTGATGTAGAACGCCGCCTCGGTCACACCGACAAGGTCAAAGGCATTCTGCAACAGGTTGTGTCCCAGTATCCGGGCACTTCCGCTGCGCAGCTGGCCCAGCGTGATCTGCAAAAAATGTAAGGGCTGCTTGACCCGTTTTGAAGAAACCCGCGCCTGTCGCGGGTTTTTTCGTTAGAATTCACGCCCTTTTTCTGAAACACGCTTTTTGGGATCTGCGCGTTGGCGGGGTTCCTTGAAGTGCCTGACGGAGGCGGACAGCCTGTTTAGCTGTTATGCCCGTGGCGACTATGCAAGACACATTGAGAATCACCGAAGTTTTCTACTCGTTGCAGGGTGAAACGCGGACTGCCGGGCTGCCCACAGTTTTTGTGCGCCTGACCGGTTGCCCATTGCGTTGCCAATACTGTGACAGCGCCTACGCGTTCACCGGCGGCACCATTCGCCCCCTCGACGACATCCTCGAGCAAGTGGCCGGTTTCCGTCCGCGTTACGTCTGTGTCACCGGTGGCGAGCCGCTGGCGCAACCCAATGCCATCCCATTGCTGAAGCAGTTGTGTGACGCCGGTTACGAAGTGTCGCTGGAAACCAGCGGCGCGCTCGACATCTCGGCGGTCGATCCACGGGTCAGTCGGGTCGTCGACCTGAAAACCCCGGGTTCGAAAGAAGCACACCGCAACCGCTACGAGAACATCGAACTGCTCACACCCAATGACCAGGTGAAGTTTGTCATCTGCTCGCGGGAAGACTACGACTGGGCGGTGTCCAAGCTGATTCAGTACGGCCTGGACACGCGTGCGGGCGAAGTGCTGTTTTCGCCAAGCCACCATGACCTGAATGCGCGGGACCTGGCTGACTGGGTGGTGGCGGACAACCTGCCAGTGCGTCTGCAATTGCAGCTGCATAAATATCTTTGGAATGACGAGCCGGGGCGCTGAGATGACTGAACAACTGAACACTGCTGAAAAACGTGCGGTCATCCTGCTGTCCGGCGGTCTCGACTCCGCGACGGTCGTGGCCATGGCCCGCGCTGAAGGCTACAGCTGCTACACCATGAGCTTCGACTACGGTCAGCGGTCTCAAGCAGAGTTGCACGCCGCAGAACGAGTCGCCCGCGACCTGGGCGTGGTCGAGCACAAGGTGATCGGCCTCAATTTGAACGGTATGGGCGGCTCGGCACTGACCGACAGCAGCATCGACATTCCTGAAGAGTTGGGGGAAGGCATTCCAGTCACTTATGTGCCGGCGCGCAACACGGTGTTTCTGTCTCTGGCGCTGGGTTGGGCTGAAGTGCTCGGCGCGCGCGACATCTTCATCGGCGTGAACGCGGTGGATTACTCCGGTTACCCGGACTGCCGTCCCGAGTTCATCGAGTCCTTCGAGCGCATGGCCAATCTGGCGACAAAGGCCGGTGTAGAGGGCAATGGCTTCCGCATCCAGGCGCCACTGCAGAACCTCAGCAAGGCACAGATCGTCCAGGCAGGCGTGAAGCTGGGGGTCGATTATGGGCTGACCGTTTCCTGCTATCAGGCGGACGATAATGGTCGTGCGTGCGGCAAATGCGACAGCTGCCGACTGCGTGCAGAAGGCTTTGCAGCGGCCGGCGTGAGCGACCCAACACCTTATTTTTGATTTATTTCAAATTAGGTGTTGAATAGTCCTTAAAAATCAGTATTATACGCGCCACCACACAGCGGGTCGTTAGCTCAGTTGGTAGAGCAGTTGGCTTTTAACCAATTGGTCGTAGGTTCGAATCCCACACGACCCACCATTTTTGTAGCAGTTTTAAAAGTCTGGAAGGCCCACGCAAGTGAGGATTTCCGGATTTTTTTTTGTCCGCGATTTGACCTCGGCTCAACGCGGGGTTGCACCGCGTGACGCAGGTCAGAATCATCTTTTGCATCCACGGGATATTCTGTAGCCTTGCGCAGCTTCACCGATGTCCGTGCCTGATGATACTCACTCTCCCGGCGGTACCCTGAAGGGTCCGGAGCCGGGTGTATACTCGACTTTCGCGCGAAAGCGCCTGCAGGTCTTGCGAACATGACGCAAATTTCCGAACGCCTTCTGGTTCAAGCCCACCTCGACGCCAAGCAGCCCAAGCCGCTGACCGTTGAAGAGGAAGCTTTTTACCGTGCCGCCATCGCTGCCGAGCTCAAGGCTCAGGACGCGGTGCTGGTTGCTCACTTCTATTGCGATCCGGTGATTCAGGCCCTGGCCGAAGAAACCGGTGGTTGCGTCTCCGACTCACTGGAGATGGCGCGCTTCGGCAGTGCTCACCCGGCCAAGACTGTGCTGGTCGCCGGTGTGAAGTTCATGGGCGAAACCGCGAAAATCCTCAATCCTGAAAAACGCATTCTCATGCCAACCCTGGAAGCGACCTGCTCGCTGGACCTGGGTTGCCCGGTGGATGAGTTTTCGGCGTTCTGCGATCAGCATCCGGAACGCACGGTGGTGGTGTATGCCAACACCTCGGCGGCGGTCAAAGCCCGGGCGGATTGGGTGGTAACGTCCAGCTGCGCGCTGGAGATCGTCGAAAGCCTGATGGATAACGGCGAAACCATCATCTGGGGCCCGGACAAGCATCTGGGCACTTATATCCAGCGCCAGACCGGTGCGGACATGCTGCTGTGGGACGGTGCCTGCATCGTTCACGAAGAGTTCAAGTCCAAGCAGCTCGAAGACATGAAGGCGCTGTACCCTGACGCGGCGATTCTGGTGCATCCGGAGTCGCCGACCTCGGTGATCGAGCTGGCGGACGCCGTCGGTTCCACCAGTCAGTTGATTGCCGCCGCACAGAGCCTGCCGAACAAGACCCTGATCGTCGCCACCGATCGCGGCATCTTCTACAAGATGCAGCAGCTGTGCCCGGACAAGGTCTTCATCGAAGCCCCAACGGCTGGTAACGGCGCAGCGTGCCGCAGTTGCGCACATTGCCCGTGGATGGCGATGAACACCCTTGAGCGCACGCTGAAGTGCTTGAAGGAGGGGACGAACGAGATCTTTGTGGATCCGGCGTTGATTCCGCAGGCGATTCGGCCGTTGAAGCGGATGCTCGACTTCACCCAGGCTGCTCGGATGAAACTGGCCGGTAACGCTTAAGTACGCGCAAAAACTGTGGGATAAAAACTGTGGGAGCGAGCCTGCTCGCGATGGCGGTCCGTCAGTCACATGTATGTTGACTGAAGCACCGCCATCGCGAGCAGGCTCGCTCCCACAGTGGTTTTTGCTTCCCGCAGCTACTTGTTCTTCTTCGGAATGCGCACGAGCTGCGTGTTCGAGTACATGTCATGCCAGCTGCGTTTCTGTTTATCGAACAGCGACCAGAAGAACCCAAGGCCAACGCACAACAGCGACGCGATCGACACGACAAACCGCAGCAGCGCCTGCCACAGGCTGATGGACGAACCATCCGCGTTCTGCACGCGAATGCACCACACCTGCATACCCAGCGTCTGACCGGACCAGGTCCAGAACTTGGCAAAAAACCCAAACAACACAAACAGCAGCACCGTCGATAGCAGCGGATCACCGTCCAGCGCGCCGGATTCGGTCAATGTGCGCATTTTGTCTTCGCCGATGATCGCCATCTGGATCATCTTGTAAATGCCGCTGGTGACGATCAGCAGGGCGGTGCACAAGAGGAAGTCATAGAACATCGCTGCCAGGCGACGGCCCAGGGTGGCGGCGGGAAAGTCGCCCTGGGGGTTGAGCAGGTGTTTCGACATGGCAGCCTCTGGACGGAAAAAAAGCTATTTTACGGATTTACGCGCACAAAAAAGCCCCTGATGTCAGCATCAGGGGCTTTTTCGTTACAGAAGATTAGGCTTCTGCTTGTACTTCGTCAGCCTGCATGCCTTTCTGGCCTTGCACAGCAACGAAAGTCACTTTCTGGCCTTCTTTCAGGCTTTTGAAGCCGTTGCCCTGAATAGCGCGGAAATGCACGAACAGATCCGGACCGCTTTCTGGAGTGATAAAACCAAAACCTTTCTCGTCGTTAAACCACTTGACGGTACCGCTCTGACGTTGGGACATTTCTTATTTCCTTTGACGCAAAAATTAATGACAGTCTCCTTCTCATGAAAGAGTACTGGGGCTGGTTGCAGGAGAGTAAGAAGACGTCGAACGGGATGTAGCTAACTTGTAGGCTACTGCCCAGGTCACGATTCCAAGCGACCCATGCAAACACAGTGAACAAACTCTACGCCAACTACGTGAGAAAAAACAAGCCCTGTGAGAGGCCCGGTTTTGCTCAGGTTGATGGCAGTAGCGTGTCCACTAGTGCGGGCTTATTCGATCGGGTTGTTCAATTGTTTTCGAACGTTATAAGCAACGTTCATAAACGAAGCTTAGAGCCAAAGACATGCACTGTTTTATGGCGGTTGCGTTACACATTAGTGCACTGTTAACGCAACCGCGTTACTTATAGAAACAGTCAATCAGCCGCGATAGTAGCGTTGTGGAACAAATGGCATTTTGCTTACAAGCAAAGGCACCTTTTTCCCACGAACAATCGCCCATACGGGTGTATCAATAGCGATATAAGCGCTGTCGAGGTAGCCCATGGCTAAAGGTCCGCCCAGAGTCGGGCCAAAACCACCGCTGCACACAGCGCCGATGATGTCGCCTGCTTCGTTGACGATTTCCGCGCCTTCACGCACTGGTGTACGTTCCTGAGGCAACAGGCCCACACGCTTGCGGTTGACGCCGGCTTGTTGTTGCGCGAACACAGTCTCTGCGCCAGGGAAGCCGCCGGCCCGTGCGCCATCGGCGCGACGTGGCTTGGAGATGGCCCACAGCAGGCTGGCCTCGATCGGAGTGGTCTCGGTGTTCATGTCGTGGCCGTAGAGGCACAGGCCGGCTTCCAGGCGCAGGGAGTCGCGAGCGCCGAGGCCGATGGCCGCCACTTCAGGCTCAGCCAGCAGCGCGCGCGCCAAGGCTTCAGCGTTGGCGGCCGGTACGGAGATTTCGAAGCCGTCTTCACCGGTGTAGCCCGAACGGCTGACAAAGCATTCGACACCCAGCAGTTTCACTCGGGTGAACTGCATGAAAGTCATCTTCGCGACTTCAGGCGCCAGACGAGCGAGCACGGTCACGGCAGCCGGGCCTTGCAGGGCCAGCAGCGCGCGTTCTTCGAACAGCGGTTCGATTGTGCACTGGTCGCCAATGTGCTTTTGCAGATGCGCAAGGTCCTGATCCTTGCAGGCGGCGTTGACCACCAGGAACAGTTCGTCGTTACCCAGGTTGGCGACCATCAGGTCGTCGAGGATTCCGCCGGTTTCATTGGTGAACATCGCGTAGCGCTGCATGCCCACCGGCAGGTCGATGATGTCCACCGGCACCAGGGTTTCCAGGGCCTTGGCGGCATTGGCGCCGGTCAGGCGGATCTGGCCCATGTGCGAGACATCGAACAGCCCGGCCTGATCACGGGTGTGCTGGTGTTCTTTCATCACGCCCAACGGGTATTGCACCGGCATGTCGTAGCCGGCGAACGGCACCATGCGCGCGCCGAGTTCGATGTGCAGTGCGTGCAGCGGGGTTTTCAGCAATTGTTCGGTGGACATATTCAGCTCCTGAAAAAGTGTGCGGATGCGCGTGGGCATCAGCACTCGATAATGTTGACCGCCAAACCGCCACGGGCGGTTTCCTTGTATTTGCTTTTCATGTCGGCGCCGGTCTGGCGCATGGTGCGGATGACCTTGTCGAGGGAGACGAAGTGCTGGCCGTCGCCGCGCAGGGCCATGCGCACGGCATTGATGGCTTTCACCGAACCCATGGCGTTGCGCTCGATGCAAGGCACTTGCACCAGCCCGCCAATCGGGTCGCAGGTCAGGCCCAAGTTGTGTTCCATGCCGATTTCCGCCGCGTTTTCCACTTGCTGCACCGTGCCGCCAAGCACTTCGCACAGCGCGCCGGCCGCCATGGAACAGGCGACGCCGACTTCACCCTGACAACCGACTTCGGCGCCAGAGATCGAGGCGTTTTCTTTATAGAGAATGCCGATGGCGGCGGCGGTCAGCAGAAAGCGCACGACGCCGTCTTCGTTGGCGCCGGGAATGAAGCGCATGTAGTAATGCAGCACCGCCGGGACGATGCCCGCTGCTCCGTTGGTGGGCGCGGTGACGACGCGCCCGCCGTTGGCGTTTTCTTCGTTGACCGCTAAAGCGTAGAGGTTGACCCAGTCCAGCACCGACAGCGGATCACGTAGCGCCGATTCCGGGTTCTTGCACAGTTGCCGATGCAGCGCAGCGGCCCGACGTTTGACCTTCAAGCCACCGGGCAGAATTCCTTCATTGCGGCAACCGGCAGCGACGCAATCCTGCATCACTTGCCAGATGTTCAGGAGGCCGGCGCGGGTTTCCGCTTCCGGGCGCCAGGCACTTTCGTTGGTCAGCATCAACTGGCTGATGGACAAGCCGTACGTGGCGCAATGACTGAGCAGGTCCTTGGCGCTTTTGAACGGGAAGGTCAGCGGCGTGGCGTCTTCGACAATGCGGTCGGCGCCGGCGGCGTCTTCATCGACCACGAATCCGCCGCCGACCGAGTAGTACTCGCGGCTGCGGATCTGTAGGCCCGCCGCGTCGAACGCACGAAAGATCATGCCGTTGGGGTGATAGGGCAACGGTTTGCGGATCATCGCCAGGTGTTCTTTCTCGTTGAACGCAATGCTGTGTTCGCCGAGCAGGTTCAAGCGACCATTGCCGCGAATATCTTGCAGACGGGCGGCGACGGTTTCGGTGTTCACGGTGTCCGGGTGTTCGCCTTCCAGGCCGAGCAACACGGCCTTGTCGCTGCCGTGGCCTTTACCGGTGGCGCCGAGCGAGCCGTAGAGCTCGACTTTGACGCAGGCGGTTGCAGTCAGCAGCCCTTCACGGCGCAAGCCTTCGGCAAAACGCGCAGCAGCGCGCATCGGACCGACGGTGTGGGAGCTGGAAGGGCCGATGCCAATCTTGAACAGGTCGAACACGCTTAACGACATGGTTGTTCTCCGGTTTCTTGTTATGAGGAGCACCACACGACCTGTAGGAGCGAGGCTTGCCCGCGAAGCTTTTAGCGGCCGTGATGGCCTCTTCGCGGGCAAGCCTCGCTCCTACAGAACCGGTGTGTCCTTGTGAGGGCGGTGAACCGCCCCCTATGGATCAAGCGTAGCTTTCGATCGACGGGCAAGCGCAAACCAGGTTGCGATCGCCAAACACGTTGTCGACGCGACCGACCGGTGGCCAGTACTTGCCTTCGATCAGCGACGCAACCGGGTATACCGCTTGCTCACGGCTGTACGGATGCGTCCACTCGCCAACGATTTCCGCGGCGGTGTGTGGGGCGTTTTTCAGCGGGTTGTCGTCCTTGTCCAGCGTACCGTTTTCCACCGCGCGGATTTCTTCGCGGATGCGGATCATGGCGTCGCAGAAGCGGTCCAGTTCTTCCTTGGATTCGCTTTCGGTCGGCTCGATCATCAGCGTGCCGGCGACCGGGAAGGACATGGTCGGGGCATGGAAACCGAAGTCGATCAGGCGCTTGGCGACGTCATCGACGCTGATGCCGCTGCTGTCTTTCAGCGGACGCAAATCGAGGATGCATTCGTGCGCCACCAGACCGTTGCTGCCGGTGTACAGCACTGGGTAGTGCTCTTCGAGGCGACGGGAAATGTAGTTGGCATTGAGGATCGCCAGCTGCGAAGCGCGCTTGAGGCCGGCGCCGCCCATCATCCGAATGTACATCCAGGTGATTGGCAGAATGCTCGCGCTGCCGAACGGTGCTGCGCAGACCGCGCCTTCTTTACGCTCCATGGTGCCGTGACCCGGCAGGAACGGGGTCAGGTGCGATTTCACGCCAATCGGGCCAACGCCCGGGCCGCCACCACCGTGGGGAATGCAGAAGGTTTTGTGCAGGTTCAGGTGGCTCACGTCGCCGCCGAACTTGCCCGGGGCGCAGAGGCCGACCATCGCGTTCATGTTGGCGCCGTCGATGTACACCTGGCCGCCGTGGTCATGAATGATGCCGCAGATTTCACGGATGCCTTCTTCGAACACGCCGTGGGTCGACGGGTAAGTGATCATCAATGCTGCGAGGTGTTCGCGGTGCTCGATGGCCTTGGCGCGCAGGTCTTCGATGTCGACGTTGCCGCGGGCATCACACGCGGTGACGACTACGCGCATGCCGGCCATGTTGGCGGTGGCCGGGTTGGTGCCGTGGGCAGAGGACGGGATCAGGCAGATGTCGCGACGGTCTTCGCCACGGCTCTGGTGATAGGCGCGAATTGCCAGCAGGCCGGCGTATTCACCTTGGGAACCGGCGTTCGGTTGCAGCGAGATCGCGTCGTAGCCGGTGGCGGCGCAGAGCATCGCTTCCAGTTCGTCGGTCAATTGTTGGTAACCGGCGCTTTGCTCGGCCGGGGCGAACGGGTGCAGGGCACCGAACTCGGCCCAGGTGACCGGGATCATTTCGCTGGCGGCGTTGAGTTTCATGGTGCACGAACCCAGCGGGATCATGGTGCGATCCAGGGCCAGGTCCTTGTCGGCCAGCTTGCGCAGGTAGCGCATCAGCTCGGTTTCCGAGTGATAACGGTTGAACACCGGGTGGCTGAGGATCGGAGATTGGCGAACCAGCGCGGCCGGGAGGGTGCTGACCACGGAAGCGGCGAGGGCGGCGAAGTCTGGCAGCGCCTTACCGTCGGCGAACAGGCCCCACAGGGTTTCCACGTCGGCTTGCGAAGTGGTTTCGTCGAGGGACAGGCCCAGACGCTCGGCATCCACGACGCGCAGGTTGATCTGCTGGGCGCGAGCCTTGTCGTGCAACGCGCCAGTGTTGGCGCCGGTTTTAATGGTCAACGTGTCGAAGAAGCTTTCTTGTTCGACCGTCAGCCCCAGTGCGCTCAAGCCCTTGGCCAGAATCGCGGTCAGGTGATGAATGCGGTTGGCGATCTGCGTCAGGCCTTTCGGGCCGTGGTACACGGCGTACATGCTGGCGATGTTGGCCAACAAAACCTGCGCGGTGCAGATGTTCGACGTGGCCTTCTCGCGGCGGATGTGCTGCTCGCGGGTTTGCATCGCCAGGCGCAGGGCCGGTTTGCCGAAACGGTCCACGGAGACACCGACCAGACGGCCCGGCATGTCGCGCTTGAACGCATCTTTCGTCGAGAAGTAAGCCGCGTGCGGGCCACCGAAGCCCAGCGGCACGCCGAAGCGTTGCGCGCTGCCGATGGCCACGTCGGCGCCGAATTCACCCGGAGGGGTCAGCACGGTCAGGGCCAACAGGTCGGCGGCGACGGCGACCAGCGCGTTGGCGGCGTGGAAGCGTTCGGTCAGTTCGCGGTAATCGAAGACGTCACCGTTGCTCGCCGGGTATTGCAGCAAGGCGCCGAAGAACGGTGTCACGTCAGTCAGTGCCTGCTCGTCACCAACGACCACGTCGATGCCCAGCGGCTCGGCACGGGTGCGCAGCACGTCGAGGGTTTGCGGGTGGCAATGCACGGACGCGAAGAAGGCGTGGCTGCCCTTGTTCTTGCTCAGGCGTTTGCAAAAGGTCATCGCTTCGGCGGCGGCGGTGGCTTCGTCGAGCAAGGATGCGTTGGCAATCGGAAGGCCGGTCAGGTCGCTGATCAGGGTCTGGAAGTTCAGCAGCGCTTCGAGACGACCCTGGGAGATTTCTGGCTGGTACGGGGTGTACGCGGTGTACCAGGCCGGGTTTTCCAGCAGGTTGCGCAGGATCGGCGACGGCGTGTGGGTGCCGTAGTAACCCTGGCCGATGAAGGTCTTGAACAGCTGGTTTTTGCCGGCGATGGACTTGATCAAGGCCAGGGCATCGGCTTCGCTCAGGCCGTCTTCGAGACCGAGGACGCTGGTGCCTTTGATGCTTTCCGGGATGACGCTGGCGCTCAGGGCTTCCAGGGAGTCAAAACCGAGGCTGTTGAGCATGGCTTGCTCGTCGCCGGAACGCGGGCCGATGTGGCGGGCGATGAATTCGTTGGCGGTCGTCAGGTTGACTTGAGTCATGTCAGCGCTCCTCAGGCTTCGGCGTTGGCTTTGATCAGACGGTCGTAAGCGTCCTGATCCAGCAGTTTGGCGACAGCGGAAGCGTCGGTTGGCTGAAAGCGGAAGAACCAGCCTTCGCCCAGCGGATCTTCGTTGACCAGTTCAGGGCTGGTGTCGAGTGCCTGGTTCACTTCCAGCACTTCGCCGTCAAGTGGCATGTACACGCCGCTGGCGGCTTTTACCGATTCCACGGTGGCGGCTTCGGCGCCTTTGTCGTAGGACTGCAGCTCAGGCAGTTGTACGAAAACCACGTCGCCCAAGGCGTTCTGTGCGAAGGCGGTGATGCCGACAGTGACGCTGCCGTCAGCTTCGGTGCGCAGCCATTCGTGATCTTCAGTAAAACGCAACTCGCTCATGGAAACTCCTAAGGGGGCCAGACTTGTCTGGTGGACGCGATGGAATGCTTGGGCTAAAGCCCTGCTTTATGGCGGGTTACTAAGCAATTTCGCGGCCAATGTTTTTTTATCGTTATAAATCAATAGTTTGGTTGATATTGCGATGCGCAACAGATTGATGGCTGTAGCGAAATCGCTACAGCAAGAGGCGAAGAAAAAAGCCTAGGTGGATCAAAGCCTTGCACAGCGGTGATCGGGGGAGGGTGTAGCGATATCGTTCCGCTGTAGCGCTTTCAGTACAGATGGAGGTCGTTTTTAAACAGGTCTTCAGGCCAGACACAAACCCTGTAGGAGTGAGCCTGCTCGCGATAGCGGTGTGTCAGTCAACAGATGCAGCGACTGACACTCCGCAATCGCGAGCAGGCTCACTCCTACAGTTGTTTTGTGTCGTTTGGGAGATTGTATATCCGGCCTCACGGCTTATTGGGAATGCCGTACTTGCGCAGTCGATGGGCGATCGCCGTGTGGGAAGTTTGCAGGCGGCTGGCCAGTTGCCGGGTAGAGGGGTAGCTGACGTAGAGTTTTTCCAGCAGCGTCTTTTCGAACTCTTCCATCGCCTGCTCCAGGCTATCGACATCGCTGTCACTCTGGCGCGCCACCGAGGTGCCGGCGATGTCGAGGTCCCCGATGTCCACCAGGCTGCTTTCGCAAATCGCCGCCGCACGGAAGATCACGTTCTGCAATTGCCGCACGTTGCCCGGCCAGCGGTTACCCAGCAGTGCAGGATAAGTGCCCGGCGCCAGACGACAGACCGGGCGCTGGATCTGTGCGCAGGCCTGCTGCATGAAATAGCGCGCCAGCAGCAGGATGTCCTGACCGCGTTCGCGCAGGGGCGGGACTTCGACATTCAGGACGTTGAGGCGATAGAACAAGTCTTCGCGGAACGAACCTTCGCTGACCATTTTTTCCAGGTTGCGGTGAGTTGCGCTGAGGATTCGCACATTGACCTTTACCTCGCGATCACCCCCGACTCGCCGGAAGCTGCCGTCGTTGAGGAACCTCAGCAACTTCGCCTGCAGGTACGGCGACATTTCACCGATTTCATCGAGAAACACCGTGCCCTGGTTGGCCAGTTCCATCAGCCCCGGTTTGCCGCCCCGTTGCGCACCGGTAAAGGCGCCAGGAGCGTAGCCGAACAGTTCGCTTTCGGCGAGGTTCTCCGGCAATGCGGCGCAGTTCAGCGCCAGGAACGGCGAACCGTGCCGGGCGCTGATGGCGTGGCAGGCCCGCGCCACCAGTTCTTTGCCGGTTCCGGTTTCGCCCTGGATCAGCAACGGCGCATCCAGTGCTGCCACGCGCTGGGCGCGTGCCTTGAGGGTACGGATCGCCGGGGACTCGCCGAGCAACGCGTCGAAACCTTCGGCATGGTCGTGGTGCAGCGCCGAGAGGCGTTCGCCAATGCGGTTCGGTTGATACAAGGTCAGCAGGGCGCCGGCGTCGGTGATCGGGGTGGCGTCCAGCAGCAGGGTCTGGCCGTTGACGGTGATCTCGCGCAGCGGCAGGCGGAAGCCGTTTTCGAGCAATACGCCAAGCAGCGCCGGGTCGGCAAACAGATCGGCGACGCTTTCACCGGCCGGTTCGCGACCATACAACGCGATCAGCGCCGGGTTGGCCAGCAGCACTTTGCCGTCACTGTCCAGGGCCAGCACCGGGTCGGTCATGGCGGCGAGCAGCGCATCGAGCTGCAAGTGCCGCCGTTGCCCCGGAAGGATGTCGACCACCGTCATCGCTTGCACGCCGCGCACGCTGAGCAACGCATCGCGCAGCTCTTCGAGCACTTCCGGGCTCAGGGTCGGAGCGTCGATGTACACGTTGGGCGGGACCATTTCCACCGCATCCAGATTGAGATTACGCCCACCGAGCAGGGCCAGGACTTCCTGGGTAATGCCGACGCGGTCGATGAAGCTGACGTGGATACGCATGGGGCGGTTTTCAATCTGGCGAGCGGAGGGGGGCAAGTATGCCTTGGGGCGGGTCTCAGGTGAAATGCACGTGTTCAACCTGCAGGAGCGAGGCTTGCCCGCGAAGAGGCCATCAAGACCGCTAAAAGCTTCGCGGGCAAGCCTCGCTCCTACAGGTCGTGGGGCCGCAGTCTTTCAGTCGGCATCCATAGCGAATGAAAGTCCGTCATCGCGAGCAGGCCCGCTCCCACAAGGGGACGCAGGCTACTCAAATTTCTCGAGGTCTACCGGGTCGCCGGATTTCATATCCAGCTTCTTCCGAATGTCTTCAAATACCTGGTCGTAATTTTTGTGAACCGAGCCGATCTGGCTGTGTGTCCTTGGAATACCGTACTTCTCGGCGATATTCGTTATGTTGTTGGCGAAGTTGTAGGCCTCAACCTTGGGTAGAAAGAAGGTTTCGCTCATATCCTTTCCCTGAATGCTGCCATGCATGGTGAACTGGATGCCTTTTTCCCCTTTGTCGTTATTGCTGACCTCATAGTCGAAGTGCAGGTTGTAGCTGACATCATCCGAGGTCAGCGCGTGGCGCTCGATGTGCAAGTGACCGGGGGCGAACGTTGCCATTGACGTTTCTCCTTATAAATAAGTAATGCCAGGTGTCGCCGTGCTGATGCGCGTGCCGGCCGTGCCCTGGACGATCGCTTCGATGTCCGAGAGTGAACCGATCACCGCGGTTTTTCCAGTATGGCGGGCAAACTCGCAGGCGGCCTGCACCTTCGGTCCCATGGAGCCGGCGGCGAAGCCGAGTTTTTCCATTTCGTCAGGGTGGGCTCGGGCGATGGCTTTCTGGGTCGGTTTGCCGAAGTCGATGCAGGCGGCGTTGACGTCGGTGGCGATCACCAGCAGATCGCTTTCCAGCTGTTCGGCCAGCAGCGCCGAGCACAGATCTTTGTCGATCACTGCTTCCACGCCTTGCAGTTTGCCGCTGGCGCCGTACATCGTCGGGATGCCGCCACCGCCCGCGCAGATCACGATGCTGCCTTTTTCCAGCAACCATTTGATCGGGCGGATTTCGAAGATGCGTTTCGGTCTCGGGCTGGCCACCACGCGACGGTATTTGTCGCCGTCCGGGGCAATCGCCCAGCCTTTTTCGGCGGCAAGTTTTTCCGCTTCGGCCTTGGCGTAGACCGGGCCGATGGGTTTGGTGGGGTTCTGGAACGCCGGGTCGTTGGCGTCGACTTCGACCTGGGTCAGCAAGGTGGCGAAGGGCACTTCGAAGTCCAGCAGGTTGCCCAGTTCCTGTTCGATGATGTAGCCGATCATGCCTTCGGTTTCGGCGCCGAGTACGTCCAGCGGATAAGGCGAAACCGAGGTGTAAGCGGCGGCCTGCAACGACAGCAACCCGACTTGCGGGCCATTGCCGTGAGCGATCACCAGTTCGTTGCCAGCATAAATCTTGGCGATCTGTTCAGTGGCGATCCGGATGTTGGCGCGTTGATTGTCCGCGGTCATGGGTTCACCACGGCGGAGCAGGGCGTTACCGCCCAGAGCAACGACGATACGCATAATGCAGTCCTTCTAAATGAGGTGACTCGGTCTCCCTGGTGAAACCCGATCAGTGTGGGAGTGAGCGTGCTCGCGATGACCATTTAACACTCAACAGAGACGTTGACTGTTACTCCGCTATCGCGAGCAGGCTCGCTCCCACAGTGGCTTTGTTCCAGCCGGGAGAGCCGGGTGGGCCGTTAGATATCCGCCAACGCCGACACCAGGATCGCCTTGATGGTGTGCATGCGGTTTTCCGCTTGCTCGAAGGCGATGTTGGCCGGCGATTCGAAGACTTCTTCAGTCACCTCCACGCCGTTGGCCAGGTGCGGATAGCGTGCGGCGATGTCCTTGCCGACCTTGGTTTCGCTGTTGTGGAAAGCCGGCAGGCAGTGCATGAATTTCACCCGCGGGTTGCCGGAGGCTTTCATCATCGCGGCGTTGACCTGGTACGGCAGCAGTTGCTCGATGCGCTCGTCCCACGCTTCTACCGGCTCACCCATCGACACCCAGATGTCGGTGTGGATGAAGTCCACGCCCTTGACCGCTTCTTTCGGGTCTTCGGTGATGGTGATGCGTGCGCCGCTTTCCTCAGCGAAGGCTTTGCACTGGGCGATGAAATCAGCGTGCGGCCACAAGGCTTTGGGCGCGGCGATGCGCACGTCCATGCCGAGTTTGGCGCCGATCATCAGCAGCGAGTTGCCCATGTTGTAACGGGCGTCGCCAAGGTAGGCGTAGCTGATGTCGTGCAGCGGCTTGTCGCTGTGCTCACGCATGGTCAGGGTGTCGGCGATCATTTGTGTCGGGTGGAATTCAGCGGTCAGGCCGTTGAACACCGGTACGCCGGCGAACTTGGCCAGCTCTTCGACGATTTCCTGTTCGAAGCCCCGGTACTCGATGGCGTCGAACATCCGCCCCAGCACGCGGGCGGTGTCTTTCATGCTTTCCTTGTGGCCGATCTGCGACGACACCGGGTCGATGTAGGTGACGTGGGCGCCCTGGTCATGGGCCGCGACTTCGAAGGCGCAACGGGTGCGGGTCGAGGTTTTTTCGAAGATCAGCGCGATGTTCTTGCCTTGCAGGTGCGGACGCTCGGTGCCGGTATATTTGGCGCGCTTGAGGTCGCGGGACAGGTCTAGCAGGTAGTTGAGCTCGCGAGTGGTGTGGTGCATCAGCGAGAGCAGGCTGCGGTTGCGCATATTGAAAGCCATTTTGGATCTCCTTGGGTTTCGGTTATCCGCCTGCTTCGCGCTTTATGAGCGCGAAGCAGGGCATAAAAATTAATAGTCGATAGGGTCGCGAATGATCGGGCAGGTCATGCAGTGGCCGCCGCCACGGCCGCGCCCCAGTTCGCCAGCGCTGATGGTGATGACTTCTACACCGGCCTTGCGCAGCAGGGTGTTGGTGTAGGTGTTGCGGTCATAACCGATCACCACGCCGGGCTCCACGGCCACCACGTTGTTGCCGTCGTCCCATTGCTCGCGTTCGGCAGCGAAGCTGTTGCCGCCGGTTTCCACCACGCGCAGCGCCTTGAGGTTGAGGGCCTTGGCGACGGTGTCGAGGAAGTTGGTTTCTTCGCGGCGGATGTCGATGCCGCCCGGCTTGCTGTCGTCAGGGCGCAGGGTGAAGGCGACGATCTGGTTTACCACTTCCGGGAAAATCGTCACCAGGTCGCGGTCGCAGAAGCTGAACACAGTGTCCAGGTGCATCGCTGCGCGGGACTTCGGCAGGCCGGCGACGATGACTTTCTCCACTGCGTTGTGCTTGAACAGGTTCACCGCCAGTTGGCCGATGGCCTGTCGTGACGAACGTTCGCCCATGCCGATCAACACCACACCGTTGCCGATGGGCATCACGTCGCCGCCTTCCAGGGTGGCGCTGCCGTGATCCTGGTCCGGGTCGCCGTACCAGATTTCAAAATCGGCGTTGGTGAACTGTGGGTGGAATTTGTAAATGGCGGTGGTCAGCAGGGTTTCCTGACGTCGCGCCGGCCAGTACATCGGGTTCAGCGTCACGCCACCGTAGATCCAGCACGTGGTGTCGCGGGTGAACTGGGTGTTGGGCAGCGGCGGCAGAATGAAGCTGGAGTGGCCGAGGAAGTCGCGGAACATCTGGATGGTCTTGCCGCCGAAGCTGTCCGGCAGGTCATCGGCGGAGACACCGCCAATCAGGAACTCGGCGATATGCCGCGGTTCCAGGCTACGCAGCCACGAACCCACTTCGTTGATCAGGCCGAGGCCGACCGAGTTGGCGGTGACCTTGCGTTCCAGAATCCAGTCGAGGGCTTCGGGGATGGCGACGATGTCGGTCAGCAGGTTGTGCATTTCCAGCACTTCGACGTTGCGTTCGCGCATCTTGGTGACGAAGTCGAAATGGTCACGCTTGGCCTGGGCCACCCACAGCACATCATCGAAAAGCAGTTCGTCACAGTTGTTCGGAGTCAGCCGCTGGTGGGCCAGGCCTGGGGAGCAAACCATGACTTTGCGCAGTTTGCCGGCTTCGGAATGGACGCCGTACTTAACTTTTTCGGTGGTCATTACAGTGATCCTCCAGATGACAAATGAGTCGAGTGTTACAGGGTCAGGAAGCCTTCATACAGGCCGTAGGCCGCCACCAGGGCGCCAGCGACAACAGCGGCGAAAATCAGCTTCTCGATGTTGGTGAAAACCGGTTTGTTGAGCTCCATCTTGGCCTTGGCGAACAGGATCGCGCCGGGGGCATAGAGCAGGGCGGAGAGCAGCAGGTATTTGACGCCGCCGGCATAGATCAGCCAGACCGCGTAAATCAACGCGACGGCACCGATGAACAGGTCTTTGCGACGTTCAGCCGCAGCGTTTTCATAGCTCTCGCCACGCACCGCCAGCAGCAGGGCATAAGCCGCGGACCACAGATACGGCACCAGAATCATCGAGGTGGCCAGGTAGATCAGCGACAGGTAAGTACTGGCCGAAAACAGGGTGATGACCAGGAACAGCTGCACCATCGCGTTGGTCAGCCACAATGCGTTGACCGGCACCTGTTTGGCGTTTTCCTTGCGCAGGAACGCCGGCATGGTGTGGTCCTTGGCGGCGGCGAACATGATCTCCGCACACAACAGCACCCACGACAGCAGCGCCCCGAGCAGCGAGATGATCAGGCCGACGCTGATCAGCACGGCGCCCCATGGACCGACGACGTGTTCCAGCACCGCGGCCATCGACGGGTTCTGCAGTTTGGCCAGTTCCGGTTGGGTCATGATGCCCAGCGACAGCACGTTCACCAGCACCAGAAACAGCAACACGGTGATAAAACCGATCACGGTGGCCTTGCCGACGTCGCTGCGTTTTTCTGCCCGGGCCGAGAAAATGCTCGCGCCTTCAATGCCGATGAACACCCACACGGTGACCAGCATCATGTTGCGCACCTGGTTCATCACACTGCCCAGGTCCGGGTTTTTCAGGCCCCAGATGTCGGCGGTGAAGATGTCCAGTTTGAAGGCGAAAATCGCGATCAGCACAAACAGCACCAGTGGCACGACCTTGGCGACGGTGGTCACCAGGTTGATGAACGCCGCTTCCTTGATCCCGCGCAACACGAGGAAATGCACGCCCCAGAGCAGCACCGACGCGCCGATCACCGCAGCGACGGTGTTGCCTTCGCCGAAGATCGGGAAGAAATAGCCGAGGGTGCTGAACAGCAACACGAAATAACCGACGTTGCCCAGCCACGCACTGATCCAGTAACCCCAGGCAGACGAGAAACCCATGTAGTCGCCGAAACCGGCCTTGGCGTAGGCGTAGACACCGCCGTCCAGGTCAGGCTTGCGGTTGGCGAGGGTCTGGAACACGAAGGCCAGGGTCAGCATGCCGACCGCGGTAATCGCCCAACCGATCAGCACGGCGCCGACATCGGCACTGGCGGCCATGTTTTGCGGTAAAGAGAAGATCCCGCCACCAATCATTGAGCCGACAACCAGCGCCACAAGTGCGCCGAGTTTCAGTTTACCGGGGGATTCAGACATTGCATGACCTCCAATGCAGGAGAAAAGAGACAGCAGATTAATGCTGTTAGCTATTCAGACATCTGACATAGATCAGTACATCGACACATTCCATTGTTAATGAAAGACTTATGAAACTTTTGCGGGCATAAGAATATCGCTGGAAAAGCCCTTTCCAGAGGCTTCGGCCAGTTCAGGCGTGAATGATGCATAGCACTTTGAATTTTGACCTTAGTCCGGTTTTGGCTTTCTGCCAATTTTGTCATCTGTTTTCGGTGTGGAATGGATTTATCAAAATTGACATACAAAACTGTTACACACCGATCCCATAGAATTATCGGCTATAAATAGAAGGCGTTATTTTCCGTTAGTTAATAAACGCTTAAACCCGTTATCCATTTAGTTAAAGTTATGCCTCAATGGCCATGCCGTAAAAAAGGGACGCAAGATGGTGCAAACGACGCAAAAGCTTCGCCTCAGTGCGCTGATCGCCCTGGTCGTCGGTTCTATGATCGGCGGCGGGATTTTTTCCTTGCCGCAAAACATGGCGGCGCGTGCCGATGCCGGGGCGATATTGATTGGTTGGGCGATCACTGCGGTCGGCATGCTGACCCTGGCCTTCGTGTTCCAGACCCTGGCCAATCGCAAACCCGAACTGGATTCCGGGGTGTACGCCTACGCCAAGGCCGGGTTCGGCGATTACATGGGGTTTTCGTCCGCCTGGGGTTACTGGATCAGTGCGTGGCTGGGCAACGTCGGTTATTTCGTGTTGCTGTTCAGTACCCTCGGTTATTTCTTTCCGGTGTTTGGCCAGGGCAACACGCCGATCGCCATCGGTTGCGCCTCGGTGCTGCTGTGGGCCGTGCATTTTCTGGTGCTGCGCGGGATCAAGGAGGCGACGTTCATCAACCAGCTGACCACCGTGGCCAAGATCGTGCCGCTGATCATGTTCATCGTCATCGCCGCCGTGGCCTTCAAGGCGGACGTCTTCACCCGCGATATCTGGGGAAGCAGCAACCCGAATTTCGGCGGTGTCATGGAGCAGGTGCGCAACATGATGCTGGTCACCGTGTTCGTGTTCATTGGCATTGAAGGCGCCAGTGTGTACTCGGCCAGGGCGGAGAAACGCTCGGACGTCGGCCGGGCAACGGTGATCGGTTTTCTCGGCGTGTTGGCGTTGTTGGTGCTGGTGAACGTGTTATCCCTGGGGATCATGAGCCAGCCGGAATTGGCCACCCTGCAAAACCCGTCACTGGCGGCGGTGCTGGAGCACATTGTCGGTCCTTGGGGGGCGCTGCTGATCAGTATTGGCCTGGCGATTTCGCTGTTGGGTGCATTGTTGTCCTGGGCGCTGCTTTGCGCCGAAATCCTTTTCGCCACGGCTAAAGACAAGACCATGCCGGCCTTTCTGACCAAGGAAAACGCCAACCATGTACCGGTCAATGCGCTGTGGCTGACCAACGTGATGATCCAGATTTTTCTGCTGATCACGCTGTTTTCGGCAGGCACTTACACCAGCCTGATCTACCTTGCGTCGTCGATGATCCTGGTGCCGTATCTGTGGTCGGCGGCGTATGCGGTGCTGTTGAGCGGACGCGGCGAAACCTACGAGCACGCGTCGGCCGAGCGGACCAAGGACCTGATGATCGGCGGCATCGCCCTGGGTTACGCGGTGTGGTTGTTGTATGCGGGCGGGGTCAAATATCTGCTGCTGTCGGCGTTGCTGTATGCGCCGGGGGTGATCTTGTTTGCCAAGGCCAAGCGAGAGCAAGGCGAGCCGCTGTTTACCCATATCGAGAAAGGGATTTTTACCTGCGTCATCAGCGGGGCGGGGCTGGCGGCGTATGGGTTGTACAGCGGGTTGCTGTCGTTGTGAGGTGGCGGCTGGCACCGGTTTTGTATTGAGTGTTCTGGCCCCATCGCGAGCAAGCTCGCTGCCACAGGTTTTGTGTTCGACGCAGATCCAATGTGGGAGCGAGCCTGCTCGCGATAGCTATCTGACGGTCACCACCACTGCGCGCGATGGGCACCCAATTCCGAGGCCGGAAGTGTCCACTGCAACGGTGTGCCGGTGATTTTCAAAGGCACATGAAGCCGATGCGCCGGCCCCCAAGGCGTTTGCTCGATCAACATCCCCTGATCATTTTCATCTTCAGCTCGCAGCGCCTCATCCGTCCCGGCACCGTTTTCAATCAACAATTTCGCCGTTCGCGCCAACGACAACCTGGCCGACCCACCCCGTCCCAATAACGTGATCGCCGCAGCCGCCATCAAATACCCGGTCGCATGATCCAGCGCCTGAACGGGCAGCGGCGTCGGTTTGTCCGCTTTCTTCCACTGCCAGCCCGCGTCGGCAATGCCGCTGCTCATCTGCACCAGGCTGTCGAAGCCACGGCGGTTACGCCACGGGCCGCTCCAACCGTAGGCGTTGAGGCACACATCAATCAGGCCCGGCGCCAGTTTTTCCCGCTCGGCGACACCGTAACCCAACTTTTCCAGTGCGTCGGCGCGGTAGCCGTGGAGCACGATATCGGCGTCCTTGAGCAGGCTTTCGAACACCGCTCGATCGTCGTTGTTGTGCAGGTCCAGCCGTGCGCAGCGTTTGCCCAACGTGACTTCGGGCACCACGCCGGGTTCGTTCCAGGTCGGTGGGTCGATGCGCAATACATCGGCGCCGAGGCCGGCGAGAAAACGACTGGCGACGGGACCGGCCAACACGCGGGTCAAGTCCAGCACCTTGATGCCTGCCAACGGTTGCGCCACAGAACCTTTCCAGGGTTTCGCGTGTTGACCGCTGCCGGCGCTGAACTGAATCAACGGCTCGGCGTTCACCGCCAGGCCTTGGGGATGCGCCTGCCATTGTGCCCAGCTGCGCATCTCGGCGGCGCAGCCGCCGGCATCGACCACGGCCTGTTCCAGATCGGTTTTCGCCCATTGCGCAACCTTGCTCGCCATCACCGCACGGTCGGCACAAGTGCCGAGCACGCTTTCGGCGGCGGCGCGGTGATGCGGCGCGTTGGTGTGCAAGCGGATCCAGCCGTCCTGGGTCGCGTAGTCCCCGGCCACCGGGTCCCACAGCGGCGGAACGCTCCAGCCCACGGGGCGGATCGAGGTGGCGAACCAGAAAGAGGCCAGGCGGCGGTCGACTTCAAGGTTGGGCAAGCGACCGGTGTGTTGTTGCAGTAATTCGCTGACTGCCTGACCGGCGGCGGCGATGCTGGCACAGGCCAGATCAGTGACGGCAAACGCCGAAGGCAGGGCGCCGCTCGAGGTAAAGGGAATTGGCGTGTGAGACAAGCCAAGCGCGGCTTGAATGGACGTGAGTAAACCAGTCATCGAAGGCCCTCCGGAACGAGAGCCCGAGCATAGATCAAACAGGTGATGAAGCGGATGAAACCTGTAGGAGCGAGGCTTGCCCGCGAAGAACGATAATGCGGTCTATCTGAAAACCGCAGCGCTCCCTTCGCGGGCAAGCCTCGCTCCTACAGGGCTGTGGCTGTTACACCCGGAACTGATCCATCAATTTCATCTGGTGGGTGGTCAGCGAGTTGAGCTGGCTGCTGATCTGCGCCGATTCGGTGGCCTGGCCGGTCAGGGTTTCGGTGACGGTGCGGATCGCCGAGACGTTACGGTTGACCTCTTCGGCCACCGCGCTCTGCTGTTCGGCGGCGCTGGCGATTTGCAGGTTCATGTCGCTGATCACGGTGACCGCGTCGCTGATTTTGCCCAAGGCCTGGACCGCTTGCTGGATCTGTCCGGCATTGCTGTGGGCCTGGGTCTGGCTCGAATGCATGGTGGCCACCACGCCGCGTGTGCCGGTCTGGATGCGCTCGATCACGACGCGGATTTCTTCCACCGAGTCCTGGGTGCGTTTGGCCAGGTTGCGCACTTCGTCGGCCACCACGGCAAACCCACGACCGCTTTCGCCGGCACGGGCCGCTTCGATCGCCGCGTTGAGGGCGAGCAAGTTGGTTTGTTCGGCAATGCTGCGGATCACTTCCAGCACCGAACCGATCTGCTCGCTGTTCACCGCCAGCGCCTCGACTTCAGTCACAGCCTTGCTGACTTCGTCGGCCAGTTGATTGATGTCGCGGGTGCTGCGCTCGATGATCGACATGCCATCGCGCGCCGATTGATCCGCACCTTTGGCCGCATTGGCCGCGTTCGACGCACTGTTGGCGACTTCGTGGGCGGTGGCGCTCATTTCGTTTGACGCTGTGGCGACCTGGTCGATTTCGCGGAACTGCACCTGCATGCCTTCGCTGGTCTGACGGGCGATTTCCGAGGATTGGTCGGCGGTGCCACGAGCGTCGGTGATGCTTTGTTTGATCTGCGCGATGGTCGGTTGCAGCTTGTCGAGGAAGCGGTTGAACCAGCTGACCAGTTCGCCCAGTTCATCTTTTTTGCTGTAGTGCAGGCGTTGGGTCAGGTCGCCGTCGCCGCTGGCAATCGCCTTGAGCATCTCGGCGACGCTGTTGATCGGCCGGGTCACGCCGGACGCGGTGAGCCAGATCAGCAACAGACCGACCAGGCCGGCCGCGACAGCCACCAGCACCGCTTTGATCGTGCCGCTTTGCTGGGCGTCATCGAGCACCGCTTGCAGCTTGACCGAATCGGCCAGCAGCACTTGCTTGGGCAGGTCAATCACCACGCCCCAGGCTTTGGAGTCGCTGATCGGGCTGACCGGGTACACCGCACGAATCACTTCGCCTTGTTCGAGGATCTTCGGCGTGCCGCCGCTGAGCAGTTGCAGGATGTCCTTGCCGTCAGCGCCGAGGGTCGCATCAATGCCTTTGCCGACCTTGCTCGCATCGACGCTGTAACCAGCCAATACACCGCTGCCGGAGACAATCAGCATGTGCCCGGCGCTGTTGAACAGGTCACGCTGGGAATCGACCGCGGCCGCTTGCAGGGCGTCGAGGGCGATGTCGATACCGACCACGCCGATGGATTTGCCGTCCACCAGCAGCGGGACGGAAATGGTGGTCATCAGCATTTCCTTGCCGCCGACGGTGTCGGCATACGGGTCCAGCAAGCAGGTGCGTTTGCTGTCGCGAGGGCAGGTGTACCAGCTGTTGTACGGCGTGCCGCTGAGGCTCAGGGTGGTTTTGGTCATGTCGTCTTCGACCATGATCGTGTTGATCCCGGCCCCACCGGCACGGCTCCAGTAACTGGCAAAACGCCCGGATTCGTTGGACTGGCGTGCCGCATCGTTGGCGAACTCGCTGTCCTTGCCGTCCAGGCCGTTGGGCTCGAACGCCAGCCAGATCCCCAGCACTTTGCTGTTGCGCTCAAACGCGGTTTTCAGGCTCTGGTTCAACTCCTCACGCAGGGCCCCGGCCTCAAGCGAACGCTTGGCGGCCATGGCGCGCATGTCCTTGATCTGATCGGCCAGGGCAGTCACCACCAACAGGCTTTCACCGAATGTCTTCTGCACCCGCACCGCTTGCTCGGCGGCCTTGGCCTGGAGCAGGTCCTGCACGCTGGTGGTGAGCATCTTGCGGCTGGAGGCGCTGACCAGCTCATCGTTCTGGTTGGTCTGGTAGAAGTTCATACCAACGATCAACGCGACCACGCCAAGCAGGCACAGGCCGGACAGCAAGACGATTTTCAGACGGATAGAGAGAGAGTCGAACATAGGGCGAACTCGCGAAGGGATGAAGTGTTGGCTGTGGGCCGATGTCGACCCGGTTCGCCAAGTCCATTCAGCGCCATTCAATGCACATCGGCGTGGGACGAGGATGCATGATGGTGGCCCCGACGAACGGTAGGGGTTGAACGTTTGCGCGGAAAAATCTGCCGAAAACAGGGCTTAAAACGGGGGAAATCGCGGGGAGATTCTGAGGCTGGCGTACCTGATCCTTCTTGAACGGACGATGATGTCCATTATCCGTTCAAGGGATCAGTGATGGATCCGAAAGCGGTTCAGGCGCGACCCAACAGATAGGTCGCGTAATCGGGGATGCGGTGGGCGTGAGCCTGCTCCATCATCGGGCTGCTGAGCAGGTAGTCGGCGCTGCATTCGTTGCACGCCACCGGAATGTTCCAGACCGCCGCGACCCGCAGCAACGCCTTGATGTCCGGGTCATGGGGTTGCGGTTCGAACGGGTCCCAGAAAAACACCAGCATGTCGACCCGCTGCTCGGCAATGCGCGCACCGAGTTGCTGGTCGCCGCCCAAGGGGCCGCTGATCATGCTTTCCACCGGCAGGCCCAGGCGTTGTTGCAACAACAGCCCGGTGGTGCCGGTGGCGACCAGTTCATGTTGCGCAAGCTTGTCCTTCTTCCGCTCGGCCCAGTCCAGCAAAAATACCTTGCAGTGGTCATGGGCGACCAAGGCGATACGCTTGCGCGCCGCCATGGTCTTTTGCGTGAAGCTGATACCGATCATCGGTTTAGCTCCCCGTTACTCAGCGTTGCACAGCGCCAGGCAGTTATCGAGCATGCGGTTGGAGAAGCCCCATTCGTTGTCGTACCACGCCAGTACCTTGAGCAGCTTGCCGCTGGACTTGGTGTGGTTGGCGTCGAAGATCGACGACAGCGGGTTGTGATTGAAGTCGCTGGAGACCAGCGGCAGGGTGTTGTAGCCGAGAATCTTCGAGTGCTGGGCGGCTTCTTTGAGCAGTGCATTCACTTCATCGGCCGATGCTTCACGCTTGAGTTGCACGGTCAGGTCCACCAGCGACACGTTGATCACCGGAACACGTACCGCCATGCCGGTCAGTTTGCCGGCCAGTTCCGGCAGCACCAGGCCGACCGCTTCAGCGGCGCCGGTCTTGCTCGGGATCATGTTCTGGGTGGCCGAACGGGCGCGGTACGGGTCCGTGTGGTAGACGTCGGTCAGATTCTGGTCGTTGGTGTAGGCGTGGATCGTGGTCATCAGACCGCTTTCGATGCCCAGTTCGCGGTGCAGCACCTGCGCCACCGGGGCCAGGCAGTTGGTGGTGCACGATGCGTTGGAAATGATCTGGTGCGATTGGCGCAGAATGTCGTGGTTGACCCCATAGACAACGGTGGCGTCGGCGCCTTTGGCCGGGGCCGAGATAATCACTTTGCGCGCGCCGGCCGTAATATGCGCGGCGGCTTTGGCACGGTCGGTGAACAGACCGGTGCACTCGAACACCACATCAATTTTTTCCGCGGCCCAAGGCAACTCGGCCGGGGTGCGAATGGCACTGACGGCAATACGGTCACCGTTGACGGTCAGGCTTTCTTGATCGTGCTGGACATCGGCGTCGAACGTGCCGTGAACGGTGTCGTACTTGAGCAGATGAGCGTTCATCGCGCTGTCGCCAAGGTCATTGATGGCAACGATCTGCAGATCCTGGCGATAGCCTTGGGTATACAGTGCGCGCAGGACGTTGCGGCCAATTCGGCCAAAACCATTGATTGCGATTCGAAGAGTCATTTAACAGGGCCGCCGTCGTTTTGTTGTTGGAATTACAAGATTATTCGCATAAAAATAGAAAACAAGCCTTTTTAATGGCAATATTTTGTTCAATCTACAACGAGTGACCTGAATCAACTGGTCCGACCGATCAAGAAAACCGTCTGTCATCCCATCGACACCGGCTCTTGCTCAGCATAGACAATCAGGTCGCCACATCCGTTAGCCTGGAGTTCTACACATGCATCCCCGCGTCCTTGAGGTCACCGAACGGCTTATCGCCCGTAGCCGCGCAACCCGTGAGGCTTACCTTGCGCTTATTCGCGATGCAGCCAGCGACGGTCCGATGCGCGGCAAGCTGCAATGCGCCAACTTCGCCCACGGCGTGGCCGGTTGCGGCACTGAAGACAAGCACAGTCTGCGGATGATGAACTCCGCCAACATTGCGATTGTTTCGTCATATAACGACATGCTCTCGGCGCATCAGCCTTACGAAGTCTTTCCTGAACAGATCAAAAAAGCCCTGCGCGAGATCGGCTCCGTCGGCCAGTTCGCCGGCGGCACCCCGGCCATGTGCGATGGCGTGACCCAAGGCGAGCCGGGCATGGAGCTGAGCCTGCCGAGCCGTGAGGTGATCGCGCTGTCCACCGCCGTGGCGCTGTCCCACAACATGTTCGATGGCGCGCTGATGCTCGGCATCTGCGACAAGATCGTCCCGGGCCTGATGATGGGCGCACTGCGTTTCGGTCATCTGCCGACGATCTTCGTCCCGGGCGGGCCGATGGTCTCGGGCATTTCCAACAAGCAGAAAGCCGATGTGCGTCAGCGTTATGCCGAAGGCAAGGCCAGCCGCGAAGAGCTGCTGGAATCGGAAATGAAGTCCTACCACAGCCCGGGTACCTGCACTTTTTACGGCACCGCCAACACCAACCAGTTGCTGATGGAAGTCATGGGCCTGCACTTGCCGGGCGCCTCGTTCGTCAACCCGAACACCCCGTTGCGCGATGCCCTGACCCGCGAAGCGGCGCATCAGGTGACGCGTCTGACCAAGCAGAACGGTGACTTTATGCCGATCGGCGAAATCGTCGACGAGCGTTCGCTGGTCAACTCCATCGTGGCGCTGCACGCCACCGGCGGATCGACCAACCACACCTTGCACATGCCCGCTATCGCCATGGCGGCCGGCATTCAACTGACCTGGCAGGACATGGCCGACCTCTCCGAAGTCGTGCCGACCCTGAGCCACGTCTACCCGAACGGCAAAGCCGACATCAACCATTTCCAGGCGGCGGGCGGCATGTCATTCCTGATCCGCGAACTGCTGGAAGCCGGGCTGCTGCACGAAAACGTCAACACGGTGCTGGGCCACGGCTTGAGCCGTTACACCATGGAGCCGTTCCTCGAAAACGGCGAGCTGGTCTGGCGCGAAGGCCCGATCGAAAGCCTCGACGAAACCATTCTTCGCCCGGTCGCGCGTGCGTTCTCGCCTGAGGGCGGCTTGCGGGTGATGGAAGGCAACCTCGGACGTGGCGTGATGAAAGTCTCCGCCGTTGCCTTGGAAAACCAGATCGTCGAAGCGCCAGCCATGGTGTTCCAGGATCAGCAGGATCTGGCCGACGCGTTCAAGGCCGGTTTGCTGGAGAAGGATTTTGTCGCGGTGATGCGCTTCCAGGGCCCGCGCTCCAATGGCATGCCGGAGCTGCACAAAATGACGCCGTTCCTCGGCGTGCTGCAGGATCGCGGCTTCAAAGTCGCGCTGGTGACCGACGGGCGCATGTCCGGCGCGTCGGGGAAAATCCCGGCAGCGATTCATGTCAGTCCCGAAGCTTATGTCGGCGGTGCTCTTGCGCGGGTGCAAGAGGGCGATATCATCCGCGTCGATGGCGTCAAAGGCACCCTGGAGCTTAAGGTGGACGCCGAAGAATTTGCAGCGCGCACCCCGGCCAAGGGCCTGTTGGGCAACAACATTGGCAGCGGTCGCGAACTGTTTGGTTTCATGCGCATGGCCTTCAGCTCCGCAGAGCAGGGCGCCAGCGCCTTTACTTCTGCCCTGGAGACGCTTAATTGAAACTGGCTTTGGTCGGTGACATCGGTGGGACCAACGCACGTTTCGCGTTGTGGAAAAACCAGCAACTGGAAGCGATCCAGGTGCTGGCAACGGCCGACCACGCCAGCCCGGAAGAGGCGATTGCCCTCTATCTGGGCGGGCTTGGCCTGGCACCGGGTTCGATCGGCTCGGTATGCCTGTCGGTGGCCGGCCCGGTGAGCGGTGATGAATTCAAGTTCACCAATAATCACTGGCGGCTCAGTCGCAAAGATTTTTGCAAGGCATTGCAGGTCGATCAGTTGTTGCTGGTCAATGATTTTTCGGCGATGGCGCTGGGCATGACCCGTTTGCAGCCTGGTGAGTTTCGGGTGGTCTGCGAAGGCACGCCTGAGCCGCTGCGGCCTGCCGTGGTGATTGGTCCGGGCACGGGGCTGGGTGTCGGCACCTTGCTGGACCTGGGCGAAGGCCGTTTTGCCGCCTTGCCAGGGGAGGGCGGTCACGTTGATCTGCCCTTGAGCAGTCTGCGTGAAACCCAACTGTGGCAACACATCTTCAATGAGATCGGGCATGTCAGCGCTGAAACGGCGTTGAGCGGCAGCGGTTTGCCGCGGGTCTACCGGGCGATTTGTGCGGTGGACGGTCATGAGCCGGTGCTCGATACTCCGGAATCGATAACCGCTGCCGGTCTGGCGGGTGACCCGATTGCGCTGGAAGTGCTGGAGCAGTTCTGCTGCTGGCTCGGTCGTGTCGCCGGCAACAACGTGCTGACCACGGGGGCTCGCGGTGGCGTGTATATCGTCGGCGGAGTGATTCCGCGGTTTGCCGATTTCTTCGTTGAAAGCGGCTTTGCCCGGTGCTTCGCCGACAAGGGCTGCATGAGCGATTACTTCAAAGGCATCCCTGTGTGGCTGGTGACGGCGCCGTATTCCGGGTTGATGGGTGCGGGTGTGGCGCTCGATCAGGCCTGAAATGCGATCAACCTGTAGGAGTGAGCCTGCTCGCGATAGCGGTGTATCAGTCAACCAATGCGTTGAATGTAAAACCGCAATCGCGAGCAGGCTCACTCCTACAGTAGTTTTGTGGTGTTTGTGAAAACGGTGCTTAAGGCATAATCCGCCCAATTCAAACAACAAGGACGCCGCCCCGTGAGCTCAGTCAACAAGTCGATTTTGTTGGTCGATGATGATCAAGAGATACGCGAGTTGCTGGACACCTACCTGACCCGCGCCGGTTTCCAGGTCCGCACCACGCCCGATGGCGCGGGCTTTCGCCAAGCGATGAACGAAGCGCCGAGCGATCTGGTGATCCTCGACGTGATGCTGCCCGACGAAGACGGTTTCAGCCTTTGTCGCTGGATCCGCCAACACCCGCGTCAGGCGCAGGTGCCGATCATCATGCTCACCGCCAGCTCCGACGAGGCCGACCGCGTCATTGGCCTGGAACTGGGCGCCGACGACTACCTCGGTAAACCGTTCAGCCCCCGTGAATTGCAGGCGCGCATCAAGGCCTTGTTGCGCCGCGCGCAGTTCGGTCAGGAGCGTTCCGGCGGTGAAGTGCTGGCGTTCGACGACTGGCGGCTGGACATGGTCAGCCACCGGCTGTTCCACATTGACGGCGAAGAAGTGATTCTCTCCGGCGCCGATTTTGCGCTGCTGAAACTGTTCCTCGATCATCCGCAGGAAATCCTCGACCGCGACACCATCGGCAACGCCACCCGTGGTCGCGATCTGATGCCGCTGGATCGTATCGTCGACATGGCGGTCAGCCGTTTGCGTCAGCGCCTGCGTGATACCGAAAAACCGCCGCGATTGATCCGTACCGTGCGTGGCAGCGGCTACCAACTGGCCGCCAATGTGGTTGCCAGCAATGGCCACTGAGTGGTTGCGCAAGCTCGCCACCCGCGTGCCGATGCCGCGTTCGCTGCTCGGGCGCATGTTGCTGCTGACCCTGTTGGCGGTGCTGTTCGCGCAGACCTTGTCGAGCGTTATCTGGGTGTCGCAACTGCGTGCCACCCAACTTGAAGGCCTGGTCACCAGTGCCCGCAGCCTGGCCCATTCGATGACGGCCAGCGTCAGTTATTTTCGTTCGCTGCCGGTGGCGTTTCGTCCCTTGGTGCTCGACCAATTGCGCAGCATGGGCGGCACCCGTTTCGTGGTGACCCTCAACGACAAGCCGCTGGGCATGGAAGTGTTGCCGATCACCCCGCGCAAGGAAGCCGTGCTCAAGGCCGTGGATCAGGTATTGCGAGAGTCCCTCGGCCAAGACACGGATATCTCGGTGACCTTCGTCAGCCCCGAAGACCTGCGGATCTTCAACAGCGGGCTGAAACTCGATGAGTTGCCGCGCTCATGGGCGCATTACGCGCTGACGCTGGAGCCGGTGAACCCGCCGGTGCTGGTCACGCAAATCCAGATGGCGCCGGGGGAGTGGTTGTACATCGCCTCGCTGTTGCCCGAGCCCTACACCAGCCTTGAAGAACAGGGCCTGCCGGCGCAGCAGGTCTGGTTCATCGTGCTCACCAGTGGCTTTTTGCTGTTGTTCATCGGCCTGTTGGTGCACTGGCAGAGTCGTCCGCTCAAACGCCTGGCGCGGGCGGCGCGGGACATGTCCCTCGGTGCCGAAGTCGAACCGGTGGCCGAAGGCGGCGGCAGTGAAGTGGTCGAAGTGGGCCGCGCTTTCAATGCGATGCGCGAGCGCATCAGCCGTTACCTGACCGAGCGCAGCCAGTTGTTCAGCGCAATTTCCCATGACCTGCGCACGCCGATTACCCGGTTAAGGCTGCGGGTCGAATTGCTTGAAGACGAACAGCTGCAAGCCAAGTTCGGCCGCGATCTGGATGAGCTGGAATTGCTGGTCAAGGGCGCGCTGCAATGCGTGAAAGACACCGATATTCACGAAAACATCGAGCCGGTGGATCTGAACCATGTGCTCGATTGTCTGGTAGAACCGTACCTGGCGCCCAACGGTAATGGTCGCGTCACCCAGCAGGGCCGGGCGCTGGCGGCGTACCCGGGCAAACCGCTGGCGCTCAAGCGCTGCATCGGCAACCTGATCGACAACGCATTGAAGTATGGGCAGAACGCGCATTTGCATATCGATGACGACGACAGCGCCTTCATCCTGCATGTCGATGACGAAGGGCCAGGCGTGCCGGAGCAACGGATGGAGCAGGTGTTCGAACCGCACTTCCGGCTGGCCGGGCAGCAGCAGGGATATGGCTTGGGGTTGGGGATTGCGCGCAACATTGCCCATAGCCATGGCGGTGAAGTCAGCCTGCAAAACCTGCGTGAAGGCGGGTTGCGGGTGACGCTGCAGTTGCCGCGCAGTGTTGACTAGATTGACCGCGTTATCGTTCTTCGCGAGCAGGCTCGCTCCCACAGGGGATTTGTGTGCACCGCAGAAACAATGTGGGAGCGAGCCTGCTCGCGAAGGCGTCAGACCATTAAACAAATCTCTCAAGCTAAATGTCACAAACCGGTGACATAACTCGCCCCCTTCGTTACAAGCCCGCCCCCGCCCGTTGTTTAGACTGCCCTCAGTCAAAACAACAAAAAAAGGCACCCCATGGACACCTTCCAACCTGCATTCAGCAGTTGGCTCAACGCACCTGCCCATCAGCAATGGCTCGCGGCCGAAGGCTTGCGCCTGTTGGCATTTGCCAAGGCTTCAAAGCTTGCCGAAGGCTTCGGCAATCTCGATGAAAAGGGCCGTCTCCCGGCCAACGCCCACGCCGAAACCATGAACACCGCCCGCATGACCCACAGCTTCGCCATGGCGCATATTCAGGGTTTGCCAGGGTTTGCCGAGCTGGTCGATCACGGCATTCAGGCGCTCAGCGGCCCGTTGCGTGATGCCGAACACGGCGGCTGGTTTGCCGCTGCCCATCATCACGATGACAACACCGGCAAGGCCGCTTACCTGCATGCCTTCGTGGCCCTCGCGGCCAGTTCGGCGGTCGTCGCCCAGCGCCCCGGTGCACAGGCGTTGCTCGACGATGCTATCAACATCATCGACACGCATTTCTGGAGCGAGGAGGAGGGCGCAATGCGCGAATCCTTCGAGCGCGACTGGAGCGGTGAAGAAGCCTACCGCGGCGCCAACAGCAACATGCACGCCACCGAAGCCTTTCTCGCCCTGGCCGATGTCACCGACGACCACCGCTGGCTGGTCCGCGCTCAGCGCATCGTCGAGCGCGTCATTCATGGTCACGCCGCTGCCAACGACTACCTGGTGGTCGAGCATTTCGATCGCGATTGGCAGCCGCTGCGCGAGTACAACCACGACAACCCGGCCGACGGTTTCCGCCCTTACGGCACCACGCCGGGCCACGGTTTCGAATGGGCGCGGCTGTTGCTGCACCTCGAAGCGGCACGCGTGCAAGCCGGCATGCTCACGCCGGGTTGGCTGGCCACCGACGCGCAAAAACTCTTCGATCACAACTGCCGTCACGGCTGGGATGTCGACGGGCTGCCCGGGATTGTCTACACCCTCGACTGGGACAATCGCGCGGTGGTTCGCCATCGCTTGCACTGGACCCATTGCGAAGCCAGTGCCGCCGCCAGCGCGTTGCTTAAACGCACTGGGGATACGCAATACGAAACCTGGTACCGGCTGTTCTGGGAATTCTGTGACAGTCATTTCATCGACCGCTGCGATGGCAGTTGGCACCATGAGCTCGACCCGCAAAACCGTCCAAGTGCCGATATCTGGGCCGGTAAACCGGATCTGTATCACGCCTGGCAAGCCGTCCTGATCCCGCGCCTGCCGCTGGCGCCGAGCATGGCCACGGCCTTGGGGCAGTTGTCCCAGAGCGCTCCTGTGTAACCATGTGGTGACATTCAAGCGTCCCTTCGTTACCTGCGAGGGGATAACTCCTGTTTAAAATCCTATGCAGCGCAAGCACCAGACTTGCATGCATAACAACAAGAAAGGTAATTCTAGATGAATGCGATTTCTCGCCTCGCTACTGTCATTTCTCTTGCCTCATTGCTCCCTATCTCTGCATTCCCTGTCAGTGCGCTTGCCGCCGATTCCAAAGGTTCGGTAGAAGTCGTTCACTGGTGGACCTCCGGTGGCGAAAAAGCGGCCGTTGATGTCCTCAAGGCCCAGGTCGAAAAAGACGGTTTCACCTGGAAGGACGGCGCCGTTGCCGGTGGTGGCGGTGCGACCGCCATGACCGTGCTGAAGAGCCGCGCCGTTGCAGGCAACCCACCTGGCGTCGCACAGATCAAAGGCCCGGACATCCAGGAATGGGCGTCTACCGGTCTGCTCGACACCGACGTCTTGAAAGACGCGGCCAAAACCGAGAAGTGGGACAGTCTGCTCGACAAGAAAGTCTCCGATACCGTGAAGTACGAAGGTGACTACGTGGCCGTGCCGGTGAACATTCACCGCGTCAACTGGCTGTGGATCAACCCGGAAGTCTTCAAGAAAGCCGGCATCGAAAAAGCGCCAACCACCCTTCAGGAATTCTACGCCGCCGGTGACAAGCTCAAGGCAGCGGGCTTCATTGCGCTTGCTCACGGCGGCCAGCCTTGGCAGGACAGCACCGTGTTCGAAGCGGTGGTCCTGTCGGTCATGGGCGTCGACGGCTACAAGAAAGCCCTGGTCGACCTGGACAACGCAGCACTGACCGGTCCTGAAATGGTCAAGGCGCTGACCGAGCTGAAGAAAGTCGCGACCTACATGGACGCCGACGGCAAAGGCCAGGACTGGAACCTGGAAGCGGCCAAGGTCATCAACGGCAAGGCCGGTATGCAGATTATGGGCGACTGGGCCAAGAGCGAGTGGACTGCCGCCAAGAAAGTCGCCGGCAAGGACTACGAGTGCGTAGCGTTCCCGGGCACCGACAAGGCGTTCACCTACAACATCGACTCCCTGGCTGTGTTCAAGCAGAAAGACAAAGGCACTGCTGCTGCTCAACAGGACATTGCCAAGGTCGTGCTGGGTGAGAACTTCCAGAAAGTCTTCAGCATCAACAAGGGCTCGATCCCGGTTCGAATCGACATGCTGAACGACATGGGCAAGTACGGTTTCGACTCCTGCGCCCAGACCGCTGCCAAGGACTTCCTGGTGGACGCCAAGTCCGGCGGCCTGCAGCCGAGCATGGCGCACAACATGGCGACCACGCTGGCGGTACAGGGCGCGTTCTTTGATGTGGTGACCAACTTCATCAACGACCCGAAAGCCGATCCGGCGACTGCCGCCAAGCAATTGGGCACGGCCGTCAAAGCTGCCAAGTAATGCTTGGCCCCTGTAGGAGCGAGCCTGCTCGCGATAGCGGTGTATCAGTTGATACATCCAGAGTCTGACACTCAGCTATCGCAAGCAGTCTCACGCCTGCAAGGGTCAGCATTTCCAACGTAAATTTTCTCTCGTACGGGATCTTCCCATGAGTTCTGTTGCTGTGTTCAGCAAGGCCTCGCCGTTCGATGCATTGCAGCGCTGGCTCCCCAAACTGGTGCTGGCGCCGAGCATGTTCATCGTCCTGGTGGGCTTCTATGGCTATATCCTGTGGACGTTCATCCTGTCGTTCACCACATCGACTTTCCTGCCGACTTACAAATGGGCGGGCCTGGCGCAGTACCAGCGGCTGTTCGACAACGACCGTTGGTGGGTAGCGAGCAAGAACCTGGCGGTGTTCGGCGGCATGTTCATCGGCATCACCTTGGTGATCGGTGTGCTGCTGGCGGTGTTTCTTGACCAGCGCATTCGTCGCGAAGGTTTCATTCGCACCATTTACCTGTACCCGATGGCGCTCTCGATGATCGTCACCGGTACCGCCTGGAAGTGGCTGCTCAACCCGGGCATGGGCCTGGACAAAATGCTGCGTGACTGGGGTTGGGAAGGCTTTCGCCTGGACTGGCTGATCGACCCGGATCGCGTCGTGTATTGCCTGGTGATCGCGGCGGTCTGGCAAGCCTCGGGCTTCATCATGGCGATGTTCCTCGCCGGCCTGCGTGGCGTGGATCAATCGATCATCCGTGCTGCCCAGATCGATGGCGCGAGCATGCCGCGCATTTACCTGAAAGTGGTGTTGCCGAGCCTGCGTCCGGTGTTCTTCAGCGCGGTCATGATCCTGGCCCACATCGCGATCAAGAGTTTCGACCTGGTGGCGGCAATGACTGCCGGTGGCCCGGGTTATTCCTCTGACCTGCCTGCGATGTTCATGTATTCCTTCACCTTCAGTCGCGGCCAGATGGGCATGGGCTCGGCCAGTGCAATTCTGATGCTCGGTGCGATTCTCGCAATCATCGTGCCTTACCTGTACTCCGAGCTGAGGACCAAGCGTCATGACTAATTTCGCTGCCAAACCATCCATCAGCCTGAGTCGCATCGCCATCTACGGCGTGCTGATCCTGGCGGTATTCCTTTACCTGATACCGCTGGTGGTCATGCTGTTGACCAGTTTCAAGACGCCGGAAGACATCAACTCCGGCAACCTGCTGAGCTGGCCGACCGTGGTCAGCGGCATTGGCTGGGTCAAGGCCTGGGGCACGGTTGACGGGTACTTCTGGAACTCGATCAAGATCACCGTTCCGGCGGTACTGATCTCCACCGCCATCGGTGCACTGAACGGCTATGTGCTGTCGATGTGGCGCTTTCGTGGCTCGCAACTGTTCTTCGGTCTGCTGCTGTTCGGTTGCTTCCTGCCGTTCCAGACCGTCCTGCTGCCGGCCTCGTTCACCCTCGGCAAGATGGGCCTGGCCAGCACCACCACCGGCCTGGTGTTTGTGCACGTGGTCTACGGCCTGGCGTTCACCACGCTGTTCTTCCGTAACTACTACGTCAGCGTTCCCGATGCGCTGGTGAAGGCGGCGCGGCTCGATGGCGCGGGTTTCTTCACCATCTTCCGCTTGATCATCCTGCCGATGTCCACCCCGATCATCATGGTCTGCCTGATCTGGCAGTTCACCCAGATCTGGAACGACTTCCTGTTCGGCGTGGTGTTCTCCAGCGGTGATTCGCAACCCATTACGGTGGCGTTGAACAACTTGGTCAACACCAGTACCGGGGCCAAGGAATACAACGTTGATATGGCGGCGGCGATGATCGCCGGGCTGCCGACCCTGCTGGTCTATGTGGTCGCAGGCAAGTATTTCGTGCGCGGGCTGACGGCCGGCGCAGTCAAGGGGTAATCATGGCTACGCTCGAACTTCGCAATGTAAACAAGACCTATGGTCCCGGCCTGCCGGACACCCTCAAGAACATCGAACTGTCGATCAAGGACGGTGAGTTCCTGATCCTGGTCGGACCTTCGGGTTGCGGTAAATCGACCCTGATGAATTGCATCGCCGGCCTGGAAACCATCACCGGCGGCGCGATCATGATCGGTGATCAGGACGTCAGCGGCATGAGCCCGAAAGACCGCGACATCGCCATGGTGTTCCAGTCCTACGCGCTGTACCCGACCATGAGCGTGCGCGAGAACATCGCTTTCGGCTTGAAGATCCGCAAAATGCCCGCCGCCGACATCGAAGCGGAAGTGGCGCGGGTATCCAAGCTGTTGCAGATCGAACACTTGCTCAACCGCAAGCCCGGTCAACTCTCCGGTGGTCAGCAACAGCGCGTGGCCATGGGCCGTGCCCTGGCGCGTCGTCCGAAGATTTATCTGTTCGACGAACCGCTGTCCAACCTCGACGCCAAGCTGCGCGTCGAGATGCGCACTGAAATGAAACTGATGCACCAGCGCCTGAAAACCACCACGGTCTACGTGACCCACGACCAGATCGAAGCGATGACCCTGGGCGATAAAGTTGCGGTGATGAAGGACGGGATCATTCAGCAGTTCGGTACGCCAAAGGACATCTACAACAACCCGGCCAACCTGTTCGTGGCGAGCTTCATCGGCTCGCCGCCGATGAACTTCATTCCGCTGCGTTTGCAGCGCAAGGACGGTCGTCTGGTGGCGCTGCTCGACAGCGGCCAGGCGCGTTGCGAATTGCCGATGGGCATGCAGGACGCCGGTCTGGAAGACCGTGAAGTGATCCTCGGCCTGCGCCCGGAGCAGATCGTTCTGGCGGGCAGCGAGCCGAACGGTTTGCCGACCATTCGCGCCGAAGTCCAGGTCACCGAACCGACCGGTCCCGACACCCTGGTGTTCGTCAATCTCAACGACACCAAAGTCTGCTGCCGCCTGGCGCCGGACGTCGCGCCGAACGTGGGCGAGACCCTGACCCTGCAATTCGATCCATCGAAAGTGCTGTTGTTCGATGCCAAGACCGGGGAGCGCCTTGGGGTGGCCGGTCAACCAAAAGCCGAGAGCCACGGCGCCAACGTCGCCCAATTCAAAGGCCGCTGAAGATTAAAACTGTAGGAACCAGGCTTGCCGACGAAGGCGATTTCAGGGTCGCCTTCGCCGGCAAAACAGGCTCCTGCAGGGGGGATATGCGGTGAGCGGCCTGTCGCTCTCCGCACCTGATGTAACCGCGTTAAATAAAAACAGTTAATAACAATAAAACGAGGATGTAGGGATGAAGAAGAACAACAACGCTCAGCTTATCTGCCAGTTGTCCGCGGTTGCGGCCATGATGCTGGCCGGTAGTGTGCACGCGGCTGACGCGTTCAGCGCCGATTCCGAATGGATGACCGGCGATTGGGGTGGCGAGCGGACCAAGCTGATCGAGCGGGGCATCGACATCAAGATGGACTACGTCGGTGAAGTCGGTGGCAACCTTCACGGTGGCTACAACAACGACAAGACCGCGCGTTACGCCGACCAGTTTGGCCTGGGCGTGGCGCTGGACCTGCAAAAGCTGTGGGGCTGGGATAACACCCAGGCCAAGGTCCAGCTCACCAACCGTAACGGTGAGAACATCTCCAATGACCGTGTCGGCGATCCGCGTGCCGGCACCTTGAGTTCCTCCCAGGAAGTCTACGGCCGTGGCCACATGGTTCGCCTGACCCAACTGTGGATCAAGCACCAGTTCCTCGATGGCAAACTGGACGTCAAGGCCGGTTACTTCGGCGAAGGCGAAGATTTCAACACCTTCCCGTGCGAGTTCCAGAACCTGGCGTTCTGCGGTTCCCAAGCGGGTAACTGGGCGACCAACATCTGGTACAACTGGCCGGTCATGCAGGCTGCGGTTCGCGTGAAGTACAACATCTCGCCTGAGTGGTATGCGCAGATCGGCGCGTACAACCAGAACCCGTCGCAACTGGAGCACGGTAACGGCTTCAAGCTCAGCGGCAGTGGTACCAAGGGCACCGTGTTGCCGGTCGAACTGGTCTGGTTGCCTAACCCTGGCAACCTGCCGGGCGAATACCGTGTCGGTTACTACAAAAGCACGGCCAAGGCCGATGACGTTCGTGAAGACGACAACGGTAATGACGCCGCAACCAGCGGTAACGCCTATCGCAGCCACAGCAGCAAGTCCGGCTACTGGTTCGTGGCGCAGCAACAACTCACCACCCACAACGGTGACGCTTCCCGCGGTCTGAACATTGCTGCCAACGCTACCTTCCACGACAAGGACACCAACTTCGTCGATAACTACCAGTCGCTGATGCTGGTGTACAAAGGCCCGTTCGATGCACGGCCGAAGGATGACTTCGGTATCGGTGCCGCCCGTATCCATGTCAACGATGACGTTAAGAAAAACTCAGAGTTGGTCAACGCCTCCAACAATGTCACTGACTATCAGGACCCGCTGTTCGCGCCGCTGCGTAACACTGAGTACAACTACGAGATCAACTACGGCTTCCACGTCACCAACTGGCTGACCGTGCGTCCTAACCTGCAATACATCACTCACCCAGGCGGTGTGGATGAAGTCGACAACGCGCTGGTGGCCGGCCTGAAAATTCAGTCGGTGTTCTAACGCTGTTGCGATAAGCTCCTCTCTATGTGCGCATTTTTGCGGACAGCCTTGGCTGTCCGCTTTTTTTTGGGGCGGCGCACCCCGGATGATTTTCAGGACCGTGGCACATGCATGAGCATCCGCTACAACGCTTCTTCAAATCCTTGCGCGAACGTCCGGTGTTTGCGTGGGAGCGCTATCAGAAGCGCGATGTGCTGGTGATTGATCACCCGCTGTGTCAGGCGGTGTTCAGCCGGCAGGGCGCGCAGTTGCTGCACTTCCAGCCAAAGGGCCAGAAGCCCTGGCTCTGGTGCGCGGCGAAGTGGCCACAAGTCGGCGCGATTCGTGGCGGTGTGCCGGTATGCTGGCCGTGGTATGGCCGTCATCCAAGCGAAAACGCCTGGCCTTCCCATGGCTGGGCACGGTTGATCGACTGGAAACTGCTCGACAGCAGCCATGACGACGATGGCGTGCGCCTGCATTGGCAACTTCAGCTGTGTGACTGGCAAGTGGACCTGCACGCACACTTGGGCGAACGCATGGATCTGCGCCTGAGCACCGAGCATCAGGACAGCCTGCCGTGCCAATTGAGCCAGGCGTTGCATGCCTATTGGCGTATTGGTGATGTCGGTGAGATAGCGCTGTCCGGACTCGATGGCGCCCACGGTTACGACCAGTTGAACCGCCAGGTTTGCCAGCAGGAAGGCGAGTTGAGAGTTGACGGTGGGTGTCAGCGGGTGTTCCAGCATGACGGTGAATTGCAGCTCAAGGACCACGCCTGGCAGCGCGAGTTGTGCATCGACACCGGTGACCATGCGGACACGGTGGTCTGGCATCCGGGGGCGCGACCGTTGCTGGGAGTGAGCTGGAACGAGATTTCAGAATTTGTGTGTGTCGAGGCGGCGAGTGGCGGGACCGACAGTTTGAGCCTGGCGCCGGGGCAGAAAGCGCATTTGAGTTTGCAGGCGCGGGTGGGGGTTTAGTTCCAGAATCTTTGCGCCTGGGCTGGCCCTTTCGCGAGCAGGCTCGCTTCCACAGTGGACCTGCTTTGAATACAAATACAGTGTCCACCGAAGATCTAATGTGGGAGCGAGCCTGCTCGCGATGAGGCCAGGACAGGCAATGAAGATATTGACCTAGTTAAACTCATCCCCAACCGGATACCGACTGGCATTGAGGCTCTCTTTGATCTTGCGCAAATGCGGCTGGAAGTCCACGCCGCGGCGCAAGGTCATGCCGGTGGCCAGTACATCCAGCACGGTCAGCTGGATGATCCGCGACGTCATCGGCATATAGATGTCGGTGTCTTCCGGCAACGGAATGTTCAGGCTCAAGGTGCTGGCCTTGGCCAAAGGCGACCCCTCGGCCGTCAGCCCCAGCACTGAAGCGCCGTTCTCCCGGGCGATACGCGCCACTTCCACCAGTTCGCGGGTGCGGCCGGTGTAGGAAATGATCACGAACAACTCGCCGGTATGCGCCACCGACGCAATCATGCGCTGCATCAGCACGTCGGCATGGGCGGTGACCGCCAGGTTGAAGCGGAAGAACTTGTGCTGCGCGTCCAGCGCCACCGGGGCCGAGGCACCAAGGCCGAAGAAGTGGATCTGCCGGGCCTGGATCAACAGGTCGACGGCGCGGCTGATCAGGTTCGGGTCCAGTGCCTGCAAGGCACTGTCCAGCGACGCAATGGCGCTGCCGAAAATCTTCTTGGTGTACGCCTCGGGATTGTCATCGGCCTCGACTGCACGGCTGACATACGCCGCGCCGCTGGCCAGGCTTTGGGCCAGTTGAAGCTTGAGCTCCGGGTAGCCACTGACGCCGAACGAACGGCAGAAACGGTTGACCGTCGGCTCGCTGACCTTCGAGGCCTGGGCGAGCGCGGCAATGCTGAACCGGGTGGCCAGCTCAGGGTTGAGCAGGATCACTTCGGCGACTTTGCGTTCCGCCTTGTTCAGGTCTTCAAGGCGATTCTGGATCTGTTCCAGTAAATTTCGCACGCGGTCCATATATGTTCCTTAGCTCCGCAAACAAGAGAGCAATGCAAATAAGGGCCCCGGCTATGCAAATTGGGACTTTGATCGGGCCCGTCACGGTGGCCTATCCTACTGATGGCTCCGACCGACCACCACTCGGAATCTGTATTTTGCGAAAATGTTGTGGTTATTACTACATTTTCCCTTGAGTGATGCCTTGAAAAAAGGTATTTGTAGCTTAACTTGATAAAAGAACAAACATCATGCCTTCGATTACGGTTGAACCGTGCACCTTTGCCTTGTTCGGCGCCCTCGGTGACTTGGCCCTGCGCAAACTGTTTCCTGCCCTTTATCAACTCGATGGCGCAGGCCTGCTGCACGAGGAAACGCGGATTATCGCGCTGGCCCGTGAGCCAGGCAGCGAGCAGGAACACCTGGCGTTCATCGCCTCCGAACTGCGCCGTTATGTAGGCGCCAAAGAGCTGGACGAAGCTGTGGTCGAACGCTTCCTGGCCCGTTTGAGCTACCTGCATGTCGACTTCCTCAAGGCCGACGATTACGTCGCCCTGGCCGAAATGGCCGGCAGCGCCCAGCGTGTGATTGCCTACTTCGCCACGCCGGCCGCCGTTTACGGTGCGATCTGCGAGAACCTGTCGAAGGTCGGCCTGACTGAAAACACCCGCGTGGTGCTGGAAAAGCCCATCGGTTCGGACCTGGAATCCTCGCGCAAGGTCAACGACGCCGTGGCGCAGTTCTTCCCGGAGAACCGCACCTACCGCATCGATCACTACCTGGGCAAAGAGACCGTCCAGAACCTGATCGCCCTGCGTTTCGCCAACAGCCTGTTCGAAACCCAGTGGAACCAAAATTATATCTCCCACGTGGAAATCACCGTGGCCGAGAAGGTCGGCATCGAAGGCCGCTGGGGTTACTTCGACAAGGCTGGTCAGCTGCGGGACATGATCCAGAATCACCTGCTGCAACTGCTCTGCCTGATCGCCATGGACCCGCCGGCCGACCTGTCCGCCGACAGCATCCGTGACGAGAAAGTCAAAGTGCTCAAGGCCCTGGCGCCTATCAGCCCGGAAGGCCTGACTACACAAGTGGTGCGCGGCCAGTACATCGCCGGGTACAGCGAAGGCAAACCGGTTCCGGGGTATCTGGAAGAACCGAATTCGAACACCCAGAGCGACACCGAAACCTTCGTCGCCCTGCGTGCGGACATCCGCAACTGGCGCTGGGCCGGCGTGCCGTTTTACCTGCGCACCGGCAAGCGCATGCCGCAGAAGCTGTCGCAGATCGTCATCCACTTCAAGGAACCGTCGCACTACATCTTCGCCCCCGAGCAGCGCCTGCAAATCAGCAACAAGCTGATTATCCGCCTGCAACCGGATGAAGGCATTTCCTTGCGTGTGATGACCAAAGAACAAGGCCTGGACAAGGGTATGCAGTTGCGCAGCGGTCCGTTGCAGCTGAATTTTTCCGACACTTATCGCAGCGCACGGATTCCCGATGCCTACGAGCGGTTGTTGCTGGAAGTGATGCGCGGCAATCAGAACCTGTTTGTCCGTAAAGATGAAATCGAAGCCGCGTGGAAGTGGTGTGACCAGTTGATCGCCGGGTGGAAAAAATCCGGTGATGCGCCCAAGCCGTATGCGGCCGGGTCCTGGGGACCGATGAGCTCCATTGCTCTGATCACGCGGGATGGGAGGTCGTGGTATGGCGATATCTGAATTGAAACTGCCTCAGGGCGTCAGCGCCCATGAGTTCAAAAGCCCGGTGTTGCTGGCCGATGGTCTGGCGCTGATTGTGGCCAAGCAACTGAGTGATGCCATCGACGCTCGCGGCAGCGCGACGCTGGTGGTGTCCGGTGGCCGCAGCCCGGTGGCGTTCTTCCAGAACCTGGCGAAGCAGAAACTCGACTGGTCCAAGGTGGTCGTCACCCTGGCCGACGAGCGTTGGGTGCCGGTCGAGCATGCCGACAGCAATGCCGGTCTGCTCAAGCGTTACCTGTTGCAAGGCCCGGCAGCCAAGGCTCAGTTTCTGAGCCTCTACAGCGCCACCGCGAACCTTGAACTGGCCGCCGAGCAGGCCGACCGTTTGCTCGCCGAATTGCCGCCGATCGACGTGTTGATCCTCGGCATGGGCGATGACGGTCACACCGCTTCGCTGTTCCCCAACAGCCCGAACCTGGCCGATGCCTTGAAAGTCGACGGCACCCGTCGGTGCTATCCGATGCTGGCGCCGACCGTGCCGCATCAGCGACTGACCATGAGCCGCGCGCTGCTGGCCTCGGCCAAGACCACCGTTCTATCGATTTCCGGTCAGTCCAAACTGACCACTTTGAGTGCCGCATTGGCCGGTGACGATGTCGCCGCCATGCCGATTCGCGCGTTTCTGCAACCTACGTTAGAGATTTACTGGTGCCCATGAGCCAAGGATCAGCCGCTATGACAATCACATCCCCGACCGTTTCCATGGCGGACAAAATTGCCCTGATCGACAGCCTCTGCGCCAAGGCGCGGATCCTGCCGGTGATCACCATCGCCCGCGAACAGGACGTCCTGCCGCTGGCCGATGCCCTGGCCGCCGGTGGCCTGACTGCCCTGGAAGTGACCCTGCGTTCGCAGTTCGGCCTCAAGGCCATCCAGATTCTGCGTGAGCAGCGTCCGGAGCTGGTGACCGGTGCGGGTACTGTGCTGGATCGCACGATGCTCGCCGCTGCCGAAGCGGCCGGCTCGCAGTTCATCGTCACCCCGGGTATCACCCGTGACCTGCTCGAAGCCAGTGTTGATAGCCCGATCCCGCTGTTGCCAGGCATCAGCAACGCTTCCGGCATCATGGAAGGCTATGGGCTGGGTTATCGCCGCTTCAAGCTGTTCCCGGCGGAAGTCAGCGGTGGCGTTGCTGCCATCAAGGCCCTTGGCGGCCCGTTCGGTGAAGTGAAATTCTGCCCGACCGGTGGCGTCAGCCCGGCCAACATCAAGAGCTATATGGCGTTGAAAAACGTGATGTGCGTGGGCGGTAGCTGGATGCTGGATCCCGAGTGGATCAAGAACGGCGACTGGGCCCGCATTCAGGAATGCACCGCCGAGGCCTTGGCGCTGCTGGACTGATCGGCTTTTACCAAACACTTCGTTGTGTGTTCTACGGCTTTACGGTGCGCTTGGTCGGTGCACCGTTTTTTTTTGCCTGATGAAATACCCCTCCTGCAAGGGAAATGATGCGATACATAGTTACCGCCTCTCGCCGCCCATCCAGCGTTAACCTGCGTTCATCTTATGGAAGAGAGAACGTCATGGACGACACCACCTCCGCAACACCCGCACCCTCCGTTTACCTGCTGTCTCCCGAGCAAATTGCCGGCCCGTATTTCCGCAATCCGAAACTGATCAGGCGCAACATCAGCGAGAGCGCCGATGGCATTCCCCTGGTGCTGCGACTGTCGATTGTCGATGCCATGACGGGGGAGCCGGTGACCGGAGCCCTGGTCGATATCTGGCATTGCAATGCGCGCGGTGCGTATTCGGGCTGGAGCAAGGTCAATCCGGACCAGGAAGTCGATGTCGGGGACATCGGCTCCATCCCGCGCACCGACGACGACACCTATCTGCGTGGCGGACAATTCACCGACAAAAAGGGCATTGTGCGGTTTACCACCATCTACCCGGGGTTCTATGCCGGCCGTACCTTGCACATTCATGTCGCCGTGCGCATTACGTCCGGCAACAATTACCTCGACGAACGACACGTCGCCTGGGTCGGTCAGCTCTACTTCCCCGAACCCGCTTCACGTTCGGTGCTAAACGCCCGGGACTACAGCGGCCGATCGGTCTCGCCGTTGAGCAACAATGAAGACACTTATTACCGCGAGCAGGGCGGCGAGGCTTCGACATTGACGGTCCACACCCTCGGTCGAGACTCGAACGAGGATGGCTTTTTCGGGCATACGACCATCGGTATCGATACGTTCGCCGCTTCGACGCAAATCAAGCCGGAGGACTTCGACAAATACACGGTCTGACGTCAGCGCAACTCGCTCAGCGCCCTGGCCAGCAGATCCATGTCGGCAGCGGTTGTGGTGAGCCCTGGTGTAATGCGAATGCAGGGCCCGCTCGCCGCGCCACTGCGGACCACGGTGAACAGGTTGTAGTCGCTGAGCAGCCGCTCGACCATCGCCTGTTGATCGGTATGCCGGGTAAAGCGCATCGAGGTAATGCCGCAGTACAGTCGCGGGTCATCGGGTGTCATGATCTCGATCCCCGGTAACTCGCGAACTGCATTGACCCACCGGTTGCGCAGGTAATTGAGCCGTGTGCTCTTGGCAGCGGCCCCGCCCATGGCTAGATGCTCCTCGAACACCAGCGGCAGCGTCAGCAGGGCCGGGATGTTCGGTGTGCTGTAGGGCGTGCGGGCGCGAATATCGGTGACCGGGAAGTGCATCTCGCCCATGTCCGGGTCGATGTCGGCCAAACGCTCGGGGTCTATATAGATAAAGCCCAGCGTCAGGGGCGCGCCAATCCACTTGTGCAGGTTGAAGCCGGCGAAAGAAACGCCCAGCTCATCCAGATTGAACTCGATCTGGCCGAGGGCGTGCGCGCCGTCAAGGATCACGTCGATGCCGTATTCTTTGGCGGCAGCAGCAATGGCCTGCACGGGCATGACCAATCCGGTGCGATGGGTGACATGGGTCAGGGCCATCAATTTGAGCTTTGGATAACTCGCGAAAGCGTCGCGATAAGTCGCCAGCAAGCTGTCAAACGTTGCGGGGTGCGCGTGGTCGATTTCGATCACTTCCACGCCGCGATGCCGCGCCAGCCAACGCATCGCGCCTTTGACCGTGTCGTACTCCAGATCGCAAATCAGCACCTGATCGCCCGGCTGAAGGCGATTGTAATTGCGGATCAACGATTGCAGGCCGTCCGACGCGCTACGGGTGAGGGCCACGGTGTCGACTGGAACGTCGATCAGGCGGGCGAGCTGCGCCCGGATCTCGAGACTTTCGATCTGTTCGAAACGCTGGCGTACATGCACCGAGTTGCTGCGGTTGATCAGCTCGATATTGCGCTCGTACTCCTCGACCACGGTGCGCGACATCCGTCCGAAGTAACCGTTTTCAAGGTTGATGGGCCCGGGTTCGACCGCGTAGCGGTCGGCAAAGGTTTTCCAGAAATGTTCATCACGGGCGCGACGGGTGTTATCGGGCATGAGCTACTCGGCTTTTTTGATGACGATGTCAGTGGCGCGGGGCAGGTTTGCCGTATTTGGCGCGCAGCGGTTCGAGCAGGTCCGACAGACCGTTGTGGTCGATCTCCTGCATCAGGGCCAGCAATCCGCCCAGCTCACCGTGCGGGAATCCTTCACGGGCGAACCAGTTCAGGTATTGGCCGGGCAGGTCGGCAATGATGCGACCCTTGTATTTGCCGAAGGGCATTTCACGGGTGATCAACAGTTCGAGCTTTTCAGGGTTCATCTATCGGTCGTCTTGATTCATCAGGCTGGAAAATACAGGCATTCTGCATGCAGGCCAATTGACAGTTCATGCAAAAAAAGCGGATACAGATTTGGTCGCTATAACTAACTTGTTGAAATATAACGCATAAATTCTCGGTTCGAAGCTGGCATGCAGGGTGCAATAGCTATTGCATCTTTCATCAACCCGCAAGGAATTGAAAAATGACCGACATGAATAAAGAAGCGATCTCTGTACTCAACGACCTGATTGAAACCAGCAAAGACGGTCAGGAAGGGTTCAAGACTTGCGCTGAAGACATCAAACACCCTGAACTCAAAACCCTGTTCGTGCAACGCTCCGCCGACTGCGCCACCGCCGCTGCCGAACTTCAGAGTGCCGTGCGTTCGATGGGCGGCGATCCGGAAACGTCCACCAGCGTCAGCGGTGATCTGCACCGTCGTTGGGTCGACGTCAAAGCGATGTTCACCGGCAAGGATGAAGAAGCCGTGCTGAACGAAGCCGAACGCGGTGAAGACCATGCACTGAAGGCTTACAAAGAAGCCCTCGAAAAAATCAACAAGCACAATCTGGTGGGCATTCGTGACCTGGTTGAACGTCAGTACCACGGGGTGCAACGCAATCACGATCAGGTAAAAGCCCTGCGCAACCAGGCTCGCGCACGCTCTTAAGCGTTCGTAGCCTGTCAAAAACGCCAGCCAGCCTGGCGTTTTTTTGTGTCTGGGATTTAACGCTGGACGGAATATAGATAGCTCGCTAATAATTTGTTTTTCAAGTGACTTCAGTGAACCCGACTATCGTTAAAAACGTCCTTTCAAGAGACTTTTACGTGCCTATCACTTTGCAGGCTTTGTTTGCGCCTGACCGCCGCGCCCTACAGTTCGCAATCAAAACCTTGATCGGTGGTGGTCTGGCCCTGTGGCTGGCATTGCGCTGGGGGCTTGAGCAACCCGCCTGGGCATTGATGACGGCGTTCATCGTCGCTCAGCCATTGTCTGGAATGGTGGTGCAGAAGGGGCTGGCACGGCTGCTGGGCACGCTGGTCGGCACGATTATGTCGGTGGTATTCATGGGCTTGTTCGCCCAGACGCCTTGGCTGTTTTTGCTGGCCTTGGCGTTGTGGCTCGGGTTGTGTACGGCGAGTTCAACGTTGCTGCGCAGTGCCTGGTCCTATTCATTTGTGCTGGCCGGTTACACGGTAGCGATCATCGCGTTGCCGGCCATTACCCATCCGCTGACGGTGTTCGACCAGGCCGTGGCGCGCTGCACGGAAATCTGTCTGGGCATCCTGTGCGCCACGGCGGCCAGCGCGTTGCTGTGGCCGATGCGCGTCGAGCGACAACTGGCGGATCAGGCGCGAGCCGCCTGGAACAGCGGGATGAATGCTGCGCGTGCAACGCTGGCCGGCGATGCTCAGGCCCGTAAGGGGTTGCTGGAAATCCTCGGGCGAATCGTCGCGGTCGATGCCCAGCGCGAACATGCCTGGTTTGAAGGTGGCCTGGGTCGGCAGCGGGCACGAGCCATCAGCGGCTTGAGCCAGAAGCTCTTGATGCTGCTGCGCATTGCCCGTTCGGTGCGCCGTCAGTGGAAACAACTGGAACCACAGGAAGCCGAGCAACTGTTGCCGTGGATGACCGAGGTTCAGGTTGCGCTCAGCGGCGACGATACGGCGACCCTGCAAGCGTTGCGGCCGAGGTTGCTCGATGCGTCCCATGATCCGCACATCAGCTCGGCGCAAAGTTACTGCCTGGCCCGTTTCACCTTGTTGCTCGATACCGCGATGGCGGCCACTGCGGCGATGAAAGCGGTGGAGGAGGGGCGCGAAACGGTCGATCCGCCACGCACCCTGGCGCCGCACCGCGACCTGTCATTGGCACTTGTGTTTGGCGCGCGTAGTGCCCTGGCGTTTCTGGTGGTGTCGTGCTTCTGGCTGGCGACGGCCTGGCCCGCCGCGTCGGGCGCCCTGGTGCTGACGTGCGTGGTGTGCAGCCTGTTCGCCAGTCGCGAGAACGGTGCGCAGATCGGCATGAGTTTTATGCGGGGCATTTTCCTGGCGATTCCCGCGGCGTTTTTCGTCGGGCAGATTCTGCTGCCGCAATGGAGCGGATTTGCCTTGCTTTGCATGGGCATGGGCGTGCCGTTGTTTTTCGGTGCGCTGGGCATGGCCAAGCCGCAGATTGGGGCCACGGCGACTTCGTTCTGTCTGCATTTCATCGTGCTGGTGTCGCCGCTGAACGCGATGAAATTCGACGTCGCCACGTTCTTCAACAGCGCCCAGGCGATGGTGGTCGGTGTCGGCGCGGCGGTGCTGGCGTTTCATTTGCTGATCCTGCGTAACCCGGCGTGGCATGGCCGCCGCTTGCTGGCAGCGACGCTCGACGATCTGGTGCGGCTGACCCGACGTAACCTGCGGGGTGCCGAAAGCTGGTTTGGCGGACGCATGGCCGACCGCTTGCTGCAACTGGCGCGGCACTATCCCGAGTTGCCGGAACCGGCGCGCAGTCGCTGGGATGACGGCTTGCTCGGCCTCGATATCGGCGATGAATTGTTGCATCTGCGGTTGAGCCTGGCGGTAGCGCAAGTGCCGGTCAGCGCACCGCAGCGGCGTTATCTCGAGCAGTTGGAAAAAGTCCTTGAGCAGGGCCCTGCGGGCAACTGCGCCGATGCGCTCGAACGACCCAGCGCAGATTTCTTGAAGACCTTGTACGCGTTGCCACCCAGCGACGCGGTGAAACTGGCTCAGGGCGCGGTGCTGCAACTGCAGAGCAGTTGGCGCGCCTGGTGCCGTCAGCAGGAGCAAAGCCATGGGCTTGCGTGAGTGGTCGGTGGGCGGCGTGCTGCTCAGTCCGTTTTTGATTTACGTGCTGCTGGCACTGCTGGTCACCGGAGCCTTGCGCATGCTGTTGCGCCTGACACCGGTCGGCCGCTGGATCTGGCATGAAGCACTGTTTGATTGCGCCTTGTACGTCTGTGTATTGACCTTGATCACCGTCGTCCTCGGACCTTTATTAAGGAGTTGAACATGCGTACCCCCGTACGTGTCGCGGTAACCCTGTGCCTGGTGGCGGTGGCGATCTTTGCCGGCTTCCATTTGTGGCAGTACTACATGCTTACGCCCTGGACCCGGGATGCGCGGATCCGCGCCGACGTGGTGGTCATCGCCCCGGACGTCTCGGGGTGGGTGAGTGAGCTCAAGGCGTTCGATAACCAACCGGTCAAGGCGGGCGACCTGTTGCTGAGCATCGATCGTGACCGGTTCGATGCGGCGCTGGAGAAAGCCCAGGCGGTGGTGCAGACCCGCCAGCAACAACTCAATCTGCGCGAACGCGAAGCCAGTCGCCGCGCCAGCCTCGGGCCGCAAGCCATCAGTGCCGAACTGCGCGAGAACGCACAAATCAACGCGGGTATCGCCCGGGGTGAATTGCGTGAAGCTCAGGCGGAAGCCAAGGTTGCCGAACTCAATCTGGCGCGCAGTCAGGTCCATGCGCCTCGCAGCGGCCACATCACCAACCTGCGCCTGGCCCAAGGCAATTATGTGAACGCCGGGCAGCCGGTGATGGCATTGATCGATGATTCGACCTTCTATGTGCAGGCGTATTTCGAGGAAACCAAGTTGTCGCGGATTCGGGTGGGCGATCCGGTGAAGATCTGGTTGATGAGCGCGGGAGAAGCGCTGGACGGGCATGTGGAAAGCATCAGCCGCGGGATTACCGATCGCAACACCACGCCAGATGGGCAGTTGTTGGCGGAGGTAGAACCGACGTTTAACTGGGTGAGGCTGGCACAGCGGATTCCAGTGCGGATCAAGATTGATAAATTGCCGGAGGGCATGAATCTGAGTTCGGGGATGACGGCGAGTGTGCAGGTAAGCGAACGCTAAATACGCTGCGCCGCAATCATTGTGGCGAGGGAGCTTGTCGGAACGCCGCACCATCCCGCTCGGCTGCGAAGCAGTCGTAAAAACTAACGCCGCGGTTGATCAGATCAAACGCGGCGCCTGATTTGGGGGCGCTGCGCACCCCAACGGGACGGTGTGGCGTTCCGACAAGCTCCCTCGCCACAGGTGAGAGATGAATCAGCCGATGCTGATCGCCGGCAGGGTAGGCAGCGTCACCGTCTGCTGCTTGCGCGGCGCCAGAATCTCGGCCTCGCCATCGACTACCAATTCATCGCGCTGGTTAAACACCCGCGTGGCGATCCGCACACGAAACTTCGGCAGTTTCTCGAGGATTTCCAGGCGCACGGTCAGGGTGTCGCCAATCTTCACCGGCTTCTGAAAGCTCATCTGCTGACCGATATAAATAGTCCCCGGCCCAGGCAACTCGCAAGCCACGGCCGCGCTGATCAGCGCACCGCTGAACATGCCGTGAGCGATGCGCTCCTTGAACATGGTGCCGGCGGCGAATTCCGCGTCCAGGTGCACCGGGTTGTGATCACCCGACATCGCGGCGAACAACTGAATGTCGCGCTCTTCGACCGTCTTGCTGTAGCTGGCGGTCTGGCCGACTTCGAGGGCTTCGTATGGGGTGTTGGTAACCTGGGTCATCTGTTTCAATTCCTGTGACGAATAAAAAATCCACAAAAAAACTATTCCGATCTGGGTGGCCGGCGGTGGCTCAGCGCCTGGGCGATCCAGTTCAACACGTCATTGATCACTTCATCGCGGTTGCTCTCGTTGAACAGTTCATGCCGTGCCTGCGGGTAAATAGTCAGTTGCAGGTTCTGGCTGCCAGCCGCGCGTAGTGCATCGGCCAGATCTTTCAGACGTTTACCTTCGCTCACCGGATCACATTCACCGCCAATCACCAGCAACGGCAGGCCCGGATCAATCTGAGCGAGATTGGACGCTTTGCTGATTTGCTGCAACCCACCGAGCAAATCGATCCACAGCTGATTGGTGCAACGAAAGCCGCAGAGCGGGTCGTTGGCGTACCGATCGACTTCCGCCGGATCGCGGCTGAGCCAGTCGAAACGCGTGCGCACCGGTTTGAATTTTTTGTTGAACGAGCCAAACGACAGCCACTCGATCAGCGCACTGCGGCCCTTGGGCCCCTGACGCAGTTTTTCGACACGGGCAATCTGACGTGCCGCGCGATAGAGCGCGATGGGCTGGAAGTTCGAACCGCTGAGCACCGCACCGTGCAGGCTGGCGCTGTGATGCAGCAGGTAGGCCTGGGCGATGTAGCTGCCCATGCTGTGGCCGAGTAGCACGATCGGCACCCCAGGATGTTGCTGGCCGATGTGCTGGTTGAGGCTCGCCAGATCGCCAACCACTTTGCACCAGCCATCGTCATCGGCGAAATGGCCGAGTGTCCCGTTTTCGGCAGTTTTGCCATGTCCCCGCAGGTCCGGCGCGTAGACACCGTAACCCTGCGCGCAGAGTTTTTCCGCCAGGCGGGCGTAGCGACCGCTGTGTTCCGCCATGCCATGGGCCAGCAGAATCACGGCTTTCAAAGGCGGATCGGGCAGCCACTGGTTGACGAAGAGGCGGCTGCGGTCACTCGCGGTCAGCCAGAAAGTGTCGTGGATCATGGCGATTCCTTTGCATGGGGCTGCCGGGTATGAAAATAGCCTCGATGCATTGTATAGCGCATCCAGCGCTTGCCGTCTGATCAGGCCACGCCGCTGCAGCAAGATTCACGCGGTCAATGACGCCCATTGGCATATTTGCCTGATTCGCCATAGCTGCTAGTGTCCGTGAAGCCCCGCTTTTACAAAAGTGACAGAAAAGCGGCCCGGATAGGCTCAGGTAAAGAGGACAAGAACAATGCAACCTGATTTCTGGAATGACAAACGCCCGGCCGGCGTGCCCCTGGATATTGACCTTGGGGCCTATAAGTCGGTGCTTGAGGTGTTCGAGCGTTCCTGCAAGAAATTCGCTGATCGCCCCGCCTTCAGCAACATGGGCGTGACCCTGACCTACGCCGAACTGGAACGCTACAGCCTGGCGTTCGCCGGTTACCTGCAAGCCCACACCGACTTGGTGCCGGGGGATCGCATCGCGGTGCAGATGCCCAACGTTTTGCATTACCCGATTGCCGTGTTCGGTGCCTTGCGCGCCGGGCTGATCGTGGTCAACACCAACCCGCTGTACACCGCGCGGGAGATGCGTCATCAGTTCAAGGACTCCGGTGCCCGGGCGTTGGTGTACCTGAACATGTTCGGGGCCAAGGTCCAGGAAGTGCTGCCCGACACCGACATCCAGTACCTGATCGAAGCGAAGATGGGCGACCTGATGCCTGCCGCCAAGGGTTGGCTGGTCAACACGATGGTGAGCAAGGTCAAGAAAATGGTCCCGGACTATTCCTTGCCCCAGGCGATTTCCTTCAAGAGCGCGCTGCGTCTGGGCCGGGGCCTGGGCATCAAGCCGCTGAACGTCAGCCTCGACGACATCGCGGTGTTGCAATACACCGGCGGCACCACCGGCCTGGCCAAGGGCGCGATGCTGACCCACGGCAACCTGGTGGCGAACATGCAACAGGCGCGGGCATGCCTCGGACAGTTCGGCAGCGACGGTCAGCCATTGCTGCGCGAAGGTCAGGAAGTGATGATCGCGCCGCTGCCGCTGTACCACATCTATGCCTTCACGGCGAACTGCATGTGCATGATGGTGACCGGCAACCACAACGTGCTGATCACCAATCCACGCGACATTGGCGCCTTCATCAAGGAGCTGAAGAACTGGCGGTTCTCGGCACTGCTGGGGCTTAACACGCTGTTCGTTGCATTGATGGATCACCCAGACTTCAAGACCCTGGATTTCTCCAGCCTCAAACTCACCAACTCCGGCGGCACCGCGCTGGTCAAGGCCACCGCCGAGCGCTGGGAACAGCTCACCGGCTGCCGCATCACCGAGGGTTATGGCCTGACCGAAACCTCACCGGTGGCCTGCACCAACCCCTACGGCGACAAATCGCGGATCGGCACGGTCGGCCTGCCGGTGCCGGGCACCACCCTGAAAGTGATCAACGATGAAGGCGTCGAGCAGCCGCTGGGCGAGCGAGGCGAACTGTGCATCAAGGGCCCGCAGATCATGAAGGGCTACTGGCAGAAACCGGAAGCCACCGCCGAGGTGCTGGATGCCGAAGGCTGGTTCAAGTCCGGCGATATCGCGGTGATCGATCCGGACGGTTTTGTGCGCATCGTCGATCGCAAGAAAGACATGATCATCGTCTCGGGCTTCAACGTGTACCCGAACGAGATCGAAGACATCGTGATGGCTCACCCGAAAGTCGCCAACTGCGCGGTGATCGGCGTGCCGGACGAGCGTTCGGGGGAGGCGGTGAAGCTGTTTGTGGTGGCCCGCGAATCAGGGGTCAGCCTTGAAGAGCTGAAGGCGTACTGCAAGGAAAATTTCACGGCGTACAAAGTGCCCAAGCACATTGTGTTGCGGGAGTCGTTGCCGATGACGCCGGTGGGCAAGATCCTGCGGCGGGAGTTGCGGGATATCGCGTAGTCGGTGAATGGCCGCGCTTCGCGCGTTCGCGGGCAAGCCTCGTTCCTGCAGGTTCGTGTCGTTCATTACGTCAGCGAACGATGCGAGCCTGCAGGAACGAGGCTTGCCCGCGAAGCTTTTAAACATCTGAAGCCCCCGGTTTCACAGGCTTTTCAGGGGTGTATAGAATTTTTGCTCTAAAATGACCGCTAGCAATTCTTGAGTCATAATTGTGACCGTAGAGGCCGCTTTTGGCTCTAGTCGACCCTTGGCAAAGCTGCTACTCTCGGCGCGCTTTGTGACGTCTCGGGCTTATGAAAGCGCTAGATTCACCGACAAACACACACCAATAATAATCGCATCAAATGCGGTGCTGAATTCGCGTTGCTGAGGAGTGGGCTTCCATGAACGAAGACTTTTGGAAGGATAAGTACCCTGCCGGGATTGCTGCCGAGATCAATCCAGACGAGTATCCGAATATTCAGGCAGTGTTGAAACGTTCCTGCCAGCGCTTCGCCGACAAACCGGCATTCAGCAACCTGGGCAAGACAATCACCTACGGTGAACTGTACGAATTGTCCGGTGCCTTTGCCGCTTACCTGCAACAGCATACCGACTTGCAGCCGGGCGATCGAATCGCCGTGCAACTGCCCAACGTGTTGCAGTACCCGGTCGCCGTGTTCGGTGCCATTCGCGCCGGGCTGATCGTGGTCAACACCAACCCGCTGTACACCGCGCGGGAAATGGAACACCAATTCAACGATTCCGGTGCCAAAGCCCTGGTCTGCCTGGCCAACATGGCGCATCTGGCCGAAATCGTCGTGCCGAAAACCGGCGTCAAGCACGTGATCGTCACCGAAGTGGCCGACCTGCTGCCACCGCTCAAGCGCCTGCTGGTCAATAGCGTCATCAAGTACGTGAAGAAGATGGTCCCGGCGTATCACTTGCCCAAGGCGATCAAGTTCAACGACGTGCTGAGCAAGGGCCACGGCCAGCCAGTGGCTGAAGCCAACCCGGCCAGCAGCGACGTTGCCGTCCTGCAATACACTGGCGGCACCACCGGCGTAGCCAAGGGCGCGATGCTGACCCATCGCAACCTCGTGGCGAACATGTTGCAGTGCAAGGCGCTGATGGGTTCCAACCTCAACGAAGGCTGCGAGATCCTGATCACGCCGCTGCCGCTGTACCACATCTATGCCTTCACCTTTCATTGCATGGCGATGATGCTGATCGGCAACCACAACATCCTGATCAGCAACCCGCGCGATTTGACGGCGATGGTCAAAGAACTGTCGAAGTGGAAGTTCAGCGGCTTCGTCGGCCTCAATACCCTGTTCGTGGCGCTGTGCAACAACGAAGCGTTCCGCAAGCTGGACTTCTCGGCGCTGAAAGTCACCCTGTCCGGCGGCATGGCCCTGCAACTGGCGGCAGCCGAGCGCTGGAAAGCGGTCACCGGTTGCGCCATCTGCGAAGGTTACGGGATGACCGAAACCAGCCCGGTCGCCACGGTGAACCCGATCCAGCACATCCAGATCGGCACCATCGGTATTCCGGTTCCATCGACCGTGTGCAAGGTCATCGACGATGCCGGCGTTGAACAGCCGTTGGGCGAAATCGGCGAACTGTGTGTGAAAGGTCCGCAAGTGATGAAGGGCTACTGGCAGCGTCAGGACGCCACCGATGAAATGCTCGACAGCGAAGGCTGGTTGAAGACCGGTGACATCGCGCTGATCCAGCCGGACGGCTACATGCGAATTGTCGATCGCAAGAAAGACATGATTCTGGTCTCCGGTTTCAACGTTTACCCGAACGAGCTGGAAGATGTGCTGGCGACCCTGCCGGGCGTGCTGCAATGCGCGGCCATCGGCGTGCCGGACGAGAAGTCGGGCGAGGCGATCAAGATCTTCATCGTCGCCAAACCGGGCGTGACGTTGACCAAGGAGCAGGTGATGGAGCACATGCGTGCGAACGTCACCGGTTACAAGGTCCCACGCGCCGTGGAGTTCCGCGATGCGCTGCCGACCACCAACGTCGGCAAGATCCTGCGCCGCGAATTGCGCGACGAAGAGCTGAAGAAGCTCAACGCCAGGAAAGTCGGCGCGTAACAAACAAGAAGCCCCGCAGATGCGGGGCTTTTTTTTAACGCTATCAGGACCGCTTTTGTGGCGAGGGAGCTTGCTCCCGCTCGACTGCGCAGCAGTCGTCACCCAGTCGATGGAGATACACCAAAAATACCGCAGCGTCTGATTTGGGGTCGCTTCGCGGCCCAGCGGGAGCAAGCTCCCTCGCCACAGGGGATGTGTAAAGTTACAGGCGAAACGGCGCGAAATTGACGTTGGTGCCCGCCGGACGCATGTCCTGCAGGTACGAGTCCTTGTCGGCGCTCAGTTCCAGGCTCAAGGCGGCCTTGCGCTTGCCTTCGTTGCGCACCACCAGGCCTTCAAGCTTCTCGCGCAGGAATACCGTCGGCACTTTCAAGTGCAGCAGTTCGTCGGTTTCCGGCGTGTGCATCAGCAGGTGAACCCATTCGTACTGACCAATGGCCAGGCGCGCCACCGGGATATCGAACCACCAGATGTTGCGGTTGCGGTTCAGTTCGGTGAAATGGCAGTTGTTGACGCCAAGCACAGCACCGCCGAGTTCCTGGTTTCTGCGGGCAATGGCCTGCTTTTTATCGAGTTTCATAACATTCCTACGGGATTGGATCTTCAGCGCCATGGCCTGAATACGTTGCGCATTCTCGGGGGTTGGTCGGCAAACATAAAGCCCAACCTGCATTGAACGATGAAATGTCGCCGTGAAATAAATGAAACTCCACGCAAATGCCCCCGGTCAATCTTTGTGTAACGACTTTTTCCGTTGAATTGTTCACAGGAGAAACACCATGAGCAGCACTGGCGATAAAGTAAAAGGCATGGCCAACGAAGCCGCCGGCAACGTCAAGCAAGGCGTCGGCAAGGCCACCGGTAATGACAAAATGCGCGCCGAAGGCGTCGTGCAGGAAAGAAAAGGCGAGGCCCAGCAAGCGGTCGGCAAAGCCAAGGACGCGATCAAGAAAGGCGTCGACAAGGCTTGATTCGGCCTTTGATGAACAACATGAACGGCCATCCACGGATGGCCGTTTTTGTGTCAGCCTGAACTTGCGCACGGAAATTGTTTCAAAGTCGCCAAGTAGGCTACTTTGATGTAGAAAACGGCCCCTGAGTCGCCTCGACTTCAACCCAACCTGCGGCGAAAGGAGACGCTAATGTTTTTCCCCCACATGAAAGGCCTGCGCCTGCACCGTGTCATGATGCGCACGGTCACCGAGTTCGTCGACGATGAGATGTCGACCTATGCCTCGGCGCTGGCCTATCAAATGCTGTTTTCGCTATTTCCCTTCATCCTGTTCCTGATCGCTCTGATCGGTTTCCTGCACCTGCCGGACTTCTTCTCGTGGCTGCGTCTGCAATCGGAACTGGTCCTGCCGCCTCAGGCGCTGGAGCAGGTGAACCCGGTGATCGACCAACTCCAGCAGTCCAAGGGTGGCTTGCTGTCGATTGGTATCGTGATTGCCCTGTGGACCGCATCCGCCGGCGTGCGGCTGATGATGAGCGCGATGAACGCCGCCTACGACGTGGTCGAAGGCCGGCCCGCGTGGAAGCGTTTTCCGCTGTCGATCATCTACACCGTTGGCATCGCCGGCATGCTGTTGATCGCCGCCGCGTTGATGGTGCTCGGGCCGCAACTGATGGGCTGGATTGCCGCGCAAGTCGGCATGGAAGACTTCATCGTGACCCTGTGGACCATCGTGCGCTGGCCCGTGGTGGTGATTTTGCTGATGGTGGCCGTGGCGCTGATTTATTACGTCATGCCGGACGTTAAACAAGAGTTTCGTTTTATCACCCCAGGTTCGGTGCTGGCGGTGGTGGTGTGGATCCTTGCCTCCGTGGGCTTTGGCCTGTACGTCAAGGAGTTCGCCAACTACAACGCCATGTATGGCAGTATCGGCGCGATCATCGTGTTGCTGCTCTATTTTTATATTTCCGCCGCGGTGCTGTTGCTGGGCGCGGAGATGAATGCAGTGATCGAGCACATGTCGACCGAAGGCAAGAATGACGGTGAAAAAGTCCCCGGTGAGCTCGATCACGAACCCAAACACCACGTTTCCGGACTGGGTCGGGATCACTCGATCAAGCCGCACACTGACGAAACCATAAAATGATCCGTGAAATCCTGAAAATGGGCGATGAACGCCTGCTGCGCATTGCTCCGCCGGTGCCGGCCGAGATGTTCGACAGCCCTGAGTTGTGGCAACTGATCGACGACATGTTCCAGACCATGGAAAGCGTCGGTGGCGTCGGCCTGGCTGCGCCGCAGATCGGCGTCGATCTGCAACTGGTGATCTTTGGGTTCGAACACAGCGAACGCTACCCGGACGCTGAAGCGGTGCCGCAGACCATTCTGATCAACCCGCTGATCACACCTTTGAACTCGCTGATGGAAGAGGGCTTTGAAGGTTGCCTGTCAGTGCCCGGCCTGCGCGGCGCGGTAGACCGTTATCAGCAGATTCGCTACGAAGGCTTCGATCCCAAGGGCCAGCCTATCTTGCGGATCGCCGAGGGATTCCATGCGCGGGTGGTGCAGCATGAATGCGATCACCTGATCGGCCGGTTGTACCCGTCACGGATTACCGACTTCAGCCAATTCGGGTTCACCGAAGTGATGTTCCCGGACCTCGACCCTGACGCCGACGACTGAGGCGAAAACACCACAAACCACGGTGGGAGCGAGCCTGCGCGCGAAGGCGGCGGGTCATTCACCGATGATGTCGAATGACACGCCGCCTTCGCGAGCAGGCTCGCTCCTACATGTCGAATTCACAGACGGTTCCAGGCCCATGGCAATCATCGGTTTGCTGCGGGCATAACGGCTCAGGCGTTCGGTCATGGCGTAGGGCATTGGCGGATCGAAGGAAAACCCTCGGCGTTCATAAAAGCCCCGCAAGTCCGGGTGGCAGAACAGCCAGACCGGTTGGTCGAGACCGCGCACCGCTTCGGCGATCAACGCCGCCGCGATGCCCTGTTCGCGACAGGCCGGATCGACGAACAACCCCGTCAACCAATGCCCGCCCGAGACCGGCCGCAAACACAGCGCGCCAATGATCTCCTCGCTTCTGGCGACCCACAGCTGAGCGTCGCGAACCGCTTTCATCGGCGATTGGTGGGCGCGATAAAACTTGTTCATCAGCGGCCATAACGGCTCGGCGAGCAGGGTGTACTGGGTGTCGGGCATGGGTTCGATCTGTCGGTGCGCAAAGCGGGTGATTATAAAAGAACGCGCGGCCGGCGATAGGTGTATACCTGATCTCACATCCCGTATGAGTGGAGTACGTATCATGGCCAAAGGCATGGATTCAAAAAAAGCGGCAAAGAAGAAACCGGCGAAAACCGCCGATGAAAAGCGTGCAGACAAGAAGGCCAAGAAGGTGGATGTGTTCGGTCATTGATCTCGCCACAAGGGAGCCCGGTCTTCGGGCTCCTGCTGCATGCCTAAAGAAGTAACCCAATAATCCGCAAGATTTCCCTGCGCCATTGCACAGAGGGGGACCGGTCCCCGATCTGAGCAACGCCATGCCCCATTACTTCGATGCCGCCCACGGGCAGACATTGCGAGTTCGTTTGATGCGCTGCAGCGCTACAGGCATTCCTGATTTTCCTCGCTGAACCGATTTTGTCCTCAATACTGGCCGACTAGTGGCCTTGCGCCCCTCTATCGACTGTCTACGCTGACTTCTAACTACCCATGTCGCTCGCCATATGAAAGATGGCGCAGCAAGAGTGCCCAACCCAAGGCGCCGACAGGGAGTAACAAGGAGCTGGCCGGTAAAGGGAATTACTTATGAAACAGTTAGGGCTGGCCCGGTCCCGGGCTATCAAGAGAAGGATGTCTTGATGAGTGCGTTGCTGCATGGACACTCCGATTGAACATCATTGATCACCTGACACTTCCTCCCGTGGAGGAACGCGTGTGCCTGTTCCATAGAACGTTGTGGTGGATCCGTTGAAAGACCAAAGACCTTTCATCAATCAAAAGAACGCGCTGAAGGTGATACGACCATGTTTAACCTACATCACAAGGCTGACCTGCTGGAAATCGAGCGCTATAGCTGCGCGTTGAGCGAAGCCAACGCCAAGTTGGCGGCGGTCAGTCGATCAATGGCGATGATCGAGTTCACGCCGGACGGCATCGTGCTGGATGCCAACGACAACTTTTGCAGTGTCATGGGGTACAGCGCCGACGAAGTGCGCGGCAAACATCATCGGATCTTTTGCGAGGAAGCTTTTTATCGCAGCGAGGCTTACGCGAAGTTGTGGCGCGACCTGGCCCGTGGCGAACCGGTGGGCGGGAGCTTCTTGCGCTTGAACAAGCGCGGCAAGGAGGTCTGGCTCGAAGCCAGTTACATGCCGGTGCTCGGTCCCGACCGTCAGGTTAAAAGCGTGATTAAAGTTGCCACTGACATCTCCGCCAGGGTTTACAAGGAACACGAAGAAGAAAGCATGCTCGCCGCCATAGGTCGTTCCATGGCGGTGATCGAGTTCACCCCCGAGGGCAACGTCATCACGGCCAACGATAACTTTCTGAAGACGATGCATTACTCGCTCAACGAAGTGGTGGGGAAACACCACAGCCTGTTTTGCCACCGCGCCGAATCCGAGTCGTCGGCTTACAAAGCGTTCTGGGCATCACTCAATCGCGGCGAGTATCACTCTCATCGTTTTGAACGCAAAGATAAACACGGCCATACCGTGTTTCTCGAAGCGTCCTACAACCCTTTGTTCGACGCCAAGGGCCGGCTCTACAAAGTGGTGAAGTTTGCCAGCGACATCACCCGGCAAATCGCCACGTTGCAAACCGCTGCGGAGTCGGCGCACAGCACGTCGGTGCAAAACGACGCTTGTGCACAGAAAGGTTCTCAGGTGGTGCAGCAAACGGTGCAGATCATCCAGGACATTTCCCGGGATTTGAACGAAGCCGCGCTCAGTATTGATGCCGTCAGCAAACAGTCCGACATCATCGGCACCATCGTGCAGACGATTCGCGGCATTGCCGACCAGACCAACTTGCTGGCGCTCAATGCAGCCATCGAAGCAGCCCGGGCCGGCGAGCATGGGCGGGGTTTTGCGGTGGTCGCCGATGAAGTACGCAGCCTCGCGGCACGCACGAGTCAGGCGACGCTGGAGATCGTCGATGTGGTGCGCAAGAACCATGACCTGTCGTTGAGCGCGGTGACCAGCATGCAGTCGAGCTTGAGCAGAACCGGACTTGGGGTGGAACTGGCGAACGAGGCGGGGGAGGTGATCCTGGAGATTCAGCAGGGATCGCGGCATGTGGTGGATGCGATCAGTCAGTTCAACGAAACGTTGCAGTTGAACTGACTGATCGCGTCGCGTCTCTTGTAGCAGCCGGCTGTGCCGGTTGCTGCATGAAGTGCAGGGCTCCCTGCCGTTAAAGCGAAGCGAGGAACTTGTCGACCACTTGGCTACTGCCTTTCTCACTGTTGGCGTTTTCTTTCTCGACCTGCGCCAGTTTGACCTTGTCCTCCGTGCGCTCGGCGATCTCTTTGGCGATCGCCTGTTGTTTCTCCGGTGGCATGGCTTGTACTTCTTCTTCAGTCAGCCCCATCTCTTGCAGAATGCTGTCGCGCAGGCGCTGCTCCGGCGTTTTGCTCATGTAGTCCTTGAAGTCGCTCATGGCGGCGCTGTCCGTGACCCTGGCTTTAACATCGGCCGGCAGTTGGAAAGACTCGAGCGCTTGCAATTGCACGCGGGTTTTGGCGAACGCTTCATCCACGTTGTCGCTGATTTTGCTCGCCTCGCTGACTTGCCGGGTGGCGTCCCGGGTGGCGGAAGTCTGCACCTGCGCGGTTTGCGCCTGAACGTTGCTTTGCAACGTTTGCAGCATCGCCCCCTGAAGGCCGGCAGCGGCTTCAGCCGCAGGATCATCGCCGGGCTTCTTGGAGAGCGGGATCATTAACGTTTGTTGTTTGGCACTGACCAACATGATGAATAGACCTTGCAGGTAGTTGTGGTGCGGTGCTTTGAGCAAATAGTATGCCTATAAGCAAAAACCACTATAAATCAACCAGTTAGTGAGTGCTGGTCGAGGGGGTGACGTGGGTTCTGCGGTTAGTCTTTGCCGCTTGGCGGCAAACAAGGCAGGGCATCAAGGCAGGCCATTGCAGCCGAACTTGAGGAACCCCGGACGTTGTGCCAGTCGCTGAAAATACTCGTCGATGGCCGGGTAATCGGGCCGCTCCATCGGGGTCATCAGCCAGCGGTTGACGGACAGCCCGATGACAATGTCGGCGAGGGTGAAGCGTGGCCCGGCGACGTAAGCTTTGGTCGCCGCGAGCTGGTGTTCGAGGATGCCCATCTTCTGGTTCCAGCCACGTACACCGGCAGCAATGTGATGCGGGTCCTGGAACTCCGGATCTTTGCGCACCAATGCCGTGAACGCATAGCTCCATGAGGCATTGAGTTCAGTGGCTTGCCAATCCATCCATTGCTCGACCCGAGCGCGCGCGGCCGGTTCGTGGGGGAGCAGATCGGTGTTCTGGTGTTTGCCGGCCAGATAACGGCAGATGGTGTTGGACTCCCACAGCACTCCAGCGTCGTCGATGATCACCGGCACCAGCGCGTTGGGATTGAGCCGCAGAAACTCCGGTGTGTGGGTTGAGGCATAACCGCTACCCCAATCCTCGCGTTCGTAGGCAACGCCCAGTTCTTCACAGGTCCACAGGACCTTTCTGACATTGATGGACGACGCCTTACCCAAAATCTTCAGTGCATGTTCCATTGAGCTACTCCGTTAGCGATTCGACGCTTCAGGAATCTGACAGACATTGCGCGGTTTTCAAACCGGATCCGGCAACGCCGAGGCGGGCAAACCAAATGTGCGATCAAACAGCCAGTTGAACGCGAAGGTGTAGCACGGGATGAAAATGATCAGCGCCAAGTCCAGCAGGAAAGCCTGCACCAGGCTGATGTTCATCCACCAGGCGATCAGCGGGATGAGAAACACTATCAAGGTTAGTTGAAATCCTACGGCATGGGCGATGCGCCGTTTAACGGTGCGGGTGCGCGATGGCTGACGACGTTCCCAGCGCTCGAACACTGTGGTGTAGATGAAATTCCAGGTCACTGCGATGGTGGTGATGATGACGGCCAACGGCCCGGTGCTGCCGGGTGAGGTGCCGGACAGCAATGCCAGGCCCAGCGTCGAGAAGGTCATGCCAAAGACTTCGAACAGCGACACGTAGACCAGTTTTCGTTTAACGCCTTGCATGGAGTTTTGCCTCTTTCTCGCGAACTTGAAGCCAGCAGCACTGGCGAAGGCGACGAAAGATAGCTTCAATAGTGCTGACAGAAAAAGTCAGAAGCTTTCAATTTTATTGATAGGACGAGGAATGAATTTCAACAGCGACAGCATCGAGTTGTTCCTGGCCGTGATCGAGCGCGGTTCGTTTTCGGCGGCGGCGCGTGCGCTGGGCAAAGTGCCGTCGGCGGTGAGCATGGGCATTGCCAACCTGGAAGCCGAGCTCGGATATCCGCTGTTCGATCGCAGCCATCGCGAACCGGTGCCGACGGCGATGGCCAGTGCGTTGGTGCCGCACGCGCGGTTGATCGCCGAACAGCTCAAGCAGCTGCAGGTGCATGCGATCGAGCTGTCGCTGGGGCTGGAAAGCAAGTTGTCCATTGGCGTCGTGGCAGACCTCGACAAGCGCCATTTGCTGGCCGCGATCAAGGTCATCGCCCAGCGTCATCCGCTCCTGGAAATAGAACTGCTCAGCGCGCCCCAGGACGATGTGCTGGCGATGCTCCACAGCGGTCGCGTCAGCGTTTGCCTGGCCTTCGCGGGGTTGAGCATGAACGTACTGGAGCGATTCCAGTTCGTCGGCACCGAGCGCGTGATCGCCACGCTGGCAGCGGACAATCCGCTGTTTCAGGGCGAGGATTTGTTTCTGGAGGATCTGGTTCACGTGCGGCAAATCATCGTTGCCAGTCGCGACCTGCCGATCAGCGAAACCCGGCCTTTGGTGGGCGAATCCTATTGGCGCACCGACACCCTCGCCATGGCGCTGGAAATGGTCGAAGCCGGGTTGGGCTGGGGCAATTTTCCGTTGTCGGTGGTCCAACCGTTGCTCGATGCCGGAAGACTCAAGCGCCTGAGTTTCCGCAACATCGAGAACGGTCTGGTGCTGCCGGTGCACGCGGTATGGCTCAAGAGCCAGCCGTTGCAGAAAGGCGCAATGGCGTTCGTCGAACTGATGGGTCGCTGAGGCAATCCCTTGTGGGAGTGAGCCTGCTCGCGATGAGGACCTGACGGTCAACATTGATGGTGACTGACCCACCGCCATCGCGAGCAGGCTCGTGCCAACCTGGGTCAGGTACTTTCGCGCACCTTCAACTCAAACCCCATGTCCTGCACCGGTTTCGCCACGGTGTTGCCCGCCAGCAAGGTCAACATCAACTCCGCCGAACGTCGGCCAATCGCCTCGCGCGGGGTACTGATGCTGCTCAGGCGCGGGACCATGTGCGCCGAGGCGGGCAGGTCGTTGAAACCGAGGATCGCCACTTGTTCGGGGATTTTGATCCCGCAACGCATCGCTTCAAGCAGGGCGCCCTGGGCCAGGTCGTCGTTGCCGAAGAAAATGGCATCGACATCAGGATGATTGGCGAGCAGTTGCAGGAACAGTTCGCCCCCCAGACCGACGGAGGAGGCGCGCGGCGTCAGCACTTCCAGGTCCGGGTCATACAAACCGGCCTTTTGCAGGGCTTTGCGGAAACCTTCGCCGCGCAGCAAGGTGCGTTGATCCAGCTGCGCGCCGATGTAGGCCAGGCGCTTGCGCCCACGTGACAGCAAATGGTGCGCCGCCGTTTCACCCGCCGCGAGTTGCGAGAAACCCACGCAATTGAGCCCGGCGGCGCTGTCCAGTTCCATCATGTACACGCACGGAATGTTGCTCGCCTCGATCATCCGTCGCGAACTTTCGGTGCGGTCGAAACCGGTCAGCAGCAAACCGCGAGGCTGATACGCCATGTAATTGCGCAGCAGGTTTTCTTCTTCATCGCGCGAATAATGGAAGTTGCCGATGAGCACTTCGAAGCCCTTGGGGCGCAAAACCTGATGAATGGCTTCCAGCGTATCGATGAACAGCAGGTTGGACAGCGAAGGCACCAAAACCACCACCGAATGGCTCTGGGCCGAGGCTAAGGCGCGGGCGGCAGGGTTGACCACGTAGTTGAGTTCAAGGGCCGCTTTCTGCACTTTTTCCACCAGTTCGGTGGCCACCGTGCTGACGCCGCGCAAGGCGCGGGAGGCGGTGATCGGGCTGACACCGGCCAGGCGTGCCACTTCGTTCAGGGTAGGGCGGCCAGTGGTGCGCGTATTCTTATCGTTTTTAGTGGAGATCATCGGACGGCTTGCCAAACAAAATTCGAGGCACTAAGGTAGCGCTGTCTCGATGCAGCTGCAAATGCGTGAGCGGGGTTTGCCTGATCCCCGCTTTTTGGCATTGGGAACGAACATGCTGCAACCCACAAAAATGACAAGAAGGCGTCGGCAACTTCTGCTTTTGCTCAAGCGTCATAACTGGCAAAGGTAGCGCTGTCTGCGCGCTGAGGTGTTACATGAATCATTCCATCACCGCCCTGGTCATCATGGGCGTTGCCGGTTGCGGCAAGACTTGCGTCAGCGAGGCCTTGTGCCAACTCAGCGGCGCGACCGCCATTGAAGGCGACACTTTCCACCCTGCCGCCAATATCGAAAAGATGAGCGCGGGCATCCCCCTGAACGACGAAGACCGTGCCGGCTGGCTCGACAGCCTGTGCGATGAATTGCGCCGCGTCGACGCTCAAGGCCAGCGCCCGGTGCTGACCTGCTCGGCTCTCAAACACAGTTACCGCGAACGTCTGCGCAGCGCCTTGCCGGGCCTGGGCTTCGTGTTCCTTGAGCTGACCCCTGAAGTCGCCGCTGATCGTGTCTCCCACCGGCCGGGCCACTTCATGCCTTCGACCCTGATCGACAGTCAGTTCGCCACCCTTGAATCCCCCGTTGGCGAGCCCTTGACCCTGGCGCTGGACGCTTCGAACCACAGCGTCGAGCAACTGGCGAAGCAAGCGCATGTCTGGTGGCAGGCCCATGGCCTGAAACAGGCCGTATGAGTTTTTTCCGAAGAGATAGCGCTGTCCTGATGGCGTGCGAGTTACCCGCTTTAATAACAACAACAACCAGGAGACACCCCTAATGTTTGGCATGTCCCACGAGACGTTCCTGCTGCTCGATGCAGTGGTCACGGTGATCGGGCTTATCGTCCTGATCACCAAGTTCAAGTTCCACCCGTTCATTGCCCTGATCATCGCCGCAGCCTTTCTCGGGCTGACCTCCGGCATGCCGATCGGCACCATCATCAAGGCGTTCCAGGACGGCTTCGGTGGGGTGCTCGGTTTTGTCGGGATCATCCTCGCGCTGGGCACCATGCTCGGCAAAATGATGGCCGAGTCGGGCGGGGCGGATCAGATTGCCCAGACCCTGATTCGTGCGTTCGGCAAGGACAAGGTGCAGTGGGCGATGATGTTCGCCGCGTTCCTGGTCGGCATTCCGCTGTTCTTCGAAATCGGCTTCGTGCTGCTGATCCCGCTGGTGTTCATCGTCGCCCGACGTACCGGCGTGTCGATCATCAAGATCGGTATCCCGCTGCTGGCCGGTCTGTCCGCCGTGCACGGCCTGGTTCCGCCGCACCCGGGTCCGTTGCTGGCCATCGGCGTGTTTGGCGCTGACATCGGTAAAACCATTCTTTACGGTCTGATCGTTGCGCTGCCGACGGCCATCATTGCCGGTCCGATCTACGGCACGTTCATCGCCAAATACATCCCCGGCCATCCTAACCAGGAACTGGTGGATCAACTGGCACGTGAAAACGACTCTGCCGATCTCCCGAGTTTCTCCATCACCTTGATCACCGTGCTGTCGCCGGTTTTCCTGATGTTGCTCAAGACCTTTGCCGATGTGGTGCTGCCGGACGGTAACTTCTTCCGCACCTTCATGGACCTGATCGGTCACCCTATCTCGGCTCTCCTGCTGGCGTTGCTGCTGTCGCTATATACCTTCGGTTACAAGCAGGGCATTGGCTCCAACCAGATGCTCAAATGGCTGGATGCCAGCCTTGCGCCAACCGCCGCGATCATTCTGATCATCGGTGCCGGTGGTGGCTTCAAGCAGATGCTGGTCACCAGCGGTGTGGGTGACGTGATCGGCCACATGGCGGTGGAAGCGCAGATCTCGCCGATCCTGCTGGCCTGGCTGGTGGCGGCGGTGATTCGTGTGGCAACCGGTTCTGCAACCGTGGCGACCATTACTGGCGCAGGCATCGTGGTGCCGGTGGTGGGGATGATTCCGGGTGTGAACCGTGAGCTGCTGGTGCTGGCCACCGGTGCCGGTTCGTTGATCCTGTCTCACGTCAACGACGCGGGTTTCTGGCTGGTGAAGCAGTATTTCAACATGACCGTGGCGGAAACCTTCAAGACCTGGACCGCGATGGAAACCATCCTGTCCATCGTTGCGCTGGGCTTTATCCTGTTGCTGTCGATGTTCGTTTAAGCGGCTCTTTGTTTAAGCAAGGCGCAGGCACAAAAAAACCGCAGCAATGCGGTTTTTTTGTGGGTGATGATTTCATGGCTCAACACATCACCCTTGTAGGAGTGAGCCTGCTCGCGATAGCGGTGGGGCAGTTGACACTTCAATTGGATGTGATGGCCTCATCGCGAGCAGGCTCACTCCTACAGGTTAAGTGTTAGCCGGCGGATTTCGGGGCCAGGCCATCCGCCCGAAACATCCCGCGAATCCCGCGCACTGCCTGACGAATCCGGTCCTGGTTTTCGATCAGCGCAAAGCGCACATGATCATCCCCATACTCACCAAACCCGACGCCTGGCGAGACGCAGACCTTGGCCTCGGCGAGCAATTTCTTGGCGAACTCCAGCGAGCCCAAGTGCGCATAGGCTTCGGGAATCTTGGCCCAGACATACATCGCCGCTTTCGGATTCTCGACCATCCAGCCCAGTTCGTGCAGGCCTTTGACCAGCACGTTGCGACGCTGCCGATACTGCTCGGCGATGTCCTTGACGCACTGCTGATCGCCTTCCAGCGCCGCAATCGCCGCGACCTGCAGAGGGGTGAAGGTGCCGTAGTCGTGGTAACTCTTGATCCGCGCCAGGGCGTTGACCAGTTCAGCGTTGCCAACCATGAAGCCGATGCGCCAGCCCGCCATGTTGTAGCTCTTGGACAGGGTGAAAAATTCCACCGCGATGTCCTTGGCGCCCGGCACCTGCATGATCGACGGGGCTTTCCAGCCGTCATAGACGATGTCGGCGTAAGCGAGGTCGTGCACCACCAAAACGTCATACTGCTTGGCGAGGGCGATCACCCGCTCGAAGAAGTCCAGTTCCACGCATTGGGCGGTGGGGTTCGACGGGAAGCCGAGAATCATCATTTTCGGTTTCGGGATCGAGCCGCGAATCGCGCTTTCCAGTTCAGCGAAGAAGTCCACGCCCGGGATCAGCGGCACTGAACGCACCTGGGCGCCGGCAATCACGGCACCGTAGATGTGAATCGGATAGCTGGGGTTCGGCACCAGCACGGTGTCGCCCTGGTCGAGGGTGGCCAGCATCAGATGCGCCAGGCCCTCCTTGGAGCCGATGGTGACAATGGCTTCGGTTTCCGGGTCGATATCGACCTCGTAGCGATCCTTGTACCAATTGGAAATGGCCCGGCGCAGACGCGGGATACCCTTGGACGTCGAGTAGCCATGGGTGTCTTCGCGCTGGGCGACGGTGACCAGTTTTTCGACGATGTGTGGCGGAGTAGGGCCATCAGGGTTGCCCATGCTGAAGTCGATGATGTCTTCGCCACGACGACGGGCGGCCATCTTCAGCTCGGCAGTGATGTTGAATACGTAAGGGGGGAGTCGATCTATGCGCGCAAAGCGGCGCGGCGAACCTGGGTTAGCCATTGTTGCCTCGGTAACGTGAGCGCCCGGAACCGTCCGAGCGACGCTGGCCACTGCGGTGGCCTGTGGCGGAATGTAAGGGCTGTTGTGGCACACTGTCCAGCGACTCTGTAAACAAATTTGTCCGAAGGAACCCGGTTGATGGAATTTACCAGCGGCTTTCTGCTGAGCCTTTCGCTGTGCCTGGATATCGGCGTGGCCAACATCGCGATGATCACCCTGGCCATGCAGCGCGGCTATTTTCAAGGCTTTGCCTTGGGCTTGGGCACTTGCGTCGGTGACCTGATTTACGCGGTGCTGGCGTTGGCGGGCATGACCGTTTTGCTGCAATACGAAACCGTGCGTTGGGTGCTGTGGATCGGCGGTTCAGCGTTGCTGGTGTATTTCGCGGCGAAGATGATCTATTCGGCGATTCACCATGAAGCGGTGTTGGCGCAGGCCGCCGAGGTGGGGCAGAACTCTCACCGCAAGGAGTTTTTCCGCGGGATTTTCCTGGCCATGTCGTCACCCAGCGCCATTCTCTGGTTTGCGGCCGTGGGCGGTACGCTCATCGCGGGCTCCGGTGGCGGTGACGCCGTCAGTTCGGCGCTGTTTCTCGGCGGTTTTCTGTGCGCCGGAGTGTTCTGGTGCGTCGCGTTGTGCTTCGCCGCGAGCCACGGCGGCAAGTTGCTGGGCGACAAACTGCTGCGTTACTCCTACATGGCATCGGCGGCGATCTTCTGCTATTTCGCGGTGTACGTGATTCTATCGGGCTATAACGAGTTTGTTGGTGCGGGCGCCGTCGAGCAGTTGCACGCCCTGTAATTAGGCGAATCGGGTTTGGCTTCTATACTCCCAGCCGAACCCATTTTTTTTTGCAGCAAGGAGTTGAGTCATGGATGAGCAAACAGGCGTGAAACCGGCCGAGCCACGCTTCGAACATGGGCATTTTCTGCTCATTGCAGGGCTGGGTGGTCGATTTACCCAGCAGACCACACAAGGCATTCCCGAACTCTGGGAAAAATTCATTCCCGAGATGGGCAAGATACCCGGCCAAAAAGGTGAAGTGACCTACGGTATTTGCTGCAATCCCGATGGCAAAGGCGGGTTTGAGTACATCGCCGGCGTCGAAATCGCCAAACTCGACGACCTGCCCGAGAAGTACCGCTGGGTCGAGGTTCTACCCCAGCATTACGCGGTGTTCGAGCACAAAGGCACACTGGACCAGTTGCCCGCGACCTTTCAGTACATCTGGAAAACCTGGCTGCCGCAGTCCGGCCATCAGGCGGCGGACGCGCCAGAGTTCGAACGCTACAGCGAAGACTTCAACCCGAAGCTCAACACCGGCGTGCTGGAAATCTGGCTGCCGCTAAAAGACAAATGACCGCATCAAGAGGCGGACCCACGTCCGCCTCTTGATCGTTACTTGCTCCGCTTCATCCGCCGCGACCGCATCACGTCAATCGACAACGTCACAAAGCCAAACGTGCTGATGCCCAACAGCAAGAGAAGTCCGATCTGAACGCTGCTCATGGTGTGTTCCCCCTATCGATGATCAGAGACAGGCAACACCAATAATCCGATCCGATCGGCAATGAAAGCGCCTATACGAAGGCTTTACGACATCAGCAGTGATCGATATGAACACCTTATTAATTTATGATCCCCAGCCTTTCCCACGCTGAATCCGAGCTGCCATGAACACCGTCATCCGCCACGTCACTCCCGCCGACCTGGACCGCTGCTTCGCCATCGAAACCGTTGCCTACGAAGGCGACGAAGCCGCCACACGGGAAAAAATCGCCACGCGCATTGCCACCTGGCCGGAGGGTTTCATCGTCGCCGAAGTGGACGGCGTTGTAGCCGGTTTCATCAATTCCGGTGCGGCGTTTCAGGTGGAAATGTCAGACGAAGCGTTCAAGGAGCTGATTGGCCACGACCCGGCCGGGCCGCACGTCGTGATCATGTCGGTGGTGGTGCACCCGGATTTTCAGGGGCAGGGGCTGGCGAAGCGTTTGATGGGCGAATTCATCGAGCGCATGCGGGCGATGGGCAAGACCCACATCCATCTGATGTGCAAGGAACGGCATATTCCGCTGTACGCCGGATTCGGCTTTGCCTACATCAAGCCGTCGGCCTCCGACCACGGCGGAATGGCGTGGCATGAGATGGTTCTGGCGCTGTAACCAACGTATATCAAGCACCGAAGATCCCCTGAGGGAGTGAGCCTGCTCGCGATGGCGGTCTGACAGTCGACACTTCTGTTGAATGTTATGCCGTCATCGCGAGCAGGCTCGCTCCCACATTGGTTAGGGGGCGTGTCAGTAAAGACTGTCCCGCACCCGCGCCGGCGCTTCCCGGTCATATGTTTCGGCATCGAACTGCCCGTCATTCAAGCGCTTGTGAAAAGCCCCCGCCGTTGGCAATGCCGAGCGCTCCAGATGCTTCTCGGGGTTCCACAAATCCGAACGCACAATCGCTTTCGAGCAATGGAAGTATGCCGCGTCCACGGTCACCAGCATCACTGTGCGCGCCGGTTTGCCGTTCACCGCAAAGCTCTCCAGCAATGTCGGTTCCGCGCTGATCTGCGCCGTGCCGTTGACCCGTAACGTCTCGCCGATGCCGGGGATGATGAACAGCAGCGACACCCGCGAATCGAGCACCACATTGCGCAGCGTGTCGATGCGGTTGTTGCCCGGACGGTCCGGGATCGCCAGGGTCTTCGGGTCGATGATCCGCACGAATCCCGGCGTGTCGCCACGAGGCGAACCGTCCAGGCCATCAGGCCCGGCCGAGCTGATGATGACCAGCGGCGAGGCGCGGACCATGGCCTGATAGTCCTCGTTCAGAAAGGCAATCTGTTTGCGCACGGCGCGGTCGTGGGGTTGGCCGTAGATCGCTTCCAGTGCTTCGATACTGTCGAGCATAACCACCTCAGAAAACCAGACTCATGCGCCGTTCATAACCGATCCGGCCCTTGTACGCCTCGCCGCTGTCGACCCAGCCAAATTTTGCATAGAGCGCAATGGCGGCCTCATTGTCCGCGTCCACCGACAACTCCAGCGCTTTGATTTCCGGAAACGCCTGACGAGCCACGTCGGGCAAAGCTTGCAGGCAAGCCTTCCCATAACCTTTGCCTTGAGCGCGGTGATCGACTTGCAACGCATGCAAGGTCGCACTGTGTTCATCGGCCCAGGCCGGCAACACGGGCGGGCGTTTGAGCAGCAGGAAGGCCACGGGAACCTCCTCGGCCAGTAGCGCAAATCCCTTGACGCCGGGACCGGGTTTGGACAGCAAGGTGTGCAATGCACCGTGGATGTCGCCGGAGAATTTAATCTGCTCTTTATGCACTTCGATGGCCTCGATCTGCTGGCGCTGGCGCGCGTTCAGGCTTTCGTAAGGCACGAGTCGGGTTGTCACTGGAGTGTCCTTTTTCCAACAAAATAGGCGTTGGATTCTAACGAGTTTGCATTCATGGATTATTTTTATTTCGACTGTCGATTTGGCGGTGCGCCAGACGACTAAGGGTGTCTTCACAACAAAAACCACGGAGAACCACCATGAACGCAACCCAAGAAATCCAGGCCCTGATCGACACCTATCGTGAGGCGGTCATCGCCAAGGACGTCAAAGAACTCATGCAGCTGTATGCCGACGACATCGTCTCCTACGACGCGGTCAAGGCCTTGCAGTTTCGCGGCAAGGCGGCTTACCGCGCGCATTGGGAAGAGTGCATGGAAATGTGCCAGGGCGCGCACACGTTCGACTTCGCCCACTTGAACATCGTCGCGGACGAGCACATAGCCTTCGCTCACTGGCTGGCCCATTGCGGCGGCACCAACGAACAAGGTGAAACCCAGGCCTGCTGGATGCGTGTGACCGCCTGCTATCGGCGCGATGCCGGGCAATGGCGCATCGTCCATGAACACTGGTCGGCCCCGTTCGACATGACCAGCGGCACGGCGCTGTTCAACCTTGAACCCTGATCACCGGGCTGTTTATCGGGAAGCAGCGCCAAAACGCCAATCAGCAGCCATAGTTGATCAGTTCGATCCGGGAGAGCCCACATGAAGTACCTATGCCTGGTCTACAGCAACGAACAGGAGTTGCACTCGCTGCCCGACAGTCCCCATGACGCCGAGTGCATGGCCTACGCCGAGGCGATCCAGGGCAGCGGCCGGATGATCGCGGCCGAGGCGCTGGAATCGGTGCAGACCGCGACCACCGTGCGCATGCGCAACGGCAAGATGTCGATCACCGATGGCCCGTTCGCCGAAACCAAGGAGCAGTTGGCCGGCTTCTACCTGATCGATGCCAAAGACCTCAATGAAGCGATCCAGGTCGCCGGCAACATCCCGGCGGCCCGGGTCGGCAGCGTCGAGGTGCGGCCCGTTCGCCAGTTGAATCCCTGAATAACAAGCACAAGACAGGAGATCCCCATGAGCCCGCAACCCTATAAGCATCAGCCTGCCGAATTCGAGCTGTCCATCAGTCGTCTGATCGACGCGCCGCGTCGCAAGCTCTTCCGCGCCTGGACCGAGCCGGCCTTGCTCACTCAATGGTGGGGACCGCATGGCATGACCACGCCGGAGTGCGAAATGGATCTGTGGGTCGGCGGCCAGTTTCGCACCCTGATGCGCGCACCGGACGGGACTGAGTATCCGACCATGGGAGTCTTCCTGGAAATCGTCGCGCCTGAACGCCTGGTGTTCACCGACGCGTTCACTCCCGGGTGGATTCCTTCGGGCAAACCCTTCATGTCGGCCGAAGTGACCCTCGAAGACAAGGACGGCAAAACCCTCTACACCGCCCGGGCCATGCACTGGTCCGAAGAAGATCGCCAGGCCCACGAGGCCATGGGGTTTTACGATGGCTGGGGACAAAGCCTCGATCGCTTGGTGATGCTGGTGACTGAAGGCATGCCGGACTGATGACTGACGCTTCGGTCACGGCTCGGGTCGAGCAGGTCTACCGCGAAGAGTCGCGGCGGATTCTGGCGACGCTGATCCGTCTGCTTGGCGATTTCGACCTCGCCGAAGAGGCCCTGCACGAGGCATTTTTCGTCGCGGTCGAGCGTTGGCAGCGTGACGGCGTGCCGGATAACCCGCGCACGTGGCTGGTGTCCACCGGGCGCTTCAAGGCCATTGATGTGTTGCGTCGGCGCGCGCGTTTTGCCGCGTCCCGGCCGATGTTGATTGCTCAACTGGAGGAGCTGGAACAGGCCGACTGGAGTGATGAAGACGTGGAAGACGATCGTTTGCGGTTGATCTTCACCTGTTGTCACCCGGCCCTCGCGTCGGATGCCCAGGTGCCGTTGACCCTGCGCGAAGTGTGCGACCTGACCACGGAGGAAATTGCCCGCGCCTTTCTCTCGGCACCGGCGACCATCGCCCAGCGCATCGTGCGCGCCAAAGCGAAAATCCGTGACGCGAAAATCCCTTATCAAGTGCCGACACTGGCGGAACTGCCCGAGCGTCTCGACAGCGTGTTGAGGGTGATTTACCTGGTGTTCAACGAAGGTTACTCGGCGTCGGTCGGCGCCGAACTGACCCGCGAGGACCTGACCCGCGAAGCGATCCGGCTCGGGCGGCTGTTGATGGAGTTGCTGCCGGAATCGGAAGTGATAGGGCTGCTGGCGTTGATGCTGTTGCATGAATCACGACGCCCGGCCCGCACGTCGGCGAGCGGTGAACTGATTGTGCTGGATGAACAGGACCGCTCGTTGTGGGATGCCGGGATGATTGCCGAAGGTTGCGCGCTGGTGGAGGCGGCGCTGACCACCGGACGGTTCGGGCCTTATTGCCTGCAAGCGGCGATTGCGGCGGTGCACGCCGAAGCGCCCACGGCGGGGGAGACCGACTGGCAGCAGATTGTGGGTTTGTATGACGTGCTGCTGGCGGCGGTGCCTTCACCGGTGATTGAGTTGAACCGTGCAGCGGCGATCTCCAGGCGAGACGGACCGTTGGCGGGGCTGGTGTTGGTGGACGGGATTCTGGGTCGGGGTGATCTGCTGGATTACCACTTGGCGCATTCGGCGCGGGCGGAGTTTTGTCGGCAGTTGGGGAGGCGTGAAGAGGCGCGGGCGGCGTATGAACGGGCGCTGGAATTGACGCAGCAGGTACCGGAGCGGCGGTTTATCGAGGCGCGGATCAAGGCGCTGAGGTGATGTGAACCGACGGGCCCCATCGCGAGCAGGCTTTCTCCTACGGGGGGGCGTACACAAATTTTGTGATCACCGCGATCCACTGTGGGAGCGAGCCTGCTCGCGATAAGGTCCGCAGGACTTTCATTCCAGCAGCTTGCCGAGCAACCAGCTCCCTGCCGGCCCCGGCGGATGCAGCCGCGACCACAAGGCATCGACAAACACCGGTTTCGGCCAGCCCCGCACGTCCAGCTCCTGCAATGTCCCCGGACCAAACCGCTCCACCAGCCATCGCGGCAACGGTGCCCAGCCAAACCCGCCCTGGGCCATTTCCAGCAGCATCAGGTAACTCGGCGCCGACCAGACACGTCCCTTCGCACGGCTTTCATACGGATTGACGATCGTCGCCAGTCGCAACTCCCGATGCTTTTGCAACACGTCTTGATCGACGAGGCCCAGCGCTGCCAATGGATGCTCGCGGGACACGAACAGGGCAATCTCCGTGCGTTCATCCACGGTCGAGCTGACCAGGTCCGGTGGGTAACTGTCCTGTTTTTCGGCAAAGGCCACATGCGCCCGGCCGCTTTGCACCAAGGCCACTAGGTCATCGCATTCAGCGATCAGGCATTCGAGTTCAAGGTCCGGATAACGCTGATCGAACGCGCTCAACGCCGCTTCGAAACGGTCGGACTGATAAGTGTCGGAAATCGCCACCGTCAACTTCGGCTCAACCCCTTGGGACAGCAGACTGGCGGTCATTGCCAGGCGGCTGGTGGCGGCCAGGATCTCCTCGGCCCGCTGCAGCATCACGTGCCCGGCCGGGGTCAGGCTCGGCTTGCGGCTGCTGCGGTCGAACAGGACCAGGTTCAGATCGATTTCAAGGCTGGCAACCGCTGCACTGATGGTCGACTGGCTGCGGCCGAGTTTGCGTGCTGCCGCAGAAAACGAACCTTGCGTCGCCGCTTGGACAAACGCTTGCAACACTTCCTGAGAAGCCATGAACTATCGCCTTTGTCGATGGTTATTGGTTAGGAAGTATCGACGTAGGGCTGGATGATGGCAACCACAGTCACTCAGAGATTCCTGATCATGAGCGTCAACAAATCCATCACTGAACGTATTTTCCAGGCCATCGCTTTCGAAGTGCTGGCCATCCTGATCTGTACGCCGCTCCTGGCGTGGATCATGGACAAACCGATGCTCGAGATGGGTGTCGTCACGTTGGTCATCGCCGCCCTGGCGCTGGCCTGGAACGTGGTCTTCAACGGGCTGTTCGACCGTTTGCTCAAACGCTATGGCATCGTGCACAACGCCTGGGTAAGGGTTGTCCATGCGCTGTTGTTCGAAGGCGGGCTGGTGGCGATGGGGGTGCCGCTGATTGCGTGGTGGCTGAACGTCAGCCTGTGGCAGGCGTTCCTGCTGGATATCGGCGTGTTGCTGTTTTTCCTGCCATACACCTACATGTATCACTGGGCGTATGACGTGGTGCGTGAGCGCATGTTGATGGTGTCTACTGCTCGCTAATCCAGAGTGAACCGTTTTTGTGGCGAGGGAGCTTGTCGGATCGCCGCACCGTCCCGCTCGAATGCGAAGCGCCTCGCAAAATCTTCGACAGTTACCGAGATTTTGGGCTGCTTCGCAACCCAGCGGGAGCGAGCTCCCTCGCCACAGGTTCAGGGGTTACAGGAACATCCCGCCGGATGCTTCAACGCGCTGGCCGTTGATCCACTGGCTGCCCGGCGCCAGCAGTAAAGCAATCGCAGCGCCGATGTCATCCGGCTGACCCACCCGACCCAACGCGGTATTACCGGCAATGTAGCTGTTCACGTCGCTGTTATCGCGCACGGTGCCACCGCCGAAATCGGTTTCGATGGCGCCCGGTGCCAGGGTGTTCACGGAAATGCCGCGGGCACCGAGTTCCTTGGCCTGATAGCGGGTCAGCACTTCCATCGCGCCTTTCATCGCTGCGTAAGCACCGTAACCCGGCAAACTGAAACGGGTCAGACCGCTGGATACGTTGAGGATGCGCCCACCGTCCGCCATCAGCGGCAGCAGGTTCTGGGTGAGGAAGAACGGCCCTTTCAGGTGGATGTTCATCAGCAGATCGAACTGGGCGACGGTGGTGTCGACGAAGTTCGCGGTCAGGCCAATGCCGGCGTTGTTGAGCAAGAAGTCGAAGTGCTGGCGATCAAAACGGCTGTGCAACACATCGGCGACCTGGGTGGCGAAGGCTTCGAAGCGTTCGCTTTGGCTCACATCGAGTTGCAGCATCACCGCCCGAGCGCCGAGGCGTTCGATGTCGGCGACCAGTTCTTGCGCCTCATCGGCCTTGCTGTTGTAGGTGCCGATAATGTCGACGCCTTGGGCGGCCAGATGCAGGGCTGCGTTTTTGCCGAGGCCGCGGCTGGCGCCAGTGATCAGTGCGATTTTACGGTTCATGGGACTTCCTCAAAGGTGGTGAGTGACGGTGTGGAGGAAGTTTATTTATCCGCCCTGAAGTGATAAACAGGATGAAATCGGAATCACTGGTCGGTTAATCCGAACAATACAGGGGCGGCTCATGAACAAGCTGGAACTGCTGCGCACCTTCGTTCGCGTCAGCGAGATGTCGAGTTTTACTCTGGCGGGGGAAAGCCTGGGCCTGCCCCGGTCCACGGTGTCCGATCACGTTCAAGCGCTGGAAACGCTGCTGGGGACACGCTTGCTTCAACGCACTACGCGCCGGGTCCAGGCGACTCAGGACGGGCTGGTGCTGTACGAACGCAGCAAGGATTTGTTGTCGCACATGGACGACATCGAGGGCCTGTTTCGCCAGGACCCGGCCTCGTTGGTCGGGCGGATTCGCATCGACATGCCGAACTTTCTGGCCCGCCAGGTGGTGATGCCGCAACTGCCGGAGTTCATGGCGCGCCACCCCCACCTGGAACTGGAAATCAGCACCACTGACCGGCGAGTCGATCTGCTTCGGGAGGGTTTTGATTGCGTGTTGCGCGTGGGGTCGCAGCCGGACCAGTCGGTGGTCGCTCGTCGCGTGTGTGATTTCGCCATGGTCAACTGCGCGAGCCCGGCGTACTTGGCGCGCTACGGGATTCCCGAAACACTCGAAGACCTGGCGCAGCACCGGATGGTGCATTACGTCGGCGTATTGGGTTCGCGGTCGGACGGGTTTCTGTACGAGGTGGAAGGCAAGCCCCGGCAACTGCCGATGGCGGGCAGCGTGACGGTCAACAGTACCGATGCTTATGAGCTGGCGTGCGTGGGGGGATTCGGACTGATTCAGGCGCCGGTCAATGGCATGCAATCGCACTTGAGCAGTGGTGATCTGGTGGCGGTGCTGCCGCAGTTCAGCGCACCCTCGATGGAGGTCTCGCTGCTCTACGCCCGGCAACGGCATTTGCCGCTGCGGGTGAGGGCGTTCATGGACTGGCTGGCCAATGTCATCCAGTCCACAACCTAACCGCCCTTGTAGGAGCGAGGCTTGCCCGCGAAGAACGATAACGCGGTCTGACCGAATGACCGGGTTATCGCTCTTCGTGGGCAAGTCGGATTGCCGCACCACTCGCGCCTACAGGGTTATGTGTTGGGGCTAGAAGAATTGGGTGAACAGCCAATACAGGCTGCCTGACAGCACAATCGCCGCCGGCAAGGTCAGCACCCACGCCATCAGCAGGTTGCGGATGGTCTTCATCTGCAAGCCACCGCCGTTGGCGACCATGCTCCCGGCCACGCCCGAGGACAACACGTGAGTGGTCGACACCGGCAAGCCGAACATGTCCGCTGCGCCGATGGTCAGCATGGCCACGGTTTCCGCCGAGGCGCCTTGCGCGTAGGTCAGGTGGGTCTTGCCGATCTTTTCGCCGACCGTCACCACGATGCGCTTCCAGCCGACCATGGTGCCCAGCCCGAGCGCAATCGCCACCGCGATCTTCACCCACAGCGGAATAAAGCGCGTCGAGTTGTCGATCTGTTGCTTGAACAGTTGCAGCTTGCCGGTGGTGTCGGCGTCGAAGTGGCCGACTTTGTTCTTGTCCATCAGGCGAATGGTTTCGCTGGTCAGGTACATGTCGTTACGCACGTTGCCCACGGCTTCGGCCGGTACTTTGGACAGCGAGCCATAACCCTTGACCTCTGCGCCGATACTGCCCGTAAGGGCGGCGAGGGCCGGGATCAGTTGCGGTGTGGCTTCCTTGCTGCGCACGTATTCAGAGAGGATCGGGCGCGGATCGGCGGGGGCCGGCATCGGCACGCTTTTGACCAGCGCTTGCTGGGTGACTTCGGCGACGGCGGCGAACTGCAGCGCCTGATCGGCCGGCATGGTGCGGTTCAGCGCATAGGCCATCGGCAGCGTGCCGACCAGAATCAGCATAATCAGACCCATGCCTTTTTGGCCGTCGTTGGAACCGTGGGCGAACGAGACCCCAGTGCAGGTCACAATCAACATGCCGCGAATCCACCACGGCGGTGGCGTGTTGCCGACGGGCGCCTTGTACAGCGCGCGGTTCTTGACGAACGCACGCAAGGCCAGCAGCAACAGCGCGGCAAAACCGAAGCCGACCAGCGGCGACAACAGTAACGCATAGCCGATCTTGGTCGCTTGAGCCCAGTCCACGCCGCTGGTGCCGTCGTGGCCGTGCATCAGGGCATTGGCCACGCCGACGCCGATGATCGAACCGATCAAGGTGTGCGACGACGAGGCCGGCAAGCCCAGCCACCACGTGCCGAGGTTCCACAGGATCGCCGCGATCAACAGGGCGAAGATCATCGCGAAACCGGCGGAGGACCCGACTTGCAGAATCAGTTCCACGGGCAACAGGGCGATGATGCCGAACGCCACCGCGCCACTCGACAGCAGCACCCCGAGGAAGTTGAAGAACCCGGACCAGGCCACCGCGAAATTCGGCGGCATCGAGTTGGTGTAAATCACCGTGGCCACGGCGTTGGCGGTGTCGTGGAAACCGTTGACGAACTCAAAGCCCAGGGCGATCAGCAGCGCCACGCCCAACAGCAGAAACGGCGTCCAGGTGGTGACCTCCGTGCCGAGTTCGCTCATGTCGTGCATCAGGCTGTAGGCGGTGAACAACAACCCGCTGGCCAGCACTCCGAAAAACACCACGAGGGTGAGCAGGCTGGGTTTTTTATCGAGTTGAGGCCTGGCACTGCGGGCGGGAGCCTGGGTTTGGGCGGTGTAGGAGGGCGTAGCCATGACAGACAATCCTGAGGAAGGAAGGAGTGTCTGTCATGATCGTTGCCAAATGTTACAGGGAAACTGCCCTAGATCAGGGTTTGGTTTTTTTGCTGATCCGTTAATCAGAATTCACCCGGTCCCTGTAGGCGCGAGGCTTGCTCGCGAAAGCGGTGTATCAGGTAAAACGCCTTCGCGGGCAAGCCTCGTTCCTACAGGGGATGGGGTGAAGGCTCAATAATCCTGGCGCTTGCGAAACGCCCAACGCCCCGCAATCACGGTAAACGTCGCCACCAGTGCCACCAGAATCCAGAACCCCTCCGGATCCCCCGACAACGGCACCCCACCCACATTCATGCCAAAAAAACCGGCAATGATGTTGATCGGCAGCGCCAGCACCGTCACCACGGTCAGGGTGAACAGCGTGCGGTTGCTCTGCTCGTTCAGGTTGGCCGCGATCTCTTCCTGCAACAGCTTGATCCGCTCACCCAGCGCCGTGAGGTCGTTGATGATCAGCGCAAATTCCTCGGTGGACTTGCGCAACTCCTTCACGTCTTCCTTCTGCAACCAATGCGGCGGCCGGTTGAGCAATCGCAACAACGAACCCGGCTCCAGCGCCAGCAGCCGTTGCAGGCGCACCAGCACCCGGCGATTGGCACCCAGTTCCGCACGGTTGGTCGACAGCCGCGAGGACAGCAATTCATCTTCGATCTGATCGACACTGAGGCTGGTCTTGCGCACGATCTGGGTCAGTACCTCGCCCTGATCGCGCAGCAAATGCACCAGCAATTCCAGCGGTGAACGAAAGCACTCGCCGGCCTTCACCGACGAGCGCAACTTGTCCACCGAGTGCAGCGGTTGCAGGCGGGCGCTGATGATCAGCCGGCTGCGGGCGCACACCCACAGCGTCGACACATCCGACGACACCATGCTGCTGAGGTTGAACACCACATCGTTGACCACCGCCAGCAACGCCGAATCCACATGCTCGATGCGCGTGGATCGAGACCCTTCGTGCAAGGCTTCGAAAAACTCGTCCGGCAATGCCAGGTGGCTTTTCATCCAGCGCTCGCAAGCGGCATGCGCCAGGTTCAGGTGCAGCCACAGGAATTCATCGCTCTCGTCCGGCTGTTGCAGGTATTGCAGCGCTTTCGCCGAATCAATCTCCCGACCCCGCTCACCGGGGCGAAAGCTGAAACCGTAGAGCAGACCGAACAGGTCCGGGTCGCGATGGCTTTGGTCGATGCTGTGGTTCATTGGGGCTCTCAAGGGGAGGCGCCTGTCGCGGGTTTTTACAGGTTCACTTGAGCCGCATCATCGCAACTGTGGATGACGTTTTTGTGACGAAAAAATAACCGCAAACGATTGCATTGCCGGTGGTCGGAATGGATTCAAGAACCGCTCTGGCCCGCCGATCTTGCTTAAGTTACCTTGCGCGGCTTCGGCCATGAGCCAAGTTTCAGACAGGGATGTCCGGACACCTTTCACGCTGTGTTTGCCGCGTGTCTCACCCCCTGTCATGAGTATCACTCGATGCTGCAAAAATCCCTGAGAGCACAAATTCTCGCCCTGTTGAGCGGCAGCCTGTTGGCGGTACTGTTGATCGCCCTGGCTTGCTTTCACTTTCTGTCCGGCGGCGTTCAGAGCTACGCCAACCTGATTGAAGGCCCGCTGCACACCTCGCAGTTGATCGATGAAGCCAACCTGCAATTCAAGGTGCAGGTCCAGGAATGGAAAAACGTCCTGCTGCGTGGCAAGCAACCGGCCGACCTGGACAAGTATTGGAAACAGTTCGAAGACCGTCAGCGCGATGTGCAGAGCATTCTCGGTGAGCTGGCCGTGCAAAAAGGTATCGATCCGCAACTGAAAACCCGCATCGAACGCCTGCGTGACGAACACCGTTTGCTGGGCGCTGCCTATCAGAAGGGCCGTGACGCCTACGTGGCGGCGGGCGCCGACCCGACGGCAGGCGACGCGGCGGTCAAAGGTGTCGACCGTGCGACCAGTGAACAGATGACCGAGTTGGTCAGCGAATTGCGCAAGCAGGGTGTCGAGCAGTCGAAGCAAATCAGCGCCGAAGCCGATCGCACCGTGTTGCTGGGGCTCATTGTGATGCTCGTCTCGGGGCTGTTGATCGGGCTCTTGAGCCTGTGGCTGGTCAACCGCAACCTGATTGAACCGATTCGCAAACTGATCGAGTACGTCGCGCAACTCAGCCAGGGCAAGTTTGCCGACCGCGTGGCCAGCACCCGTCAGGATGAGCTGGGTAAATTGGCGGTTGCGGCCAACACTTTGCGTGATTTCCTCGCCGAAACGTTCAGCCGTTTGCAGCGCAGCGCCAAGGACCTGGACAGCGCCAGCAGTGAGCTGAACTCGATCGCCAGCCTCATGACCAGCGGCACCAATGAGCAGTTCAACCGCACCGATCAGGTGGCCACGGCGATGAACGAAATGTCGGCCACCGCACAGGAAGTCGCCCGTCACGCCGCCGATGCCGCACGCGCCGCCGACGATGCCGACCAGTCTGCCCAGCACGGCGAAAAAGTCATGCAGGGCACCATTCACACCATCACCCGGATGCGCGGCGAAATCGCCAACACCGCCACGGTCATCCGCCAACTGGAAACGGACAGCGGACGCATCGGCAAGGTGCTCGAAGTGATTCGCGGTATCGCCGAACAAACCAACCTGCTGGCGCTCAACGCGGCCATCGAAGCGGCCCGTGCCGGTGAAGCCGGACGCGGTTTTGCGGTGGTGGCCGATGAAGTGCGCAGCCTGGCCCAGCGCACGGCGGCGTCGATCATCGAGATCAACCAGATCATCCAGACCGTGCAAACCGGTGCGGTGGACGCGGCTCAGGCGATTGAAAGCGGCCAGTCGCGCAGCGAAGAAAGCGTCGAGCAAGTGACCCAGGCCGGCGCCATGCTGGAGCGGATCACCCATGCCGTGGAAGCCATCCGCGACATGAACCGCCAGATCGCCACCGCCGCCGAAGAACAGACCTCGGTGGCCGAGGACATTTCACGCAACCTCACTGAAATCACCAGCATCGCCAGCACCAACCTGGACAACGTGCAGCGCACCGAAGCGGCTGGCCGTCATTTGCATGGGTTGTCGGGGCAGTTGAATGAAGTGACGGCGCGTCTGAGCGCGTAACGGAAACGGCGGCGTATCAGGTCGGTTACCGAGTCGGTACGCCCGTCGCTCTCGGATCCATAAGGGTTACGCCGCTGGTCGGGCGCCTGGCATTTTGGTTCGGTTTTACGGTGCACCTGTTAGTTCTGACAGTAGACGATTGCCGTGCACGAGCGTTTGATAGCGCTGTCAGCGCAGCGGCGCTGCTGTATTCACAAGGAGCGTTTTTATGTCTATGGATCTGCAATTAAGTCGTTTGAAAGTAGAAGGGGTTGACGATGGCGAACTCACCGAACCGGTAGGCGAAAATGGTTTGCGGGCGCTAGTCGAAGGCAACCAGAACTACAAAAAAGGGGACAAGCTTGAAGTGATCTGGAATGACGTGTCGGTGTTCACGCATACAATCACGGTGGTTGAAGAGGTGGCAGGTGTGCACTTTTACATTGAAAAACAGTTCATTAAGCTTGGTCCCGTGAAGGCGAATTACTCGCTAGCCGACGACTCTGGAAATGTCGCTGTATCGCCCGTTTCTAACTTCAACGTCATTGCTGCGACTTAAGCTTTTCCCGGAACTGTCTGCACCGGAAAGCTGAAAACAAACTGCGTGCCTTCCTTCGTCGTCGAGCGCACTTCCAGCTTTCCACCATGGGACTGCGCAATCTGACTGGCGATGTACAACCCCAACCCGAGGCCGGTCTGCGGTGTTCCGCGGGCCGGTCGCGCGTAGGGGCGAAACAGATGGGGCAACGCGTCCTCGGCGATGAGCCCCTGATTCGTCACGCTCAGCACGAACTGCCCGTCGTGGATCTGCGCGCTCACGTCTACCGAGCCCTCGGGGTCGCCGTGGGCAACGGCGTTCGCCACCAGATTGGAAAGCAACTGCGCGACCCGCTCGCGATCGCACTGAATACCGTGCAACTCGCCAATGGACATGCGAAGGGTGCGTAGGGGATAGATGTTCTGGACTTCTGAAATCACGTGCCGCAAGGCATCGCCCAGGTCCGGGCACGGTGCGATGTCCACCGGAATGCCACTGCCCAACGAACCACGAGCGAAATCCAGCACATCATCGACCAGTCGGGTCGCGCGCCGGGCACTGGTCAGAATGTGCCGGGCCCGTCGCTGATTCGCCGGGTCGGGAAGCTTGCGCAAGAGCATTTCGGCGCCGGCGCTGATCGCGAACAACGGGTTGCGCAGGTCATGGCCGAGCACGGCGATGAACTGTTCGCGCAACGCGGTGTTTTTGCGTTCCGCCATCAATGCCGCTTCGGTTTTTTGCAGGTTCTCTTCCGCCTCGATCTGCAACGCCAGCATTCGCGCAAAGGATTCCATGGTGCTCTGGATCGTGCTGGATTTGAGCAATGCAGGATTGGGATCAAGGGCGCAGATGGTGCCGAAAAAGCGTCCGTCGGGGCGAAAGATCGGCACCGAAATATAGCTTTCGAATTGATAGAGGCGAGGCGTGTGGTGATCGCGGTAAAGCGGGTCTTCACTGGCCTTGTCGATCACCACCGACTGATGCGCCTGGCGAATTTCGTGGCACAAGGTGGTGACCACCTCCAGCTCGCCGCCGACCTGCAAGCCGAAGTCCAGCTGATCGAGTACGGCGCAAGCGGTCCATGAGTCTTCAGTGACACGCGCCACCGCAGCGAAGCGCAGCCCCGTCAATTCACGGATCACCTGGAGAATCGCCGGCACCGCGCTGATCCGGCCGATCGTGGCGATGTCTGCTGCCGCTGTTTGCCCCATCTCAATCCATCTCTGTGTAATCACCGTTGAGGGATTCTAGCGGGCTACCGCCGAGTTGGCGCGTGTTGATTATGCGAATCCGGCATGCAAAAAAGCCGCACGATCCGAAGATCGTGCGGCTTTGTTTGATACGGGTATCAGGTGTCTTGTTTGTCGCTCAGGACTTTGCCGGTGGTGGCATCGAAGTCCACGTCGAATTCTTTGCCGTCAGCGGTTTTCAGTTCCACTTCGTACTCGTAGTTGTTGAAGTGGTTGTCCAGATCCGTGTCGGTGATGGTCGAGCCTGGGTGCCGTTTCAGAGCCTCCTGGTTCATTTCTTCCAGTGGCTTGATCTTGCCGCTCTTGACCAGCTCAGGGATCTGGTCGACACGAACGTCAGCCTGAGCCAGGCCAGCGGTGAGGGTCAGGGCAGCAGCGGTGAACAGGGCAGTCAGGGTTTTCATGGGTTCATTCCTTGGGGTGATCTGTTTAAGTGAGTCCAGATTAACTGTGGCAACTTAATTCACCCTTAATTCCAATCACCGTGTCGTTTGGAAGATTTCGCGAGCAAATCGGATTGCCCGCGAAGAAGACGACGCGGTGTCGTGTCAGCTGGCGATCAGTACCCGTTGTTCTGCAGCAACTGCGCCACCGTCCCGGCGGCCGGGCGCTTGTAGAACTTCAGCAATTCACTGGCGCGGTTGGTGAAGATGCCATCGACGCCGGCGTCCATGACTTTCTGGTAATCAACCGCTTCGTCGATGGTGTAGACGTGCACCAGCAGGCCTTGATCGTGGGTGTACTGGTTCATCCACGGTTTCACCAGGTCCGAATAGCTCTGATCGCCACCCTTGGTCAACGCGGCCGAAGGACCGGTGCCGATCGCACCCTGGGCCTTGGCGTACTCGACCCATTGCTGGAATTCGGCTTTGTCTTTCGGTTCCTGTTTGGCGTAGTAGGTGGCCTTGTCCTTGTCGCCGGACTCGGCAAACGTCACTTTGGACTTAGGCTCGATACTGCCTTCGCCGACCCACAGCAGCAGGATCTTCGGCACTTGTGGCATTTCCTTCTCAAGCAGTTCGAGGCTGCTCTTCTCGAAGGTTTGCAGCACGACCTTGCCCTTGCCCTGGCCGACCGCCAGATTGCTTTTCGCCAGTTTGGAACCGGCCGGGCTCAGCCAGCCGCGATCCTGCAATTTGTCCTTGAGGTCGCGTTCGAGGCCGGGGAATTGCTTTGGTTCTTTGGTTTCAATGTACAGGCCGGGCTTGTGCAGCGGATTGCCCTGGGCGATGTCGATGATTTCGTCGAGGGTCAGGATCTTCAGGCCGACGAAGGACGGACGTGCGCGATCCGGGTACGCGGCGTTGAACCAGCTGCCGGCATCCAGGGTTTTCAGTTCGGCGAGGGTGAACGCGTTGGCCGGGCTGTCCTTGCGATCGGGGAATTTGGTGGCAACGTCGGTGGTGCGTTGCAGGTTGTCGTCGTGCAGGGCGAACAGCACGCCGTCCTTGCTGCGTTGCAGGTCCAGTTCCAGGTAATCGGCGCCCAGATCACGGGCCAGTCTGTAAGACGCCGCCGTGGATTCCGGTGCATCGTAGGATGCGCCGCGGTGGGCGATCACCGCCGGGTGCGGGATGCCCAAACGGGTGGCCAGTGCAGTCGGGCTGGGCTCGTTGGCGGCCTGTGCCTGGCCGAAGCCCAGCAGCATGCTCAGCAGCAGGGCGCTTTTGGTGAAGGTAACAGGCATGGTCGAGGTCCTTTCGCGTTGAATTTTCAAAGACGTCTCTTTTAACAACTGAGCGCCGCCAGCGCTATCGCCAGACCGACATAAACGTGTTTAAAGCAGATTTTTTCAGCGCTTTTGTGCGGTTCTTTGCAGTACTCTTGGCCCCGGCGTTTCCCCAGCAGAGGGAAATCCGAATGCCTGTCCTTGCGTGTAAACCATCGTTCACCGGTCGTTAACGACCTTTTGTGAGGTTTATATGCGCATCACTTCCGAGCTTATCTGCCAGGCCGCCGACCAACTCAAAGGCTTCGTTGGCCTCAATCGCAAAACTGGCCACTACATTGTGCGTTTCAGCGAAGACTCGTTTGGTATGGACGTGGCGGATGACGGGATCATTCCCACCAGTGAATTTGTCTGGGCGCCGGGGCCTGGGCAGGCCATGACGCTCAAGCGTGAGTTGATTCAATTGTTGCTGGATCAGAATATTGATGACCGGATCAATGTGACCGAGCCGTTGCGGGTGTACATGAATCGGCGGGAAGTGCCGGAGATTTCGGCGGTGCGGAGTCTGGTTCGGGGCTGAAGTTTGCTGTGTCTGGACTGGCCTCTTCGCGGGCAAGCCTCGCTCCTACAGAGGGCACCGACAACCTGTAGGAGCAAGGCTTGCCCGCGAAGGCGGCCAGAAGAACACCGCATCATTTTACGGCCTTGAACCCATACGCCCGCTCAACCTTGCACACCCGCGTATGACACGCCGAATACCACGTCGACCGCCCCCGCTCACGGATCGCACTGTGCTCAGGATGATGTTTCCACGCCAGAATCGCCGCCTCGCTGGCCCAGTACGACACCGTAATCCCCAACCCATCCTCACCCCGAGCCGACTCAACACCGAGAAACCCCGGCTGCTCACGGGCCAGTTCCAGCATGCGTTCGGCGGCCTCGGCGTAGCCTTGATCACCGTCGGTGCGCAGCGAGGTAAAAATCACCGCGTAGTACGGCGCTGATGGCGTATCGGCAATCATGGCTGTTGCCTTTTGCAGGCTTCGACCAACGCCCGGGCCAGCGGCGGTAGCATGCCGTTGAGCGCGGCGCGTTCGGGCTGGAACAGGGTGGCGACGAAAAACGGATGAACCTGGAGCTCCACCGCCCGCAGGTCGCCGGTCGAGTCATGGCCAACGGCGCACAACTGTTGGCTCAATAACTCACGCTCGAACGCCGGGTTCACGCCATAGCGGCAGCGATATCCCTCAACGATCTCGGCGCTTTCGTACACGTTGGCGATCAACGAGCCTTCAACCAGGTGAATGCTGTCCGTTGCTTCCACCAATGAGCAGGTCAGCGGCGTGAGTAATGCGCGTGCTGCACCGGGATGGGTTTCGCCGTGCTCGGCGTCTTCCCAACCCAATACGTTCCGAGCGAACTCAAGCACCGCGTGTTGAAAACCGCCGCAGGTGCCGAGGAACGGTCGCTGCTGCTCACGGGCAAAACGGATCGCCCGCAACGCGCCGTCCATGTCGCGGTAAGGGCTGGCGGGCACGCACCAGAAACCGTCGAAGTGGTGTAACGAGGTGGCGGCGTTTAGGTGATCTGTGGCCAGCCACTGAAATTGCACATCCACGTTCAGGTGTTCGGCAGCCATGCCGAGCGCCACGGGAATGGCTTGGTGGGCGGTGACCTGTGGGTCGTAGTCACCGATCAGGGCGATGCGCAGGGTGGTGGTTTCCATGAGTGATCTCGACGCTTGTTGATTCCTGGCACCCACTATAGATTGGCGCTCACGCATTCAATATTGGCGTTATCCCAAGTGATCAATGCAGCGGCGCACTATCGACTCGACTATCCAGACCTCGCGCTGATCCTCGCCTTGGTGCGCGGCGGCTCTCTGGCCCGGGCATCGGCGTTATTGAAGGTCGACGTGTCGACGGTGTTTCGTGCGGTTCGCCGACTGGAAGCCGCGCTGGGCCAGCAACTGTTCGAAAAAAGCCGCGCCGGTTACCTGCCGACCACACTCGCCCAGACCCTGGCCGAGCAAGCCGAGCGCGCGGAACAAGCGCTGGACGCGGCGCGCATAGGCGTGGAGCAGGGCGGTGAAGTCATCAGCGGCACGGTGCGGCTGACCTGCACCGATTCTGTCCTGCAAGGGTTGTTGCTGCCGGCGCTGGCGCAGTTCATGCCGTCCTACCCGGCGCTGACCCTCGAACTGAGCACCTCCAACGACTTCGCCAACCTCAGCCGTCGGGATGCCGATATCGCCTTGCGCCTGACTCGCGCACCGCCCGAGCATCTGGTTGGTCGACGTCTGGCGGATATTTCCTATCGGGTCTGTGCCAGTGCGGCGTACCTGAAATCAGTCGATCCTGAAGACCTGGCCTCGCTGGCCTGGATCGCGCCGGATGACTTTCTTCCCGACCACCCCACCGTGGCATGGCGGCGCCAGCAACTGCCCGGCGTCACGCCTGGTTATCGCTGCAACAGCATGCTGTCGGTGACCGAGTTGGTGCGTGCCGGGCTGGGCGTTGCGGCGTTACCGGACTTTTTGATCGGTGATGAACTGCAACCACTGACTGGCCCGCTGCACGGTTACGACACCGCGCTCTGGTTGCTGACCCGTCCGGACTGCCGCGCGTTGCGCTCGGTGGTGACGTTGTTCGATGAGCTGGGGCGGGCGCTTCGACTGCCGTGACCGGGTGCTAATTCTTCGGATGATCATTCACTACATGCTGATGCATTTCCGAGGTCAGGCTTTCAATGCGTTCGGTCAGGTTCTTGGTCATTTCTGTAAGCCGGGTGTTCAGTTCAAGCAGCTCGAGCAGTTGCGCGGTGTTCTGCGCCGCTTGTGCCTGGCGTTCGCTGTTGGCCACGGCGATGGATTCGCGGTGCAGGGCATCGGCATCGGTCTGGGCTTTGTCCCGCGCCGCCTGACGGGTCTGGGCCAACAGGATCAGGGGAGCGGCATACGCCGCCTGCAGGCTGAACGCCAGGTTGAGCAGGATGAACGGATAAACGTCGAACTGGGTCACGCCAGAGACGTTAAGGCAGATCCAGATCGCCACGATCAGCGTCTGGGCGCCCAGGAAAGTCGGCGTGCCGAAGAACCGTGCAAAGGCCTCGGCGCGCAGGGCGAACTTGTCGTTGCCGAACGTTGGCTCCAAGTGAGCATGGGGGCGGTGAAAGCGCAGATGGTCGACGGCAGCGGCGGGTTTGGTTTCGTGGGTCGGCGTGGTCATGATGATCTCTGCGTGGCGCTGGGACTGACGTTCACTATAGCCCCAGCGCCATTTTCATTTTGAAACACATTGCCGCGTTTTATTCCGCGCGCCCTGTGATCGGTGTTTCGGCAGAGATTGTCATTTATGGCAGCTCGATTCAGCGCTGATAACAGGCCAGGAACATGTCCAGTGCTGACTCCACTACGGTGCGTTGCATCTCATCTGACAGCGGGGGCAGCCCCATGGAAATCTGCGGCCAGAACGCAAAGGATTTAAGCATCCCCTGGATCTGCTGCGCGGCAAATTCGGGGGCGACCGGCTTCAATCGACCGTCCGCCTGGGCGGCGCGGATCCACACAGTCAGGCCTTCTTCACGCTCGCCCATCCGGGCCACCATGTTCTGCGCGCGCTCGGGAGAATGGATGGTGGCGGCGATCGCCACCCGCGCCAGGTCGAGAAAGTTGTCATCGCCCAGCATCTGCAATTTCGCCTGCAACATCAGGCGCATTTGCTCGCGCAGGGGCAGGTCAGGGCGGTAGGACGTTTCCTGTTCGGCGGTCACCCGCGCCCACAGTTGATTGAGGATTTCGGCGAACAATTCTTCCTTGCTGGGGAAGTGGTTGTACACCGTGCGCTTCGACACCCCAGCGGTGGCGGCGATCTTGTCCATGCTGGTGATGTCGAAACCGTTGGCACGGAATTCGGCAATCGCCGCCTGAATGATGGCTTCGCGTTTTCGGTCGGTGAGGCGCTGTGGAGCTGTCATAAGTACGCTTCGGCAGTCGGCAGAGAAGAATTACACTCGGCAGTTTACTTGTGATCCGCTTTGATGCAACCTAGAAACTACACTGTGCAGTGTAATGTTTCGTTAATCCTGTGCAGTGAATACTAGAATCTCCGGCTGATGCGTGCGTGCTTTGGCCAATTATCGTCCCACCGTGAAATCCGCGCTTTGCGGTTTTTCTGGAGTTACTCAGACATGGCCGACTCAATTTCCCCTGCGGACAATGCCTCCACACCCGAAGCTTCCCGTCAGGCACAAGGGCTGTTCCAGAATCATGTGCCTGTGCAACGTGAAGGCGTGCGAAAAATGCTGCGCATCATGTGGAACATGATTTTCAACAAACCCCGCGACACTCGCCCAACTGCGCCCGTCCCGGTGCAATCCCTGAGCCACGCCGCGTTGATCGCCGCGCCCAACCACAGCGTCTATCGCCTCGGCCACTCCACCGTACTGCTGAAACTGCGGGACAAATTCTGGATCACCGACCCGGTCTTCGCCGAGCGCGCTTCACCCGTGCAATGGGCCGGCCCCAAGCGTTTCCACCAGCCACCGATCAGCCTCGATGACTTGCCGCCGATAGAGGCGGTGATCCTGTCGCATGACCACTACGACCACCTCGATTATCAAACGGTGCTCACACTGGCGGACAAGGCCAACTACTTCCTGACCCCACTGGGCGTGGGCGACACCCTGGTCAAGTGGGGCGTCGATGCCAGCAAAGTGCGCCAACTCGATTGGTGGCAGGGCACGGAAGTCGATGGCATCCAGTTCATCGCCACACCGTCGCAGCACTTTTCCGGGCGCGGCCTGTTCGATGGCAACAGCACGCTCTGGGCCTCGTGGGTGATGATCGATGGCGACACGCGGATCTTCTTCAGCGGCGACAGCGGTTATTTCGATGGCTTCAAACGCATCGGCGAACAGCACGGCCCGTTTGACCTGACCCTCATGGAAACCGGCGCCTACAACGTCGAGTGGCCGCACATTCACATGCAGCCGGAAGAAACCGTGCAAGCGCACATCGACCTCAAGGGCCGCTGGTTACTGCCCATCCACAACGGCACTTTCGATTTGTCGATGCACGCCTGGTTCGAGCCCTTCGACCGGATCCTCGCCTTGGCCTGGGAACGCAATGTGTCGATCACCACGCCGCAAATGGGCGAGGCGTTCAACGTCATGTACCCACAGCGAGGGGCCGCATGGTGGTCGGAAATGGAAAGTACAGTGAAGGAAGAAGGGCGTTTGGCTTGTAGCGGCTACAAGTCTGGATGATGTTTCCTACATTGACAGCTCCTTGTGACTGACAGCCGTTTCCTACGGTTTCGGTAGGCTGTGCGGCGGGTGAAATGACTCACCCGCGATTAGCCATATCAAGGATGCTGTAAATGAAGGACGTTTTAAAAAGCCGCATGACGGCACTGGCGCAGATCATTCTGTTATCGGTCACCGGACCTGCATTCGCAGACAGCAACGCCTCCGTCACTGCCCAGTCGCTCGAATATGCGAGCGTCAGCGAGCTTACCGAGCGGATGGCGCGCAACGAACTCACCTCCGTCACACTGGTGGAGTATTTGCAGGCGCGCATCCACACGCTGGACAAGCAAGGGCCGACGATCAACGCGATTATCGAGCTCAACCCACAGGCCATCGACATTGCCACCGCTTTGGACCAGGAGCGTCAGGACGGAAAAGTGCGTGGTCCGCTGCACGGCATTCCTGTTCTGCTCAAGGACAACATCGACACGGCGGATCAGATGCAAACGAGCGCGGGTTCGTTGGCCATGGTCGGTCAGCCTGCTGCGAACGACGCGTTTGTGGTCCAACAGCTGCGTGACGCAGGTGCCGTCATTCTCGGCAAAACCAACATGAGCGAATGGGCTTACGTCCGGGAAATGGGCTTGCCCCACGGTTGGAGTGGCCGAGGTGGCCAGGGTAAAAACCCCCACGTGTTAAATGGCGAAATCTGTGGTTCCAGCTCGGGTTCAGCCGCCGGTGTTGCCGCCGGTTTCGCACCGTTGGCCATGGGGACCGAAACCAACGGTTCCATCGCGTGCCCTGCTTCGGCCAATGGCGTGGTGGGCGTCAAGCCTACGCTGGGTCTGTTCAGCCGTTCGGGCATCATTCCCATCACCCGTCTGCAAGATACGCCGGGTACCCTGACGCGCACCGTTCGTGACGCCGCGCTGATGTTCAACGCCCTGCAAGGCATTGACGCCCGTGACCCTGTCACCAGCGATGCGCCAGTGGGCGTTGACTACACCGCGCTGCTCAACACGGATGCACTGCAAGGCAAAAGAATCGGTTATCCGACCGAGTACGTCGGCACCAACGGCACTGTGCTTCGACCCGGTTTTGAATTCCTGATGGCATTGGCCACACTGGAAGAGCAAGGCGCTACCCTGGTGCCGTTGAGCGTCCGACTGCCGGATATCGATGGCTACTTCAACACCCTCATGGCAGGCATGAAACATGAACTGCCCGAATACCTGGCCAGCCGCTCAGGGTTGCCGATTCAGACGCTTCAACAGTTGATCGATTTCAACGAGCTGAATCCGGGTGCCGAAGGCTACGGGCAGCAAATGCTGAACGACATCAACCAACTGCACATGACCCACGCGCAGGCAACCGAGATGTTCGGCGTGCTCAGTGCCAGCTTCAAGGCTGCCATTGATGAGCAAATGGCTGAACATAATCTGGATGCGATGTTTGCCGATGCCGATGGCTACTCGCAATTCAGTGCCGCAGTCGCTGGCTATCCAGCCATTACCGTACCGTCGGGCATGAACAGCGATGAACTGCCAACGTCTGTGTTCTTTTTCGGCCAGCGCTGGAGTGAACCCCAACTGCTGGCGCTGGCTTACAGCTATGAACAAGCGTCGTTAGAGCGTCAGAATCCGGCGTTTCGGGAGCAGTAAGGTCCAAGACCAAGGCAGGTGATGGTGGGCGTTAAAGGCCGTGGCTGCTCCACCAGCGAGGCAAGCCATGAGCCTTCCTGAAAGGGCGATCCTGTCACGCCTCAGAACGCCTGATCTTCTGCCGTCGGGCCGCTCGCCATGGAGCGGCCCGCGATCTTCGCCACCGTCAGGTCGCAAACATTCCCGTCGAGAATTTCATCCATTTCCCCCGCTGACAGTCCAAGCCTCTGCGCCGCTTCCAGCTTGCCCAACTGACCGGTGTCGAGCAGCATGCCGATCTTCATCAGGTATTCGGCCTTGGCCCTCATTTCCCCCGCATCGGCAGCACCCGAAGACGGATGACCAAGCCTGTCGCATTCATCGATTCCATTCATCTGCTGACTCCTCACTCAACCATCGCGTAGTCCGCCCGACCCACCGGATCAGGCGTCGACCCTCTCACATTCATCCCCCGACCCGGCGCAAATCCGGGGAAGAACACCAGGCCTTCCGATTCAAACCGATAGGCCAACGCCAGCCGGGTGACATCCAGCACATCGCGTTCGGCCTCGAATCGCACAATGGCGTCCACGGAGACACCGGATTCCTCCGAGAGCTCTTCCACGCTCCAACCCAGCATCGCTCGGGCCTGGGCACAGTGGGCCGGGGTGAATTGGAAAAGGGCGATACGTTCCAGGGTGATTTTCATCGCAAGAGAGGCCATGGTGTTCTCCGGGCTCGAGAGTGCTAATCCAAAAAGTACTGTTGTTTTGTACAGTTGTTTTGCGCCCGGATCAAACTCATTTTTTGATTTTTTCTATGTCGCCCCCTCCATCCAGACGGACGGTGCATGCCCCAATACGCGGCGAAACATGGTCGAGAATGCCGCCGGGCTGTCATAACCGAAATCCAGCGCAATGCGCGTCACTGGCGTCCCCGCCGCCAACCGCGCCAGGGCCAGCACCACGCAGGCCCGCTGGCGCCATTGGCTGAAACTCAGCCCTGTCTGCTGACGGAACAGCCGATTGAACGTGCGCAAGCTGATGTGCAATTGATCGGCCCATTGCTGCGGCGATTGATGCGCGTCGGGCCGCTGCAAAAAGCCTTGGCACAACCCCAGCAATCGCGCATCGACCGGTAAGGGAATGTGCAACGGCAAGTGAGCACTGCGCGCCAGTTCATGCAACAGCAAGTCGATCAGCGCGCCATCGCGCCCGGCCTCGTCGTACACCAGCGGGATCTCCACAGCCTCCATCAACAAGTGCCGCATCAACGGCGACACACTGATCACCTGGCAACGATCCCCCAGATCAACCACCCCGGGTTCGATATACAAACTGCGCGTGCTCACCCCCAGCATCAGCACCTCATGCGCCACCCCCGCCGGAATCCACACCGCCCGCTGCGGCGGCACCACCCAGTTGCCGTCGTGCGTACTGACCTGCATCACCCCCGTCGCGCCGTACAGCAGTTGTGCCCGCCGATGCGTATGACGGGGCAACACATGACCGTGGGAATAATCCGTACCGATCGCCACCACCGAGCGGGGCGTGTCATCCAGCAGATTGATCGAAACATTGCGCATTGAGCGGATTCTCGCGGTTGGCGTAAACGCGAACATTATTGGCTGACTTGCTGAAGCAGGCCAAGGCGCATCGCTCTATCGTCGACCGCTCTCAACCAACGGACGACGCGCAATGTTTTATCTCCTGCTGGCATTTTTCGGGTGCATGACTGGCGTCACTGCAGTGTTGTTTGGTTTCGGCGGCGGCTTCGTTGTGGTGCCATTGCTTTATCGCATGCTCATGGCTAGCCACGGTGCCGATGACCCCGTCAGCCAATCGGCAATGCACATTGCCGTGGCGACTTCGACCTGCGTGATGATCGTTAACGCATTGATCGCCACCGGCAAACACCGTCGCGCCGGTAATCTCATTCGTCATTATCTGTGGCCGCTGGGCGGGTTCATCGGCCTGGGCGCAATCGTCGGAGCGCTCGCCGCGATGTGGGTGAGTGGCGAGGTGATTCGTTATGCCTTCATCGCGTACCTGGGCGTGACCATTGTGGATTGCCTGTTCCGACGTGGTTTTCTGACAGCGTCCGACACCACAATCCCACGACGGTTGGGAAGGGCAGAAGTGTCGGGTGGCGGCGCAGGAATCGGCGTGATCGCAACGTTTCTCGGCGTAGGCGGCAGCGTCATGACCGTGCCGTTGTTGCGACGGTGCGGGTTGAGCATGAGTCAGGCGACGTCCATGGCTAATCCGTTAAGCCTGCCGGTGGCGTTGGCCGGGACGCTGACTTACATGGCGATGGCGGGGTTCACCGAGTTTGATCTGGGGCCGTGGTTTATCGGCTATGTGGATCTGCTGGCGTTTGGAGTGTTGACGATGGGATCGTTGGTGGGGATTCGGTTGGCTACGCCGTGGATTGGGCGGATACCGGATCGGGTGCATGCGCAGGTCTATGTGGGGTTGCTGGTGTTGGTGATGGTCAGCATGTGCCTGAGCTGATCGTTATCTAGTCAGCTTTTTATCGATTCTCGAACATGGGTTCGCCATAATCCGCCGCTCTTTCTTGCGAGCCAATACTCGCTGCATTCAAGGATGATTTGATGTTTAAAGGACTGTTTCGTCTTGCTGGCATTGTCGTATTGGTGTGCTCCACGTTTTCTACGATGTTGTGGGCCGACAGCGGCAAGCAGGTCTATACCGGGACTCTGGGAAAAATGCCGATTGTGCTGGAGGTGAGCGCCGATGGCAGTGAGGGTCGTTACTTTTACCAAAAGTACCGCAAGGACTTGGTGCTTAGTGGCTCAAAGGAAGGAAAAACACTTGTGCTGGAAGAGGGTGACCAGCGATATGGAGAGCACAAATCTTTTCCGACAATTCGCCTACAACCAAAGTCCAGCGGCTGGTCCGGAGAATGGACTAGTCCTAAAGGCAAAGTCTTGAAGATTGATCTGCAGCCAGCGAACCTTCCTCAGATTCCCGCTGATACCTTGCCCTATCTCGCCAGACTTCACGACAAGGCGCCTTATGAATACCTGCGCTTGCAGGGTATGAAGCTTACACAAGGCAAGACTGAAACCTTCATGGGTTACACGCTGCAATGGTGGCGCGACCCACAATCCAAAGCCGAGTTGTTTGAAGTGGTTTCGGGCTACAACGCTGAGGAGCGTAAGCGTATCAATCAGCAATTGATGGGCCGTTTGTGGCAGGAGGTTGTGGGGTATTACGGATGCTTCGCTAACTACGCTGACGCCTACTACGCACAGACGAGCCAGCCTCTGTGGATGACGCCGAACGTCATGAGCGTCCGTGTCTCAACCGAGTACTTCTGTGGCGGTGCTTACCCGGATCAGGTCAATGACTCACTCAACCTCGATGCTAAAACGGGCCAATCTCTGACGCTTGATGACGTGCTGTGGGTGGGACAGGGAAAGCCGCTGCACTACGAGGAAAACTACGACGCCTACATTTCTTCGTCTGAGTCATTCAGTGCCTATTCTGATTACCGCGGCAAAGAGCTGGCGCCGTGGCTGGTGGCGCAATTGCTTAATCTCTATCCCAATCAAATGACGGTCACGCCAGAAGGGGACGACGACTGCGACTACGATGACGAGGACCGCTGGAGTTTTCCTTCCTGGTATTTCACCGAGCAGGGGATCAAGTTAGATCCGTCCTTTCCTCATGTGGCCGCAGTGTGTGGAAATGTGGGCTGGGGTGTCCTGCCGTATAGCCTGATCAAGCAACACCCCGGCGGCGTTGCGCTACAGCTGCCCTGATTGCGTACCCGATAACCCCGGCGCCTCACGAATAATAAAGTGATCCAGGTTCTCGATATTCGCACTGAACACCCCGAACGTCTGCTCGGGGTTTTTCTTGCTTGGCACCTGCTTCAATTCCCCCTTGTCGTCCTGCAGTTACTCGATCTTCTTGAAGAACGACCCGTAACGCGCCGCTCGCCAATCTACAGCGGCGTGCGCTACTCACGAATGGACAAGACTCAATCCCTTGACTAGCGTTGTGCAGTGTTAGCTGCGCTCCTTCTCCTGTCGTGAGGTGCCATCTCTGATTGACTGCCTGTCCTGTCGTTAGTCGAGCCCACAAGGAGGTCGGGATGTTTAGATCGGTCGTTCTAAATGCAACTCCTTGCATACTGGCGCTGTTTGCACAGCTCGAAATCTGCGCCGCCATCCTTATTGAAATCATTCAATCGCTCTTCCAGAAAGTCAGGGCTGCGAACCTCTATGGCGCGCAGAAACGCCTGTTCTACGGAAGATTAAATGCGCTGAGCGATAAGGCCTGTCTGGTTCGGTTGCTGCCATTTTGGTATGCGCTTCCCGTTTCTTTGGGCGGTAACTTCTGTTTCAAAACTCTGAGGTGGGCCATTCGCTTAACTGGCAATACCACACAGGAGGCAAAGTAATGAAGCGCCCGGACACCTAAAACAAGCAACGCCTGAGCATTCATATCCCTCTTCTGTGAAAGGTATTCGAGCCCGGGAGGCAAGCATGCCAAATAACTGGCCCGCAGAGATCAAGCACGTCGTCGTGCTGATGCTGGAAAACCGTTCGTTCGACAGTTTGCTCGGCGATTACACGAGCATTGACTCTGCCTGCGACGGTATCGACCGCAAAGCTCCCAAAAGTAATCCGCTTACGCTGGCCAGTGGGGGCAAACTGGTGATCACTCAAGCGCCGGAAATACCCGACTACTTCAGCCTGTGGGCTCCGCCGCCACCTCCATTGCCCGCCAAACCGGCTAAGGACAGCGAAGGCTTCGATCTTGGCCATGAGTTCGACGATGTCGTGAAGCAGCTGGATATAACAGGCAAAGCCAGCCTGACCGCCCCGATGCTTGATGGCTTTGCTCAGAATGCCTACGAAAAGGCGCGGAGCGATCTTAAGGTCTACAAAACCTACTCTCAGTCTATGGCTCAGCGGGCAATGAACTTCATTCCCTTCGGCAAGACACCTGCAGATGACCCATTGCCGGCCGTCCAGGGGCTGGCACGCAATTTCACGGTGTGCGACCGCTGGTTTTCCTCGGTACCGGGCCCGACTTGGCCGAACCGTTTCTTCGCCATGCTTGGCAGTTGCAACGGGCACTTGCTGATGCCCGACGTTGCAAAGAAAACGGTAGTTTCGGGCATCAAGAGTCTGATCGCTCAGTTTGGTAAGGAGAGCATTTTCTCGTTGCTCAGAAGCAAAGGTCACGACGTGCGCATCTACTCCGATGGCGCCATCCCCTTGGCGGCGTTGGTCAAGGGAGGCCTGCAGCATTGCAGCATCAAGGATTTCAAGCAGAGTGTCATCGATAAGACATTGCCCCAATTGTCTTGGATCGAGCCGAGCTATGGGTTGCTCAATGGTGCTCTCGGGCCCAACGTATCGCACCATCCGCCGGAAGACGTTAGTTTTGGCGATCAGTTTGTCGGTGAGATATTCAATACGTTGTCAGCCAACGCAGACGTATGGAGCAAGACGCTGTTTGTGCTGCTCTACGATGAACATGGCGGGTTTTATGATCATGTCGTGCCGCCTACCGCGGTGCAGACCGACAAGGAGGCGGACGTTGACTGGCCCAAGCCCTTCACCCGCCTGGGTGTCCGCGTGCCGGCAATCCTCGCCTCGCCGTGGCTCAATCCCGGACTGATCCCCTGGACAGCTAACCTCAGCCAGCAACACTACGACCACACCAGCCTGTTGGCCTTTCTTTGCGATCACTTCAAACTGCCTCGCAGCGCATTGGGCCCGCGAGTAGTGGCGGCCCAGCACTTCGGCAACGCCCCGATCTGGCGTAGTACGGCGATAGCCACCAAGCCCGTTCGGCTTGCTGCCACCCAGGTGCCGAGTCGCGAAGGTCTGCCACTGATGGAGTCCGATCTGGCGACCCACAGCCGGCAAGTGGTTGACACAGTATCGGGCTATCTCGACGGTCTCGATCCGGAGCAGGTATGGAAGGATAGCGCCAACCGGGTCAGCGACTTTCTGTTGATGCGGACCCGCTCGTTGGCCAGCAGCGGTTCCGCTGCCATAACCTCGGCAGCACCTGGCTCGAACAACCTTGAGGCGAAGTTGCGGCGCATGCAGGACCTGATGGTCACGGCCTACAGCCAACCTGTCAGCGCCACGCCCAAGCATAGGAGCAAAGTCTTATCGGCTGAGCCTGGAGCAGCGGGAATGCGCCTGCGGGTGTTGTGTTTGCCCGGTGTAGGTTATACACAATCGGTCGATGGCCAAGGCAATACCGACGCCGATTGGCAGGCGCAATGGCGCGGTCTGATCCGCAATCAGCTGGCGCAAAACGGCCGTGCGATTGACGATCAAGACATCGACTTTCTTCAGTTCGACGACTTGCTCGGGGAAGGCCCCAATTTCGCCCAGATCACTCGCGGCCTGGCCATGTTGCGCGGCAACATCGAGGGCAAGACCGATGAGACGGACCGCAGCTGGGGGCTACCGGTCAATCAGATGCTGCGCACCACCCTCGGTGCCCTTGTGCAATGGATTGAAGACCCTGAACTGCGCACCGCTCTGACCCAGCATTTGCTCAAGCGGATTGAAGCGTTTGAGCCGCAGATTATTTTCGCCCAAGGCCTGGGCAGCCTGGTGGGTTACGACGCCTTGCGCCGTTCGGTGGTCAAGGGAGGTATAGCACTGAGTCGAATCGACGGCCGGGTGTTCGTCAGCTTCGGCTCGCAGATCGCGTTGGCGCTGGTGATGCGCGAAGTGTGGGGCGGTCGCGTCATGCGACTGCACAAAAATGGCCGGGGCATTTGCCGCTGGTTTCACTTGTACAACCCCAACGACGGCCTGCTCACCCGGCCCGTCACCTCGCCGGATTCGGCCCGCATAGACCTGAAAACCGAGTTCAACGTCCCGCTGCGTGATGACTTGCTCGACCTCAACCATGCCGCTCAAGCCTACCTGACATCGCCCACCAGTCAGGCCAGCCTCTGGCCGCAGCTTGCCCGGGACGCGGTGGCCGCGCGCATTCTGGAAGTGCCAGCCTTCTTGTCCCGTAGCGGGCAACGCAAGCGTCGTGCCTTGATAGTAGGTATCAACGACTATCCTGATCCGAGTGCTCGACTTGACGGCTGCATCAACGACACCTACCTGATCAGCCGCATGCTCCAGGAAAGCGGTTACGACGCCGGGGACATCCGTCTTCTGCACGACGACCGCGCCACCCGGTCGAACTTCGTCAATCGCCTGGAATGGCTGGTCGAAGGTGCTCGCGCCGGTGACGAGCGAGTGCTGTTCTACTCCGGCCATGGCACTCAGCTGCCAACCTACAGTAGCAGCCAGGAAGCCGATCGCATGGACGAAACGCTGGTGCTCCATGACTTCGATTGGGACGACGCAAGCACGCACTTCACCGACAAGCTGTTTCGCCAGTTCTACAGCCATTTGCCCTTCGAGCCGGATGGACACGGCGCCAAACTGACAGTCATGTTCGACTGCTGCTATGCCGGTGGCATGACTCGCGGCACGGGCCGCGTCCGTGGCATCAGTCCGCCCAGCGACATACGTCACCGCATGCTGCGCTGGGACCACTACGCCGACGACTGGGACCGCCGCCCCTACGCCAGCGAAAGCGCCGGCCGCGACTTCGCCGCACACGCCGATAGCAAACCACAACCTCTTACCCGCAACCGCAGTGCCCAAGGCGCCGCAATCGCCCTGCGTCCCGACAAAAAAAATCAACTCATGTACCAAGGCAAGCTCTACGGCCATCATGGCCCCTACCTGCCATTGATGCTCTACGCGGCCCGGGAAAATGAAAAAGCCAGCGAATACCAAGTCGGTGCCAACAGCTACGGCGCCTTCACCTATGCCTTGGTGGAACAGTTGCGCAAACTTCACCAGGCGGATGCGAGTTTGGGGTTTGACCACTTGATAGAGCGGGTTGGCAGTGTGTTGAGTGCAAGATCGTTGGGGCAGACGCCCGAGGTTGTCGGACCGAGTGGGGTGAGGGAGGCGGTGTGTCCGTGGCGGATTAGTGGGGGGGCGAGATGATGCGCATAGAAGAAGCAAACACAGCAACTTTCGTATCCGGCGTGACCGAAGATTCAGTTCAAGAGAGGTGTGCCTGGATTTTTCAGTATGCAGTCGGGAATCACGTAGAGAGAAAGTGGTTGTCTTCCCGCGAACGTGGCCAGACAGCGCCCTGGAAGGTCTCGCGCTTTCGCAATCTGATTCGCGCTGGTGATCTAGTGTTTTACTGGCAGACGACCGCAAAAGGTGGTTTGAGAGGTTGGGGAGAGATTGAAACGGGTGAGCTGTTCGAAGTGCGCAATGGTGAAGGCGAACAAGATTTACGTATCGGTGTTCGCGAACAGTGCTGGCTAGAACCTCCGATTCCCCGTGAACGCGTACTGGCGGCGGGTGCCCTGGATCAAAAAAACGATCTACTGACTATCCGCCAAGGTACGAACTTTCGTCTTACCCCAGATGAAGCGGCCCGGCTAGCCGCACTGCTTCCTGAAGACCAACGCCCAGAGCTGGGTGGGTTGATTACCCAGGAACAGAGGAAGCAGCAGCTTCATGGAAAAACATCCGAAACGAACGAAGCAGACAATCTTGTTCAGCCCGTCAAACAGGTGCAGAAAGAAGAAGACCTGGATGCGTTGTTTAACAGTGATGATCCCTGGTCGGCCAGTCTCGAAGACAAGATCGGCGTAATGGACGAGGCTGCGGCCATGGCAGCGCTCGCCATGCGAACGGCGGAGCCTCCTTTGGCGGTTGGCATCTTCGGTAATTGGGGAACGGGCAAATCGTTTTTCATGCGAATGATTCATCGGCAGATTCAGGAGCAAGACCATTTAAAAGAAACCGTGCTCATTCGCTTCAATGCCTGGCATTTTGTCGACAGTAATCTGTGGGCGAGCCTGGTTGACCATATATTTACTGAATTGGACCAATGGGTTCGTAAAATACCAATCGCCGAAGCGCGCCGACGGACATCCGAGCAACTGTTCGACAACCTTGCCACTGCGCAGGAGTTGGCCCTGGAGGCGGTCGAGCGGTTGGTGCGTCGTCGTAAGGTCCAGAAAGTCGCGACTCAACGGTTGGCTGACGCCGAGCGCAACGCCAGCCTGTTCTGGGTGTCTGTCATCGGTACGCTGAAAGGGCAGGGACAATGGCAAAAAGTTGAATCTGCCGCTCAATCACTGGGTTTGGGTCCGATCGTCGATGATGCACGTCGGTTGAAAGAGACGATTGATGGGCTCAGCCAGGAGCATACCCGCAGCCGGATCATCATGGGAGGGTTGCTGCAGCGCTTGGGTAGCTGGCCCACGCTTCTGGCTGGTGTAGCAATCATCCTGCTGCTACCACCCGCTTTCGCGAAGGGATATGACTACTTGTCCGGGGGATTCGGCGTTCAAATCACTACGCTGACCCAGGATCTGCTCACGCTTTCCGCTCCTTTACTAGGCCTTGCTGGCGGTATGGCGTTGATACTCAAACGCGTGCGCACGGCGGTCGATCAACTGGCCGGTTTTCGTTCGACGCTTGAGCAAGTTGTGGCTCAACATGCCGATGAGAAGGACCGGACGTTATCCAAGCTGGAAGCCGATGTGGAGGAAGCCAGGAGCCTGCTGGTGACCACGACCGAGCGAGTGGCTGAGGCGACCCGTGATTTTGATTCAGGTACTGGGCGTGGTCGGATGTTGCGCTTCATTCGTGATCGGGCAAATGATGGACATTATGCGAGCCACTTGGGGTTGGTGGCGGCGATCCGCAAGGACTTCGAAGAGCTGTCTCGAGGGCTGAAGGACGAACCTGATGCGACGTCTCGCCCCATCAATACCCAGCTCCAACAACGCATCAAAACCCTGATGGATGATTCAGATCTCGACCTTCTGCCCGCGGACCGGCTAAAGCTCGAGTCGATGCTTGAGGCCGTCACTGCGCCGCCGTTTCAGGGCTTCAAACGGATCGTGTTGTTTATAGACGACTTGGACCGGTGTCCGCCGGCCAAAGTGGTCGAGGTACTCCAGGCGGTGCATTTATTGTTGGGGTTCCCGCTGTTTATAGTTTTTGTTGCAGCCGATGTACGCTGGGTCAATCGCGCGTTGAATACGCATTACCCTGACTTGCTCGACAATCCTCAAGCTGGACAAGCCAGCACAGGGCAGGGCGCAACGGCCCATGACTATCTGGAAAAGATATTCCAGATCCCGTATTGGGTAAGGTCGCTAAACGCGGATGCCAGCAAAGCTTTGCTTGAATCGCGAATTCGGGCGGGCCGGCCCTTGATCCAAAGACCTGCACAGGCCCCTTCGCAGACGGAGGTGCCGAACCAGACATTTGTTGAGGTTGAAGGCGTCCAAATGGAGCAGGCCCAAGATAGCGAAAGTGGAGAGGCAATAGCCGATAAAATCGTCCGGGAGCTTAGCGCGATGTCGAGCGAGGACTTCAATGATAGAGCTGACAGGTTCAGATTAAGTCAGGACGAACGGGATTTCCTCAGTCTGATGGCCCCGTTTGCTGGAAGCTCGCCGCGTAGAATTTTACGGTTCATTAATACCTATCGAATTATAAAGATCAGCCTCCCCTTTAAAGAAAGCCAGTTGCTGGAGACACGTCATTTTCCCGAGCTGCTATTGCAATTGACGATCAACACCGGCGCGCCCGAGGTGTTTGGGCAATGGGTGGATTTTCTACATAAAAACGCCACGGCTTTGGATTTTCGTCAATTGCTCGGCCGATTGGTAAAAGCAACGTCGTATAAGGAGCTTCAGGAAAGTGTGGCGCTGCAAGGGGCACTGCAGGCCTATATCGGTACCAAAAATGCGGGCAGTGTCCAGGATGCCATTGAGTCGTCAAAGCTGGTGAAGCGTTATAGCTTTGTTGGTTAGTGGGAGGTTGTCATCGACACGAAAACACGCTCCAGATTACAGGGGCGTTTTTACTTAAAGCTGAGGTGTTCTCTCTCACCGCTTAAAGGTTGCTTGTCATGCTACAAACGCGGTAATCGCGGTTCGTGATAACGCCTTGGCCCAGCCTTCTAACCCTTGATCCCCGGCGCTTCCCGAATAATAAAGTGATCCAGGTTCTCGATATTCGCACTGAACACCCCGAACGTCTGCTCGGGGTTTTTCTTGCTTGGCACCTGCTTCAACTCCGGCGTCACGCCATAAAAGAAGCAATACAACTCCGCTTCGCTGTCGATGGCGTGCTTGATCTCTTCCAGAAACGCTTTGCGCTTGCGGTAGTTCTCGATCAACTTCTTGCTCAGGTAAACGTTGACTGAATACGGCTTCTTTTTCGCCTCGTCCGCCTGCTTGAACCAGACCTTCTGTTCGAAATCGATGCGAAAGCTCTGCGTGTAATCCTTGATCTCCTTGATCTTGCCCCAGTAAATCAGCCCCTTGTTATCCGTCAGGTATTCGATCTTCTTGAAGAACGACCCATAAGGCGCCGTGTGCTCGCCAATCTTCAGCGGCATGCGCTTGAGCAGGTCCTTGTCTTCGAAGTTCGACACAAAACATTCCACCGGATGGGCGAAGACACTGGTCTTGTCCGGCGCCGATTCACGGCTAGGGTGTTCTGTGTTGCTAGCCTCAGTGGTTGGCGTCGGATCGTCCCGCACCACATCCGCCGCCACCGCCGGGTTCGATGGCTTACGCACATACTGACGCCGAGTCAGCAACAACTCCGACGGGAAATGCTCCTCGCGACTGTCATCCGTTTCCGCACCGTCCACACCTGACGCCGACGCCTTGAGACTGGCATAAGGACAATCCGCCACATGCCGGGTGCTGGGCGTGTTCTTGAAGTGCGGGGTGCGAACGTAATTCACGTTTTTGGCGTTGAACGTCGTCAGTACATTCGCCGCATCGAAGGCCAAACGGCAGGCGTCATTGGGGCATTGGAAGTGTTCTTTGGCGGAATCGAAATCCATGGTTTCGTCGAAATTGAGATCGCGCACGTCATAGATCGACAGCTTGTCGTCGAGGCTGAGGCAGTAGGCGAGATCGAATTTCATGGCAGGCTCGGGTCCTTGAGGGGGAAGGGTATTAATAGCGGGAGGCGGGGCGGGTTGCACTGAATGTTTTCAACACAGCGCGAAATTTGCGGAAAAACACCAAACCTGTGGGGAGCCTACTCGCGAAAAATTCACGAACACCGCCGGACAGGTCGCAGTCCTGGATCCGACAAGCAGGAGCTAACGAGTCGCTTTTAGCACTAAGCGAAGAAAGCGAGCAAACAAAAAACCGATCAGGAGACTGGTCGGTTTTTTGTGTTGAATGTTCAGTCCTCTATCACTCCGATTGCCACTTGTCTCGATAGACAAACGCAACTTGGTAGTCATAGGAGAGCAACTGAATGGCATGGTGGAAATGGGGCTGAAGAGTGCTGACCCAGTCGGGAGATACGTTGAAACCACCATTGTTCACATTGTTTTCAATGGGCATGCCCAGCGCTTCGATACTGAGCCATCATCGCCAAAGTCTTTCGACAATTCCTCGCCTTCGCCCCTCTCTGTTTGTCTGTCATACCATTCCAGCCTGATTTTCAGTCCCTCCACACTCTCAAACTCCAGCGAACTTGGTTAACTCACTGGAGGTGCCCAACAGGTCTCCCACTCATATATTCAAGCGTTGCAGCTAAGTTGAAATAGGTAGGCTGCGTCATACACATTTTTCCCCAGCAAAGCCTCCAAGGCTCCAAGCTGCTCGTCCGTAAGGTCGTATCCTTCCCATCCTTCCTGCTCAGCAGTCCAACCCATAATGTTTTTAATTTCCTGATCGTACCCAGTCGGTAACTCCACTTCGAATGCCAGCGGTTCGTTATGTTTGTGAAAGGCTTCGATTACATAAATCAAGGTTCCACACTCCTAGAGCTGTCTGCGGGTTTGGTTTGCTTGCCGGTAATTGGATCATATTCTCCGAGATGGCGGCCGCGTTTGTCGTACATCTCCACAGTGCCGTGCTGCGAGTTCCATTCAAAAATTTTCCCTTTTAAAGTTTTCCATCGTTTTCGAAGACCGCCGCCGCCTTTTAGTGGGGTCTTACGTTGCGCTTTCGTTGCATCGGGAAAGGCAATTAGCCCCTTCGGTGCGGGGTAGTATTTGTGGTCAGCAACACTCACCACAACATAAACCGGCCAAATCCCTGAATCAGCCGGAAACACCAGAATGAAATCCTTGTACTCCGGCGGATATACCGGGTTCACGATGATGCTGTCAGCCGCTTTCGTCGGCGGGTAAACCCAGATATGCGGTGCTTGCGGGGCCGCCTCCAGCGCAGGAATGCCCAGGATGTCGGAACCCTCTACAGCCGGGGTCCAGATCAGTTCAATGCCGCCACCCAGGTCAGCCACCTGCTGACTGTCACGCAAGGTGAACTGCGCGACATCAACCATTTCCCAATCGCGATTTTTGCCGGTGTAGAAAGCGTATCCCTTGAGGCTGCCGTCAGTCTGTTGCTCAACCCGCAGGCGAACGCGGGTACGGGCCTGCTTGAGCGTACGGAGTTGGTCTTCGGTGTAAAGCGAGCTGTCGCCCAGATTCGAGGGTGTGACCAACGCTACGAGACCAACCAGCGCCGCTGCGACGGTGCCTGCGGCTGCGGCGGGGACAGCGGCGAACGCGGAGCCGGCCAAGGCGAGGGAGCCCAGACCGACGGGAATCGCAGTGCCACTGATCTTCTTCAGTGGCACTGCGCCTGATTCATCCGCTTCGCGAGCACCCAACAGAATCAGGTCACCGTAATCTTTCAGGCTATCGGTCGGCACCATCCCTGAGGGATTCGAGTAATCGATGATGGCGTCCGGCAGCTTGCAGGACTTGGCGAAGACACATCCGGCTTCAGTGGGCCTTTGCTTTTCCGCTATGACCTGGCGGCTGCATTCGAAGGCGTCTTGCCTGGCCAGCATGGCTTCGTAGGCTTTTTGCCTGGCGTCCCGCTCGGCCAACTCGGTGGCGGTCATGAAGCGGTGAGTGACGTGATGCCCATCACCGGAGGGTGGATTCTTAATCCGCGGAATGTCCTTGTTGCCAGCCACTGATCATCCTTTCGTTCATCCATCGGCAGCCCCGGAAAAGGGCTGCGCGACGTTAACGAACGTGGTTGATCGTGGCTGTAGGACGAATCCTGGATGACTCTAAGCGATTTCTCTTTTTATCGGGAGGGCAGCGTAATCCTTACGGTTCGCCGTCTTCGTGCGCATGTGCTGATGAAGTTTTACAGGCTCAATCACTCAAACTTTAACCGGTCCACTTTCTCAAACAGTGAGGCAGTGAACTCATCCCGGTCACCCGAATGGTGACAACGGCGATGACAGTTTGGGCACAGCGCCACAGCATTGCTCGGACGATCCGAACCTTCCTGCGCTAAGTGCTTAACGTGATGAACCTCAAGAAACGGCCTGCCATCCTTTTCAAACGGAGCGGGCTCGCCACAGCCTTCGCATTTACCGTTAGCCTGTTGGCGAACCCAAGCTCTCACCTCAGGATCGCGAACAAAGGATCTGCCGCTGGACAGAGTTTGCTCGGGTCGCACGATCCCCTTCGGCTCATCTTTAAGCGGTTGCCGCTCAAGTTTGGCTGCTCGTTGTTCCAATGTTTCTTCATCCGCCGTCGGGGCAAAATCCTCAGGCGTCAAAGTACTTGGAGCGTTGAGCGCTTCTCGGATGCTTCGCGCAACATTTGCGCCGACATTCTTGGCAGGTTTGTATCCCTCGATGCGATCTCGACCCAGTTCGACCAACACGGTAGAGATGTTCTGCATCCGAAACTCAACCGACCCTTTGGTCCGACCGGCTAAGGCTCCCTCACGCAGGATGCGGTTCTCCTCAGTCTTAACGACTTTCTGACCACTCTGCTCGCGGGACAGCATGCTGAGATAGGCGTCTACCGCTGCCTGAATCTCAATGTCAGTCCAATCGCTGTTGCTCTTTTCCGTGTCCATACAATCGCCGAGGGCTGAATACCCTCGGACGATACTGAGTGGCCATCACGACTGTCTACGAAAATTCCTACAGAAAAGACCGACGCTTCTTTCAGTTGATCCTACAAAGGCTAGCCAACCGAATGCTTCGAAGACTGAAACGCCTCCAAAACCTTCCGCCACCAAGGCTTAACCACTGGCAACCGACGCCGTGTGCGATTGAGCAACAGATAAGGCATGTCCCGCAGCCGAATCCAACCTTCATCCTGCCAATGCAACAGACTCAACGACATCTCCGGCCAATCCAACAAACTCAACATCGGTCGATCCGCGTTCTTCGACGGCCCCGCGTCGCGCAACGCCGGGACCACTTGATGTGTCAGCCACTCTCGCAACAATCGATTCCCCGGTGCGTAGTGATAGACCAGCAGCGCATAGACGCCTGATTCGCTGAGCATCAATCGTTTTTCTGGTTGCCCGTGGTAGTCGATCAGCAACGTGTGCCGCTGATCTTCATCCAGTTTGCTGACTACGCGATCGTTCAGGTGGAAACCCATCAGTCGACCAATATCGCGGGCGCAGAACCAGGGTTGGTTTTCCAGGAGGAGGGCGTGGAGGACTAGGTTGTGGCGTGAGAAGGCCATTACCGAAAAGGGATCAGACATAGCTGATCTCCAGAATTGCGAGAGTGTTGGGTCGATCATGTTTGGGCATATCCATTACCTCTACGTTTAGATTTTGGAGGGCCTGAACCCAACGTAGAGTGGACTTAAGAAATCCCAACGAGCAAAGCCATCACACACCCGAACGACAAATCACCTAAAGGTGATTGCGGATATGAATGAATGGCCAAGCTTTCTACGTTGGGCGTTTCTTAGGCACCTGTAATGGAGCTTAGAGGTGCTTTGAATGGGCATCAATGAGGAAGCCGCTGTAAGTTCTGTAGGAGTTTTAGCGTTGTCGTGTAGGGACGAAAAATGGTTATTCACTTCCCAATAAAAAAAGCCCCGATCAGATCGTTCGATCAGATTGGGGCTTTTGCTTACTCGATTTGCCGATTCAAATAACCATCATCAAATCGTGGCAAGCTCGAAAATCAATCCCAGCTAAGCGCACCACCGGTTTGGTACTCAATTACCCGAGTCTCAAAGAAATTCTTCTCTTTCTTCAAGTCCATAATCTCGCTCATCCAAGGGAACGGGTTAGTCGTCCCTGGGTACTCTTCCTTCAAACCAATCTGGCTCAAACGACGGTTAGCGATGAACTTCAGGTAGTCCTCCATCATCGCCGCGTTCATGCCCAACACGCCACGAGGCATGGTGTCACGAGCGTATTCGATCTCCAGCTGAGTGCCCTGCAGAATCATCTGCGAAGCTTCTTCCTTCATCTCGGCATCCCACAAGTGCGGGTTTTCGATTTTGATCTGGTTGATCACGTCGATGCCGAAGTTCAGGTGCATGGATTCGTCGCGCAGGATGTACTGGAACTGCTCGGCGACGCCGGTCATTTTGTTGCGGCGGCCCATGGAGAGGATCTGGGTGAAGCCGCAATAGAAGAAGATGCCTTCCAGAACGCAGTAGTAGGCGATCAGGTTGCGCAGCAGTTCTTTGTCGGTTTCGACGGTGCCGGTTTCGAACTTCGGATCGGAGATCGAACGGGTGTATTTGAGGCCCCAAGTGGCTTTTTTCGCGACCGATGGGATCTCGTGGTACATGTTGAAGATCTCGCCTTCATCCATGGCCAACGATTCGATGCAGTACTGGTAGGCGTGGGTGTGGATCGCCTCTTCGAAAGCCTGGCGCAGGATGTACTGGCGGCATTCCGGGTTGGTGATCAGGCGGTACACGGCCAGGACCAGGTTGTTGGCAACCAGGGAGTCGGCGGTGGAGAAGAAGCCGAGGTTGCGCATCACGATGCGGCGCTCGTCGTCGGTCAGGCCTTCCGGGTCTTTCCAGAGGGCGATGTCGGCGGTCATGTTGACTTCTTGCGGCATCCAGTGGTTTGCGCAACCGTCCAGATACTTCTGCCAGGCCCAGTCGTACTTGAACGGTACGAGCTGGTTGAGGTCGGCGCGGCAGTTGATCATGCGCTTTTCGTCGACGGCGACACGGGCGGAGGCGCCTTCGAGTTCGGCGAGGCCTTCGGCGATGTCGAGGTTGTCCAGGGCTGCTTTGGCACGGGCGATGGCGGCAGAGTCGGTCGCGGTAACGGCGCGAGCTTCTTGAGCGGCGACACCACCAGCGGTGTCGAGTCGGTCCATGTTGGCTTCAGTCGCGTGGCCGGCGTTGGCGCCTTTTACCACGGTCTCGCCGCTGTCTTCTTTGTCGAATTCGTCCCAGCTCAGCATGACGTGTCGTCTCCTGCGTGAGGGCCAGATGCCCGTGTGAAAACTGATTGGTTATTTTTCACACGGCCGTACTGGCCGCGTTGGATAGCGTTTTTTGCAGCGGTACACGCAGGCAAATAAACATAAATTTTTACGGGGTTCCGAGAGCCTCTGAGGGGCGCAGAAATCGGTGAGGACGTCGGCGTGGGCTTCAGACTGGCTGTTATCCCTGTAAGGGAATATTGCAGGCCCGTTTAAGCCGGCATTATAGGGAAATTTTTGCGGCCGTGGTGGGGCGAATCCGCGCATGGAGCGGTCGAGAAGGCGGGTTTTTCGGTCGGAGCGAGGGTTTACAGGGCTTTGGCTGGAGATCGCGGGTTAAGATTTTTTTTCATAAATTTTGATGCGCTACTTTTTTGTTCAAAAAATAGGCAAAAAAACCGGTTTTTCACTACATGTTGTGTTTTGAATCGGTTTTCGGTGGTTCAAGACACAACTAAGCCCGACCGAAGCCGGGCTGTAAAGTCACGCTCGATGATCAGCTCAGGCGTGCCGCACCGACGTGATCGGCGCCATCGGCAGCGAGTTTGGCTGCACCGGTGTGATCGAAGCCGTCAGCGGCGACTTTGGCGGCGCCGGTGTGATCAAAGCCATCCGAAGCCAGTTTGGCTGCACCGACGTGATCGGCACCATCGGCGGCAAAGGAAGCCGTACCGGTACGGTCGTAGCCGTCAGAAGCGACAGTGCGGTCGAAACCGTCAGCAGCGAAGGTGTTGGCGGCCAGAACAGAAAGGGTCAGGGCGAGGATCAGTTTGGTTTTCATGGTAGTGCTCCAGGTTCGTTGGCGTTTTGTGCCTTGGGTATGGAGTGAATGCTACGCCAACTAATTTGATTAAAAAGCGCAAATAAATGCTTAAAATAATCGTATTAATCGATATATACGGTTCGGCGCTGCATCAGCCTTGAAAGGGCGGGGCGGATGGGTCGAACCGTTAAGAGGCGGGCGGGTGATCAGCCGTTAGTGCAGCCGTTGCCCATGATGCTGTAGCGCAGGATGTGGCGTTGACCTTGGGAGTCGTCGTATTCCATTTTCACCGGAACAACTTCGCACACATTAGGAACTTCACTCATGGAGATAACTTTGGCGATGTCCAGGTGAGTCGAGTAAGTGTATTCCTCGATGGCGGGTTTCTGCTGTGCGACATCAGTCGGGACCTCGTCTGCCATGGCGGTTGCGCACAGGCTGCTGAGGGCCAGAACTAATAAAGCTTTCATTTCAGATTTACCTTTTAGAGGTCGAATGGGGTCACGCAACCTTTTTGGGGTTGCGTGTGGAGCTTGATTAAAGAGTCTTGGATTAACGGCCTTCGTGGGGGCTGCAACTTGGTTAATCACGTTGCCTTGTTGGCGGGCTGATTTTAGGCGTGGGGGGGGCATTCATATAGGTGGGGTTTTGATAAACACCTTTGACAGATTTCGTAACAATCACCGATTAAGGTGGTAAAAACCGAACAATTGGCGATCTCGGTGATGTGGTTTTCTGGTGGGCCGCGTTATCGTTCTTCGCGGGCAAGCCTCGCTCCCACGGGGGTTTGGTGTGCTTTTAGCGGCGCATTCCAGGCTTATCACGGTAATTTGTAGGGGCTTGTTACTACCATCGTCGAATGGTTCTATAGGCCCGGCCCGGCTACAACTGGGGCCATACAAAAACAACTATTCCACCGAGGTAAGAAAGATGAGTGCGGCTTCTCTGTATCCCGTTCGTCCCGAGGTTCTGGCCAATACGCTGACTGACGAGGCAACCTACAAAGCCATGTACCAGCAGTCGGTCGTCAACCCGGACGGCTTCTGGCGCGAGCAAGCCAAGCGCCTCGACTGGATCAAGCCTTTCACCACGGTGAAGCAGACCTCCTTCGACGATCACCATGTCGACATCAAATGGTTCGCCGACGGCACCCTCAACGTTTCCTACAACTGCCTCGACCGTCATCTGGCCGAGCGCGGCGATCAAGTCGCGATCATTTGGGAAGGGGATGACCCGGCCGAAAGCCGCAACATCACCTACCGCGAGCTGCACGAACAAGTCTGCAAGTTCGCCAACGCCTTGCGCGGCCAGGATGTGCACCGCGGCGACGTGGTGACTAT
>NZ_VIUJ01000015.1:0-174016 GCF_007993905.1 Pseudomonas sp. SJZ077
GATTCACAAAAAGCTGAGGTGCTTCTGAAGCATGAAGGGATTGCATTCGCGCTCCATACCTTACAAGGCGATGCAGCCAGCCAAATTGTGGCGTGTTCGCATTCCCTTGGATGTGACAGCATCATCCTAGGTTCGCATGGCAATGGTTTTTTGGCGGGGATTTTTCTGGGCTCTGTCGCGGCAAAGGTGATTCAGCTCTCGAATTTACCAATCACCTTAGTCAAATAAGAGATCGTGAATGGTTTGATTTCACGGCACCCATAACTGGATTGTCAAAGACAGTTGTTTTGGAAAGGTTTTGATTGAGCCTTGCCCTTTCGCCGACCATGAAGCACCTATGACGAGCGGGGTGTTGATATTTTTTGAATCAAATGCCTTCTCGACAATGACGTGATATCGATTAGCCTAAGATTGCTCCCCAACAGAAGACCCTCGGCGAATCCAATACTGTTTAGGGCCTTTGTGACAATGTTATCGCGTTGCCTGCATAATGGGCGGGGTCGCGTCGGCACCCGAAAGGGTGGTCGGCCCTCGTGGTCGGCACTCCAACCTTCGCGGCTTTGCCCACCACTCATTATAGTGATATCGCGCTCAATCAAGCAGAGGCATCATGCTTGGAAATGCTTAAAGCGCATTTGCTTACTCATGCCCCCCTAATGAAAATACCTGTGACTCGTTTAGAGTCAACGAGCCTATTGCTGTGTCATCAGCAGCTGTTCCATCATGAAGTCTCTATCTTTCACTCGTTCCGGCACGCACACAGTGGTCTTGCTCATGTGCAGTGTTTCGGCTGCCTTGGTGAAGCTGCCCGCTTCCACCACTCGAGCAAATGCCTGCATTGCATCAAAACGGTCCATTGCTGCCCCGGCTATCGATCAGATTGTTTGGATTTCACAAACAGTGATAGCTACGGTTGCTTGTTTATCGCCCAGGCACAAGTCCTTACAGTCTCGACATCGTTTGTTCCGGGTCTGATTAGACCCATTGATGGAGGCACCTATGACACAGCGTGATGTTGTTTTTCCACCCGGACGCCAGGCGCTTTATGAGCGCAATCGCTATTCGCCGGCTATCAAGTCCAATGGTTTCTTATTCGTGTCGGGACAAGTCGGCAGTAACGAAGACGGCTCGCCCGAACCCGATCTGGAGGCCCAGGTTCGACTCGCGTTCAACAATTTGAATGCAATCCTGGGCGCTGCCGGTTGTACCTTCGACGATGTGATTGACGTCACCGTCTTCATCGTCGATCCCGAATCAAAGTTCGAGACGATCTGGAAGGTTCTGCCAGAGTTCTGGGGTAACGCGCCGCACCCGACGCTGACCGGCGTCGGCGTCACGTGGCTCTACGGTTACCAGTTCGAGATCAAGGTGATCGCCAAACTTCCAGAAACCACGGGATGACCTTAGATCTGACGTATCGACAGCTCGCCCGTGGTTGCTTTACTGAAACGCAATTTTCGTCCCGATCCTGACAGTCAAACCTGCTCTTAGACCCCATTGTGTGTCCGGGGCTGAGCAGCCAATTGCGAGCGGGGCGTCAAGATGGCCAAGGCAACCGCCACGATGAAAAGCGCCGGCACGTCACCTGCCAAGTGCCCCATTTGCCCCGGCTGGGTGAGCGCCTGGACGGTCATGATTCCTCCGTGAACGGCGCTAGACCATACGGTGAACCAGATTAGGCTCAGATTGGCTAATGGGTCGCGTGCGGCCAGGATCAAGAACACCCCAAGTGTGGCGTAGAGGCCAACGATCATCATCGGGTAGTCCGAGTGACCGACGTGCCAGGCCCAGCCGGATGGCCAGAACAACATCAGTGGGTAGAGCGCAAGGCACGCGAGGCCAGCCAAAACTAGAACGACGCGCAAATACCTGAGGCGATCGACTACGGTCATGGCGGACTCCTCTTTGGGCCTAACTCTAAGTTGACCTCAAGTGGGGTGATAACACCTTCACGGGCTTGGTCGACTACATTCCTTGCTCTGTCATCTTGCCTGGCTAGACCGGGCATTGTGACTGTCGGGCGACCGCTGAAGGGGGTTATACACCATGGTCGGAAAGCCCCATCTGCTCAATCAGTTCCGGCAGTAGACCAAGCATAGCTACTCATTAGCTATCGCTTCGTTCACCGGCTGCTGTTGGCCGATAGTTGCCTGTCGCGAACAGCAGCAACCGACCCGATATAGCCGGTCACGTGTCTACGAAATCAAGGGCGATTCAAAAAGCCTTGCTCTAGAATGGCCCCAGATGAGCGTGGAACGCTTGTCTAGTATTCACTCAAAGGATGAACACGATGGGCCGCACCGACCATATCTACCAGATGGCTATCTATAACGATTGGATGAACGCAAAGGTTTATGAGGCGGCCAGAAGTCTGACAGATGAAGAGCTGTCAGTGGATAGGAAAGCATTCTTTGGTTCTATTCTCGGGACGTTGAATCACCTGGTGGCCGGGGACACTATCTGGCTAAAGCGATTTGCCAGGCACCCGGCGAATTACTTGGCTCTGGAGCCGATTCGACAGCTCCCGGCTCCTAAAAGCCTCGACCAGTTACAGCTCTCAAATATCCGAGAATTTTCGGCACATCGCGTTTGGCTCGATCAGGTGATTGTCGAGTGGTCTCGCTCGATTACAGAGGCGGATTTAGATTACACCCTCAATTACACAAGCATGAAAGGAACCCCCGCTGACAGGAGCTTTTATGGCTTGGTCATGCATTTCTTCAACCACCAGACTCATCACCGAGGCCAAGTTACTACTTTGCTGTCACAAGCGGGTGTCGACGTAGGCGATACTGATCTGGTCCTCCTCATTCCTTCCGAGTCGCGCACATAATCTAAAAACCAGCGCTAGACCGGGATTTTCATGTCATACCGGGCTGGTAAACCAGCGTGGCCATCTGCAACACTCCTTCTGCTTACACAGAATTTAGATGTGTTGCATCGACCGGTTGAATCCACAGCCGATTGCAGTCTGTCGGCAAGAGCAACTTCTGCCCCGAAACATCCATCAGCTTTTACCGCCGAGCCTGCCGAGCCTCCGACCGAACCACCATCCAGATGCCGACCCCGGACACTGCCATGCCTGACACCATCTGCCATGACAACGGTTCGTTGAACATGGCCCAGGCCCAAAGCATCGTGACGGGCGGGCTCAGGTACAAGACGCTGGCCACTCGTGTGGCTGTCGCCCGGCGCAGGCAGACCCAATAAAGCCCGTAGCCGCCTAACGTAGACAATCCCACCGTCCACAGTACGCTCAGCGCAAACCCCATGCCGGGTATCGGCGCCAGGCTACCTTGCGTGCCCTCGATCAGGGCGAATGCAAAACTCGACACGCAACATTGCAGCCACAGGTTGGGCAGCAGGTCCAGCGATTCAGAGGCGTGCAGATGCTTCTGCCAGAGTGTCGCGATGGCGAGCGAAAGCGTACCGAGCACCGGCAGGCCATACGCCCAGAGGGGCGCGCTACCCCAGGCCAGCGCGCCAAGCGTCACCACCACAACCCCAACCAGGCCGATGCCCAGCCCTGCCCAGACTTGCCAGGCCAGTTTTTGCCCCAGCACGCCAGCGGCCAGCAATGCGACCGCCATCGGCAGCAGGTTGGCGAACACCGCGGCAAGGCCCGCCGGTACGCCCAGGGCTATGCCTTGTATGACGCCGGCCAGATAGCCAGCCATGGCCAGAAGACCGATGCCGGCGTTTTTCAGCAACACGGCAGGGGAGGTTTGCCGCAATTGCCTGGCGACGAAAGGAAACAGGATCAGCGTGACCACGACGCAGCGCCAAAACACCACCAACAAGGGGGGGCGCATAGTCCATCGAGAATCGCGCGCCGACGAATCCGGAACTCCAGGTCAGAATCAAAGCCGCCTCGAGCAGCGGCAGCGGCATCTTCTGGCGCCAGTGGGGGATGACTTGCTGCTGACAGGAGATCGGTGTGGGCTGGTTCATTGCCACAGGCTACAAAATCGGCCTAATCTAATAAATCAAAATAAAGTGCAGCAGTCATTCACGAAGATTAAATCATGACGGCGATACTCGATATCGAGCTGGTACGCACATTTCATGCGGTGGCGCGGATTGGCAAATTCAGTGCGGCGGCCGAGCAGCTGCATAAAAGCCCGGCGGCGGTGAGCGTGCATATCCAGCGGCTTGAGGCAGTCGCCGGGGGGCGCTTGCTGAATCGCGATAATCAGTCCGTCTCCCTGACCGCACTGGGTAAGCGTTTGCTTTTGTCGACGACAGAACTGCTGAGCACCCATGACCGGGTGCTGGCCGACCTGCATGGAAACCACCTGGCAGGACGCATTACCCTGGGTGTCCCCGACGAATACGCCGCCCATGTCATCCGCGACATCCTGCCGACATTCGCCGCTGCCTGGCCCAACGTGGTGCTGGAGTTGAAGACAGCCCCCAGTGATTCGCTGCGTGACCAGGTCCAGCGTGGAAAGCTTCAGGCCGCGGTGATTGCCCAAGCCAGGGGGCAGCTGACCATGCAGGCGCAATTTCTCGTCGCCACCACGCCGATCTGGGTGGGGCCGGCAAACAAGTCGCTGGCCTCGATGGATCCGCTGCCACTGGCCGTGCATGCGGCGCAATGCCCTTATCGGCAAGCCATGGTGGCATCACTCAAACAAAGCGGCCGCCGGTGGCGCGTGGTGCTGGACAGTCCGTCCAACCAGGCCGTCAGCGCCTGCGTGGAGGCCGGGTTGGCGATCAGTCTGATAGACCGCGCCCGGGTGACGGAAAGTATGCAGATTCTCGACGGTTTGCCCGTCATACCGGAGCATGAGGTCGTGTTTGTCCGATCGCCGTCTTCAGATGGGGATGAAGCGGTGGATTTGCTCTCCCAAGCCATGCAGCAGCACTTTCGGCTCTAGTCCGCGAGCAAGGGAAACTGGCTCGATCGTCCCATGCTGAATGGCATTGCGAGCAAAGCTACACTACCGTGTAGGTGTAAGCCTTCGTGCCGCAGTCCTATTCTGGTTGAGAGGTGGGTTTCATGAACAACATCATCTACATCGTCGGGTTAGTGGTGGTCGTCGTGGTTATCCTGTCGTTCCTCGGCTTTGCATAGGTTTCAATGCCTGCACTCCGCCAACACCACTTGGCAGGTAGTCGGCGTGCCACCGGATCGGCCGGCATAGCGGATGCAATTATCCATGGATTTTTTACGCGCCATGCTCAAGGTGGAGCCCCAAGCCAGTCCACCCTCGCCAGCGGTGGGAAGCGCTTTTGCATAGCAGGCTGAGCCCACGCTTGAAGTTGCATAGCGAGCGGTGGACGCTTTGCCGGAACATCCCGCGATCAGCGCCAGGTTGATGGCGAGCAGGGAGGGTATGACCCATGACGAGCATTGGCGCGCTGTTCTATTGGCCATCCCGTTTCCCCTGTATCAAGAGGCGAGCCGCGTGGGGTTGTGCTTCATTGAGATTAGACGGTGTTGGACCTGACCCTCTATCGATTTCAACACTAGCGAGCTTCAGCGCAGGTCGCCTCGACATTCTGACAAAGCTCACCGACGCCCCGTCGTTGCTTGAGTTCGGCCTCACGCCAGACGCCGCTGAGCGGGCCGCCCGGCAACCCTTCATTGGCGCGCGCCAGCGGGAACAGCACCGGTACAAACCCGGCATCACGCACTAACCGGACGCCGATATCCCGGGCCTGGGCATCGTCGGCGAAAACAGGAATCGCCTTGTTTTTGCCGGAAAGGCCTTTCATTGAGGCGAAGCCAATGGCGTTGAACGCCCGCACTAGGTGCACGCCGGGCAGATACTGCTGATCCGCCAGGGCCACGCCCATGTCCAGCGCCTTGCGCCCGACATCTGCGTCACGGCCGCCGAATGGATTACTGGTGCTGAATATCACTTTGCCGTCCAGTTTGCCCTTCAACTGTTCGGACAGCGCCGGCATGGCGCCATAGGGAACACTCAACACGATTACATCGCCCCAGGCCGCGGCCTCGGTGACCGAGCCGGCCCGCGCGTTGGGGCCGGCCTCCTTGACCAGGTCCGCCAGCGACTCGGGGTGGCGTGATGAAAACATCACCGAGTGCCCGGCCTTTACCCAGAGCGTGCCAAGCGTACCGCCGACCTTGCCGGCGCCGATCACGCCGATCTTGAGGGTGTCTGCCATCGCCTGGCTGGTGTACAGAACCAGGCCGGCGAGCATCAGAGAGAAGATTCTGGACATGCACTGGGCTCCTCGGTTGGACAGCGGTCTTGGAATCACCGTAGTTGAGCTTGCGTATAAACGAAAGCTGCCGAGGGAGGCGGCGGACGAGCAGGGGTATTTGATGAGCGGCGTGAGAGCTGTTCAGCAAGGGAAGCTATTGTCTATGTGTTCGCCTCGCCAGTTGCCGTCCCACCAGCTCGTCCCTGAGGTGGCTGGCGAGGTGGACCCTCCTGGCCGATTGCTGCCTTTTGATTTCGCTTGTACTGGATGGGACAGCTGCTATGCCGACTCTCGCCAACTGCGAAGATGGTCTATTCACCCTCCAGGGTTGCGGCCACCCGCGCCACTTTCCACGACCCGCCTAGCTGGTCAGTGTAATGGCGACGTCCAGGGCAGAAATGGGCACATAAATCAGGGTGATCGTCGAATACATTTTGCGCGATTTGGCCCTGAATGCGCAGACCGGGAGAATAATCATGACGACATCCAGCGCCCCCCAAAGCGCCATCGGCGATACCTGAAAGAAGAGAACGTTCACGATGAGGCCGAGCACGAGGTAGGTCGAAAACGATAGAAGGGCGTAGCGCCCATCCTGTTCGAAGTAAACGCGAAGCCCGCTTTGCTCGTCCTCACTTCGACTGGGCAGCAGTAACGCGGCAGAGACAAAAAGCGAGAGTGCCAGGAGCACCAGCAATAAGAACTCGGCAAACGAAAAGGTCGCTTTGATCGTCGGCAACGCGTTGACCGCCCACCAAAAATCCAGCTGGGACGTGAAAAGCATGACCGCCCAGACCAGCGCCACCCAATCAGGCGCGGCGACGCGGCGGATGCGGAATACCGTCAACGCACCCATCAGCAGGCGAGTGACGGAGAGCCCCAATATCATCGCGAGTACCGTGGCCACGATGGGGAAGTTGCTCATGACACCTCCTTGTAAATTACGCGACCCACACGCAGGATCGATTCCGCTTTCGGGCAGGCCCTACCGACTGTGCGCCGCCGCCGCCAATTGATTGGTATCCACGCGGACAAAAACGGAATCGCCAACCGCCGTGAGTACGTCCCCGGCATAGACCTCGCAGATGACACGGGTTTTGCGTCCGACATCGCCTTCCACTCTCGCACGCAGGGTCAATGGCACACCCATCGGGGTCGGTTTGATGAACTTGATGCCAAGGTTGCCGGTGACGCAATTGATCCGGGGCAGGCTGGCGACTTCGCGGTTTTCCTCACGGTAGTGATAAGCCATCGCCGTCCAGTTGGAATGACAGTCCACCAGCATCGCGATCAACCCGCCGTACACCAACTCCGGCCAGCCGCAATACATGGGATCAGGCACGTGCTCGGCCATGACATGCACGCCGTCCGCATGCCAGAAGCTCTTGATGTGCAGCCCGTGCGGATTGCTGCTGCCGCAGCCGTAACAGACGCCGTCAGGCGCGGCGGTGTCTTGCAGGGAGTTGTCGAAACTGGCCATGACAGGCGCTTCCTCATACGAATGAACTCAACCGTCGGATTCTAACGCTGGTATCGGGGTGCGGTCACTTTGGTCATCCGTTAGCGCGCCCTGACAACTGCGGTGCTGTTGCGCAACGTCAACTTGAACGGCAACACCACATGCCGCTGTTCGATCGGTTTCTTCTCGATCAGCGCGATCAACATCTCGACGGCTTTCTGACCGAATGTTTCGGCGGGTTGCGAGATGGTCGTCAGCGGCGGGTCGCAGTACGCCGCGAAGGGGATGTCGTCGAAGCCCACCAATGAAATGTCCTCAGGAACGCGCAGGCCTTGTTGCTTGATGCGTTTCAACGCGCCGATGGCCATTTCATCGTTTTCGCAAAACAACGCCGTGGGACGGTCGGGCAATTCCAGCATCGCGGCGGCGCCGTCATGTCCGGCCTTCAGACTGAAATCGCCATGGCAGATCAGCGCGGCATCCGACGTGATACCGGCCTGTTGCAAGGCGTCCTGATAACCGGCCACGCGATCGCGGGTCAGCGGGCTGCTTTTCGGGCCTTTGATCAGGCCGATCCGGCGGTGGCCCAGTTCGATCAAATGTTCGGTCATGGCCTTGGCAGCCGCGCGGTTGTCGAGGCTGATGGTGGGATGACGGCCGCCCTGAATCACCTCGCAGGCATTGACGATCGGCGGTAAATCGGCGCTGGGGAAGGGCGCTTCAAAAGGGTCATAGGCGCGCAACTGGATCACGCCATCGGCCTGATGGGCGTAGACCAATTCGGCAAACTCCCGTTCCACTTCCTCGCGGCCCTGGGTGTCGCACAGCAACAGCCGATACCCGGCGAGCTGGGCGGCTTGCTGCGCGCCGCTGATCACCTTGGCGAAAAACGTGTTGGCGATGGTCGGCACCAGAATCACCAGGTTGCCGGTTCTGCGCGAGCGAAATTGCACCGCCATCTGGTTCGGTCGATAACCGGCTTTTTCCACCGCGGCGTTGACCTTGTCGCGCGTGTCGGGGAGCACGCGTTCAGGCGACTTCAGCGTCCTGGACACTGTGGCGACGGAGACGCCGGCCAGCCTGGCTACTTCGCGGATATTGGACAAGACCACCTCGTTATCGAACTGTGCAGGGGCGAGCTTAACGCAGGTAAGCCCACCCCTGACATTTTCCTGGAGATTCATCCGGGGTTTGACACCTCGTCAAACAGGGCCTAGATTTCCGTCACGATGTAACCGGTTACATCGGCTTTCGGGTGCATTCCTGAAAAGCCGCCGGAAACCGCCTCAAACAGAGAAACGTTGCGATGAGTGTTGCCGTGAAAAAAATAAGAATGGGTTTTGTCGGTGGTGGGGAGGGCGCCTTCATCGGTCAGGCCCACCGTCAGGCCGCCGGGCTCGATGGCCGTTTTGAGTTGGTGTGTGGCGCGTTCAGTCGCGACGCCCGCAACAATCAGGACACCGGCGCCGCGCTGGGATTGTGCGCTTCGCGTTGCTACAGCGACTGGCGGCAGATGCTGGAGGCCGAGCGCGCGCTGCCGGTCGATCAGCGCATGGAGCTGCTGATCATTGTCACCCCCAATCACCTGCACGCGCCGATTGCCAGCCAGGCGCTGAGTGCGGGATTTCATGTGTTCAGTGAGAAACCGGCGGCGTTGAATCTGGCCGAGTTGCTGCCGCTCAAGGCTGTGCTTGAACGCAGCGATCGCCTCTATGGCCTGGCCCACACGTACCTGGGCTATCCGATGGTCTGGCAGGCGCGGCAGATGGTTCGCGACGGGGTGATCGGCTCCGTGCGCAAGGTGATTGTCGAGTACCCCCAAGGCTGGCTGAGCGAGGATGTGGCGGGGCAGGGCAACAAGCAGGCCGGCTGGCGCGACCTGCCTGAGCAGTCCGGGTTGGGCGGCTGCATCGGCGATATCGGCACCCATGCCTTTTCATTGGCCGAATTCGTGGCGGACCAGCCCATCCAGCACCTGTGCGCGATGTTGAATACCCACGTTGACAGCCGGCAACTGGACGACGATGCCGCGATGCTGTTCAAGATGGCTGACGGCGCGAGTGGTGTGTTGATTGCCAGCCAGGTCTGCGCGGGTGAAGAGAACCCGTTGAAAATCCGCGTCTACGGCGACAAGGGCGGCCTGGAATGGCGCCAGGAAGAGCCGTCGAGCCTGATCCATCGTTCCCTTGATCAACCAATGCGCGTGCTGCGTTCCGGTGTCGGCCAACCCTGGTTGTGCGACGCCGCGACCCGGCGCATGCGTCTGCCGGCCGGACATCCCGAAGGCTATCTGGAAGCCATGGCCAACCTATACGGCGATTTCGCCACGGCGATTCGCAGCAACGTCGACGGCAACGTGGCCCCCGGCGTGCCGGGCATCGACGTAGGGCTGCGCGGCATGGCCTTCATCGAAACCGTGATTGCCAGTCATCGTGGCGACACGAAATGGACCGAACTGGTCTGCCCTCAATGAACCCGGAGCACTCGCCCGTGAACCCTACTTCTCAAGCAGGCCTGCGCGGCCCGGGGATCTTCCTCGCGCAGTTCATGTCCGCCGAAGCGCCCTTCGACACCCTGGCCAATATTGCCCAGTGGGCGGCGTCGCAAGGCTACAAGGCCATTCAGTTGCCGACCTTGGGCACGCAATACATCGACCTGGCGCGCGCCGCTGAAAGCCAGGAATACTGCGACGAATTGAAGGCAGTCTGCGCTAAAGCGGGCGTCGAGATCAGCGAGTTGTCGACGCACCTGCAAGGTCAACTGGTGGCGGTGCATCCGGCGTTCGACGCCCTGTTCGACGACTTTGCCCCGGCGCATCTACGCGGCCAGCCGCAAGCACGCACCGAATGGGCCATCGAGCAGTTGAAGCTCGCAGCCCGCGCCAGTCAGCGCTTGGGACTGAAGGCCCACGCAACCTTTTCCGGTGCGCTGCTGTGGCCGTATGTCTACCCCTGGCCGCAACGCCCAAGCGGATTGGTCGAACAGGGTTTTGCCGAACTGGCCAAGCGCTGGTTGCCGATTCTTGATTGCTTCGAGGAGGCCGGTGTCGACCTGTGCTACGAAATCCACCCCGGTGAAGACCTGCACGACGGCGCCTCGTTCGAACGTTTTCTGGAGGCAGTAGATCACCATCCACGCGCCGCGATTTTGTATGACCCCAGCCATCTGCTGCTCCAGCAAATGGACTACCTGGGCTTCATCGATCGCTACCACGCGCGCATCCGCATGTTCCACGTCAAAGACGCCGAGTTCCGGCCCGATGCGCGTTCGGGCGTCTACGGCGGTTACCAGGGCTGGGTTGAGCGGCCGGGGCGTTTCCGTTCCCTGGGCGATGGCCAGATCGACTTCAAATCGATCTTCAGCAAACTGACCCAATACGACTTCAGCGGTTGGGCCGTGCTTGAGTGGGAGTGTTGCCTCAAGGACTCCGCCCAGGGTGCCGCAGAAGGGGCGGCGTTCATCGAGCGGCACATGATCAGCAAGACGCAGAAGGCCTTCGACGATTTCGCCAGCGTGCAGTCGGACGCAGGTTTCAATCGACGATTGCTGGGGTTGCCCGAGGCCTGATCAAAAAGTTATTCGCTTCTCTCTCCAACAAGAAAAACAATAAGACGGTGACTGTTATGTCCACGATGACCGCGCGCCTGAGCGCCATGATGTTCCTGCAATTCTTTATCTGGGGCGGATGGTTCGTCACCCTCGGTACGTTCCTCGCCAGTGACCTGGGCGCCAGCGGCGGGCAGATCGGCATGGCGTTCTCTACCCAGTCCTGGGGCGCGATCATCGCGCCCTTTGTGATCGGCTTGATCGCCGACCGCTTCTTCAATGCCGAACGCATCCTTGCGGTGCTGCACCTGGTGGGCGCCGTGTTGCTGTATCAGCTGTATCGAGCGCCGGACTTCAGTACGTTTTACCCTTACGTGCTGGCGTACATGATGATCTACATGCCGACCCTGGCACTGGTGAATTCAGTGGCGTTCCGGCAGATGAGCGACCCGGCCCTCGAGTTCTCCCGCATCCGCGTGTGGGGCACCATCGGCTGGATCGTGGCCGGCGTGGTCATCAGCTTTGTGTTTGCCTGGGACTCTCAGGCCCTGATTTCGTCAGGCGGGCTGCGCAACACCTTTCTGATGTCGGCGATTGCGTCTCTGGTGCTCGGCCTCTACAGCTTCACCTTGCCGCGCACCGCGCCACTGAAACCTGAGGTGGGCCGCAGCGGCCTCAAGCAAATGCTCGGGCTGGATGCGTTGAGTTTGCTGAAGGACCGCAGTTACCTGGTGTTCTTCATCGCCTCCATTCTGATCTGCATTCCGTTGGCGTTTTATTACCAGAATGCCAATCCGTTTCTGGCGGAAATCGGCGTGACCAATCCGACGGCGAAAATGGCCATCGGGCAGGTTTCCGAAGTGCTGTTCATGCTGCTTCTGCCGCTGTTCATTCACCGCTTCGGAATCAAGATTGCGCTATTGGTGGGGATGTTGGCGTGGGCCTTGCGCTACTTGCTGTTCGCCTACGGTAACAATGGCGACCTGGCGTTCATGTTGTTTACCGGCATCGCCTTGCACGGTATCTGCTACGACTTCTTCTTCGTGTCCGGCCAGATCTACACCGACGCCAAAGCACCGGAGCGTTTCAGAAGCTCGGCCCAAGGGCTCATTACTTTGGCGACCTATGGCCTGGGCATGCTGATCGGCTTCTGGGTCGCAGGGCAGGTGACCGACCACTATGCGCTGACGGGCAGCCATGACTGGAAGAGCATCTGGTTGTTTCCGGCGGGGTTCGCCCTGGCGATCTTTTTCTGCTTTGCGCTGGCGTTCAAGGGGCGGCAGGCAGCGGTTGTTCAATCGACCGTCTGAACAACGCCTTGCCCGCTTTCGGCCACCAACAGCAACGACTGCGGCACCGGACTTTGCGGGTGCTGCGGCTCTTGCAGGACGGCCAGCCGAAAGCCGGCCATGTCCAGCGCATTCAGCCAGCTGGACAAGGTGCGGAAGTACCACGGCATGGGCTGCCACTGGCCCTTGAACCCGGCAAAGGTTTCTTCCCGCCAGCCATCCTGATAGTCGCCTGCCGCGACAGCCCACGGGTGCAGTGTCTGGATCACCAGTGCACCACCAGGGCGGAGCAGGGCGTTCATGGCGGCGAGCAGCGGAATGATGTCCTGGTGCAACAGGGCGAAGTTGGCGCAGATCAGGTCGTAGTCGCGGCCGATGTCCACCTTGGCCTCCACCAATTCTTCATAGCTCGACACATGCACCTGCGATGACCCCGACGCCCGCGCCGCGTCGACCAGCGTCGCATCGCCATCCACACCGACGGCCGTGATGCCCCGTTGAGCCAGCGCGCGCAGTAACCAGCCCTCGCCGCATCCGAGGTCGAGCACGCGCTCGGGTTGGCGGCCCAGCACGGCCAGCAGGATGGCCTGGTCGGTCACCGTGAGGCGGCTTTCGATGGCGCCGCTGCGGATGGCTGTGATCCAGGCGTGGGCGTTGTGGTGCCAGCTGTCGAGGAGGGTGGATTCGGAGGCGGGCATGTTGGCGTCTGGCGTGGTGGGTTGGTTAGAAGGATAGGACACGTATCAAGGAAGCGGGCTGGGTCACCCCAGCCCGCCAGGCAGGATCAGCTTTGGCAGAATCGAATGCGATTGCCGAAGGGGTCATGGACTTCCAACACTTGCCCCCAACCTTGCTGAACGATATCTGGCCGTCCGTATCCGTAGCGTTTGCCCTGTAATTCGTCGCGCAACAGTTCGATATTGTGCATAGGGACAAATATCGTCGATCCCGGGCTCGCATCGCCATGATGTTCGGAAAGATGGAGCTGCAGACCGTTTCGGCTGATGCCCAGGTACAGCGGCAGATCTGCTTCGAAGCGGTGCTCGAATTCGACGCTGAAGCCTAGAAAATCAAGGTAGAACTCGCGCGCCTTGGTTTCGTCAAACATCCGCAGTATCGGGATGGCTCTGTCGAAGGTAATGGCGGGTTGATCAGGTTCCTGGGGAAGCGTCGCAGACGCTGTGTTCCAGTCCTTGTAACCCAGTTGATGCGCGACCAGCTCAAGCGCGGTTGAGTGAGACGTCGCTTGATTGCGCCCCTCAAGCGAGGCACGCAGCCTCTTGGCCATCTGCTTGGCTTGTTCGATTGAAAACATCGTTCCTCCTGTAGCCAAGGCATTCTGGTGCTCGCGTTGCCAAACCTCGGCTCTCAAGAGATACGACAGGATTTGGGGGAGAAGAAATGCTTTCACCTTTCCCTTCGGGAGCGAGCGGCGGGCAGCATCGGCCCGGGACTGATGATACACAGCGGTCAATGAGTGCGGAAGTCAGGAGCAGGTGAACGAGAGAATGGGCTATTTATTCGACATGAGGCGAGGACTCTTTCGTGTTTGTCTGTCGTCAAAAAGCACAACACCGGCGCAAGGCCGGTGTTGTGTCAGCAGAGTGCAGCGCCACCCGATCGGGTGCCTTAGAAGCGGTATTTCGCCGAAGCCGTAATGCTACGCGGTGCACCGTATGTCAGGGCGCCGTAGGCATCGAAGATGTCGAAGTACTTCTCGTCGGTGACGTTGTTGGCATTTACCTGGCCCGAGAGGTTTTCGGTGAACTCGTAGCGAGCCATCAGGTTGACCAGGGCATAGGCATCCTGCTGGATTTTTTCGGAGTTGCCGGCCGGGTTGACGGCGTAGGTGTAGATCGAATCCTGCCAGTTAACCCCGCCGCCGATGGTCAGCTTGTTGAACGCCCCTGGCAGGCGGTAGGTGGTAAAGGTGCGCAGCAACTTGGTCGGGTACAGCGTGTTGACGTCGTCGCCGTTGGCATCTTCGGCCGTGAACTGGGTGTAACCCACCGATGCATTCCAGTCCGTTGCGAGCTCGCCAGAAACTTCCAGCTCGAAACCCTTGCTGGTCGCGCCTTCACTCGCCTCGTAGGCGAAGCCGCCGACCGGGTTTGAAGGATCGATCAGCGCGCCGGTGTTCTGGCCCAGGTTGTCTTGTTTGATCTGGAAAACCGCTGCGGAGGCGTTCAAGCGGCCACCGAAGTACTCACCCTTCAGGCCCAATTCAGTGCTCTCGCCAACGATCGGTTCCAATGTCTGGCCACTGCGGTCGCGTACCGATTGCGGCAGGAAAATTTCTGTGTAGCTGGCATAAGCCGAAAGGTTGTCGGTGAGGTCGTAGACAATACCTGCATAGGGTGTCAGCTCATGATCGACATCGATCTTGCTGACTTCCGAGAAGACGTCATCACTGGTCTTCTCGTACCAGCTTTCACGCGCGCCAAGGATCACTTTCAAATCGTCGGTCACGTTCAGGCGGGTTGCCGCGTACAGGCCCTTCTGGCGGGTCTCGCTGTAACCGTAGTCGGTCCTCGGGCCCCATACCGGTTCTGCGAAATTACCGTTGTAGGAATCGAAATCGGCGACACCGCCGAAGCCTGTTTGCGCGTCGAGTGAATCGGTGTCGAACTTCTGCTTGCTGTCCACATAGCCGAAGGCCAATTCGTGCTCGCGACCCAGGAACGAGAACGGGCCATTGAAGCGGATGCCGTAGTCGTCCTGGGTGGTCTCGGTCTTGTAGGTCGCCGGGAACGAAGACATCGCGGAGCTGCCGTTCCTGCCTGGATTGCCGGACAGGTACAGCAGGGAAGAGTCGCCGGTGCGTTCGCCACGGTTGTAGCTCAGATTGACTTGCCAGTCGTTGGCAAAGGTGTGATCAAGATTGACGAAGTAGGTCTCGTAGGTCGTGTCCCACTTGCTCCATTTGGCGGAGGTCGACTTCGAGCGGCTCCAGTTGGTGCGGCCGCCGTCTGCGTACCAGACTGGCAGGCCACCCCACATCGGCGAGTCGGCGTTGCTTTCTTGCCGGCTCAGGCCGAACCAGAGCGTGGTGTCGGGCGTCAGGTCGATATCCATCGTGCCGTAGAGGGTCTGGCGCTTGTTCGAGTTCATATCGATCCACGTGTCGCCCTCGTTGGTCTCCCCGACCAGCCGCGCGCGAACGGTGCCTTCCTCGTTCAGCGCCGTGGACACATCAGCCTCGACGCCGTAGGTGTCCCAGGTGCCGGCGCTCAGTTCTACAGAACCCTTCAGGTCTTTACTGTTGGCGCGCTTGCGCACCATGTTGATGGAGGCGGATGGATCGCCGGCACCGGTCATCAGACCGTTGGCGCCGCGTACTACTTCGACGCGGTCATACATGGCCAGGCTGCTGAAAATTTCCCCCGAACTCCATGGCTGCTCGTAGATGGTGGGCACGCCATCGATCATCAGCGAGTTGAGCTCAAACCCTCGGGCGTTGAACTGCGCCCGGCTGGTCTCGTAGCGGTTGACCGACACACCGGTGGCATTGTTGACCACGTCGAGGATCGTATGCAGGTCCTGGTCCTGTATGCGTTGCTGGGTGATGACGCTGACCGACTGCGGCGTCTCCCGCAGCGACATGCTCAACGGCGTGGCCGTGCGCGCAGCCTCCGTCGTGTAAGAGTTGGTGTCTTCGGTGACGGCACTGCGTTCGCGAATGGCCGTCTCAGTGATCGCGATAGGGGCCAAGGTCACAGAGCTTCCAGTCTCCGTCTGCTCAGTCTGTTCCGCCGCCTGCAAGGAGGGCGCAGTCATGGCGATACCGGCTGCCAGCATGTGCACTGCGAGCGCCAGGGGGCGTAGGGTCGAAGGCATGCGCGGCGTCACGGAGGTTTGTGTACACAGGGAGATGGGGGCGGTCATGCGAACACTCATTTGATTTTGCTGTTATTGAGAATCAGTATCATACGCAATGGAAATTGATTCTGGAATAGGATTTATACTCATTTGAGATGGTTTATCAAATGAGATGTGTCCAGCGCATTGCGTGCACGCCTGGAGCGAGGCTGCATCGGCCGTTGACACAGGCTTGATCATGACGGAGGCAGCAATCGATCCGAGGCAGAGTCACCCCGGACCGATACGCTGCCCAAAAAGCGGGGACGTGTTTGGCGCGTCAAGACAGGCGCGATTCGCCTGTCGGGCTGCTCAGGTACACGGTTTTCACACCGATGCGCGAGAACACCAGCCACACAAACAGCAGCACACTGCAACCGATGAGGAGCGAGGCAACGCCAATCAACGGCTCGACTGACGGGAAGCCCTTGAGCCGCAGCGTCAGCGCGCCGAGCATCAGCGGGACGCCAACGTTGTATATCCAGAACTGCGCTGCGGCCACGCGCCCTTCGGTGATGGACGGGTGGGCTGTGCCGATGATGCCGAACAGGGCCATCGACACCCATCCCAACAGATTGATATGGGCATGTACCGCGAAGAGCGAATGATCGCCGGAAGCGCCCATCGCCACGCCCAGCATCACGCCAATGGCAAAGTAGAGGGCAGCGAGCCGAAACCAGGTCCGGGAACGGGGGGTGTGATTCATGGCATTCACCTCATGCGCCCTGGGGCGCGTTCAGTTGCTCAAACAATTGATTTGAAGTCGTCAGGCGCTCCTGCGTGCGACTTCTTGTGGGTTGGATATCGAGTGTCTATTATGAGACTCGTGTCTCACGACAAGACAGGATCTCATTTACTCCATGCCAATTTCCAAGTCAAGCCCGTCCAGCGGAGACGGCGATCAGGGCCGCGACAACCAGAAGCGCCGCACGCGTCAGGCGCTGATCGATGCCGCCATCGCCTTGCGCGACGAGGGCCATAACCCGACGGTTGCGCAAGTGGCCGAGCGGGCGATGGTGTCGCGCGCCACGGCGTATCGCTACTTTCCCTCGACGGAGGCGTTGATCAGCGAGACGGCGGCAGACCGAGACATGACGCCGCTGGAGCAGATCTGGCGGCCGGGGGACGATCCGGTAAAGGGCATCGGTCTGGCGGCGAACGCGCTGAACAAACTGTTGATCGACGACGAGATCGGCCTGCACGTGATGGAGCGTTCCTTCATGACGGTGTGGCTCGAAAACGAATCCCGTGAGGCACTGCGACCAGGCCGACGCATGAGCTACATCGAGCCGATTGTCGACTCGCTGAAGGACGTGCTCTCACCTCGGGCGCGAAAGCGATTGAAGCAGGCGCTGTCGATCGTCATGGGCACCGAGGCGTTGATCGCCGTGCGCGATATCAGCGGCGCGAGCGTCGCAGAATCACTCGACGCCGCCGCTTGGGCAGCTCGGGCGCTGGTGCGTCAGGCACTGGCGGAGGATGAAGAGGCACGACGAAAACGCAACGCTTCGAGCGCGCGGTCTTCGGCTCCTTGACACCGCATACCCCTAAACTGCCTGTGATCCGGGCTGATACCGATCAAACGTAAAGACGGCGGCGTCTCGCTGGTCAATAGAAAACCGCAACCATAATTCGCCACAGCCTCCAAGGACGGTACTTTGAATCACATCAACACCTGCGCGTCTCAAACATCCACCATCGTGTCGCCCTTGGTTTGGTTGTCGGTATTGGCAAGCGTGCTCATCGCCGGCTGTTCCAGTCCACCTCCACCGGTCAGCGCGGTCTACCGCGATCCCTGCCTGGAGGATGGCCCTGTCAACAGCGCGGCCTACGATACGTGTGTGAAAGATCGGGAATTCGACAAAGCCTTGGCATACAAAGCACTTTTCGAAGATCTCGGGCTCTCTTTCCGGCACAGACACCCGAAGCACCGATGCTTTCATCGCTCGGACACAGGCCGCCTTGGCACCGACCGGGCCATATCCTGTCGAGTTGAGCGCAGGCAAAGAACCCGCGTGGCGCGCCGACGAGCTCACGGGAGATAACCTGCATCGGGAAATCCGGATCACGCCAAAACGGTGCGTGGAGTGATGTAAACCTGGGTGCAAATCACGCCCGCCCAATACGACAATGGGCAGGCCCGTGCAACGCAGCTTCAGTGTAATTCGATCAGACGATCAGGCGATCGTTTCAAGCCTCGCTGATCTTGCTGACGCTGGTGACCTGACCATTCCAGACCATCTCGTAATGCGCTGTTTGAATGATTGATAGAACCGGCTTGGGCGTCATCAGCGCCCAGCAATAACTGCCTTGCATCCGCACCGAGTGGTAACGAATCCCTGGACAGCGCGCCTCTTTGACGGACCTGCCCAAGCGCCGCGAGTGCGTGTAGTCGTCAGGGTCATAAACCGGATCAGTCAGCGCAATGGCAGCAGCGTCTTTCATTGCCACATCCACGAAGGCGCAGGACAACCCCCGAAACACGAACCGCTCATAATTGAGGCTCGGCACATTTGACCAATAAAGACTCTGGTGATGCCGAACCTCGGCCAATGCCGTGTCCATGGAGTCCGCCAGGTACAACACCCCAAAACGACCATCGCTGAACCGCGAACCCGCCGGGTTGACGTGGGTAAACGGTGCCGTCGCATAAGAGCAGCCAGGGATGCCGAACGGGATTTGATCCCGCGCAATCAACTCAAGATGACCCACTTCATTTTTCAGCCGGGGATTGGTCAGCGCCTGAATCTGATACAGCACCTCAAACTCGTCCGCATCCGCCACGTCATCAAACATCACAATCGGTGGAAACTTCGAATTGACCAGTCGATAAGCCTGCAGCTGTTCGCCAGCCAGTTCTGCCAGCTCGCTCACCGTCACCATTGCGCACCACGCAGCACGTCAATGCGCTTGAAGGTTTCATACAAGGAAATCATGTCGCCCTGAGCCATGATCTCCAGCGGACTGCGCCCATTGAAAAACTCGTTGTGGTTGGCCATCGACGGGAAGCCGTAGACGTTGTCCGGGTTGTCGAAGACCAGGCGCAATGCGGCGTGGATGTTGAGCACGAAGCTGATGCGCTGCATCTGGTCCGAATCGAGCGTCACGGACCATGCGGGATCGCGCTGCCGGGCGCGGGTGTAGGTGCTGCGGGAAATGCGCAGGATGCGACAGGCCTGATCGCTGGAGGCGCTCCACTTTTCGAGGATGCCGACGGCAGCGCGCAGGCCTGTTACGCATTGGGCTTTGGTAAAGGCTTGTTCCTGGAGGGGGACTGCCATATTCAATAGCTCTTTCTGAATCTGTAGATTCGAAGATAGGTTTAATGAATCTATAGAGCAAGTCTGCTTCGACCAATGGACATTGAAGTCATTGTTATCGGTTAAATACTTTTGGCGACGCGAAGGGAACCAATCTCCTCAATAACGACTAAATTTTAACGAGGGATATTTCCCCCTTACTGAAGGAACGACCCAATGTTCACATCACGCTCATTGATTGCCGCTGTTACAAGTCTTGCACTGGTCTGCGGCTCGGCAACGGCATTGGCCGATCCGGGTAATGGAAAGGGCCAGGGGAACGGCAAGGGAAACCCGCAAAACGGCCAGGCCCATGGCAACCAGGGAGGCCAGGCCGGCCAAGGAAAAAACGCCGGGGGCGGCGAATGGGGTCATGGCCCGAGTATCAATCACAACAGTATTCTGGGGATTGTCGGCGGCTATCGGGACTACTGGAGCCCCGGCCCTGCGTTACCACCGGGTATCCAAAAGAACCTCGCGCGCGGTAAGCCGCTGCCTCCCGGCATTGCCAAAAAACTGGATGGCCGCCTGGTTGGCAGGCTGCCTCATTACGACGGATACGAATGGCAGCAAGCGGGGACCGATTTGATCTTGGTGGCGCTGGCCACCGGGCTGATTTATGAAGTGTTGAACGGTGCGTTTGATTAGCACTTGAGTGGCGAATGCGATTGGAATCCACTGACAAAAGACCCGTGGTTCATTCCAGGCTCTGATGCTGATCAGAGCCCGCATCCATTGCAGTCCGTCCGTCGCAGGGCCAGGAACCGAAATGGGATTCTTGCGTCCTATGGCATGCGATATCAACCTACGGAAGCCACCATGCTTTTAAAGAACAAGAGTCTTTTTGCTGTCATGTCCTGCGCCCTGATGCTTGCGGCTGCGCCATTGCTCCCCGTTGACCTCTCCGTCATGAACTCCGCCTATGCGAAAGAGGGTGGTGGTGGTGGTGGTGGTGGTGGTGGCAATGGAGGAGGTGGCGGTAACGGCGGTGGCAATGGAGGTGGCCATGGCGGTGGCACGGGTGGTGGTCACAGCGGGTCCGGTCACGCCGGCAACGCTGACAGCAGTGGCCGTGGAAAGGGACTGTCCAGCGATCATGCCGGCAAGGCCGTTCGCGACCGTGGTGAAAGCGGAAACCACTATGGCAGTGAACGCAACGGTGATCGCAGTAAAGGCTCAACGACTTCAGGCATCGCCCAATCCAGAGATACGCGCGGCGTCACCAAAGCCGGTGCGATTTCGACCTCGACTCCAGGCGATCACAACGCGAAAGGGTTGAGTAACGCGGCTTCCTCGGGATCAAAAAACCCGTACTGACCCGCGAGGCTGAATCGGTCTGCTGCCTGGCCGGGCGTTGAAGCCGTATAGGTTGATGTAAGCGACTACACCGAAAAAAACGGGCGCCTTTACGGTGCCCGTTTTCAGTTGTGCCGCTGCTTGAGCGCCGACCAGGTAGCAACCGGCATAAGCTGCAATCCCGGACACTTCTTTTGCCAGCACTATTCCTCCACGCTGATCCCCGATCCCCCTGATTCGCCGGGAACATCCTTCAGCTTCGGCAATCCATCCTTGAGCCGCAGCACCGTCTCCTGATAGTGCACGTGGACAGCCGGCGAGTACGCGAGATCCGGAATGACCGCGGCATACACGTCAATCAGCCCCATCTCGGGGTGGTCCGTAAAGAGGTGCCCGCCACACGTCTTGCACCATTTGCGGTAGCTGCGCGGTGTCTTGTTGTAGGTGCCGATGTTGTCGGCACCCCGAGTCACTTGCACCGCGTCGGGTTTCCACAGCGTGAAGGCATTGACCGGTCCTGCTGACCAATGCCGACATGACTCGCAATGGCAATAGCCCATTGCGGCCGGTTCACCGCTGACGGTGAACTCGACTGCGCCGCAGAAACAACTGCCTTTGTACGACCGTTCAATGCTCATGGCATGACTCCTTTATCAATGGCCGATACAGCGCGGATGGCTGTCTTCACTCGTCGATGTAGTGAACCGGTATCGCTGGCGAGCGCCGCACGTGCAGTTCGAAAATGTCAGGGCGCGCGTAATGCCCGGTGACGTCGAGCGCCCGTCGCGCCGGCGCCACGAGTGCGACGTCAATGTCGGCATACAGAATGCCGGCCTCCCGATGCAAGGGGCCGGCCACAATCCGGCCTTGAGGACTGACCACCACCGAGTCGCCATCGTTGATCCATTCGTCCGGATCGGCAAACAGTTGCATACGCGCTGGAAAGTCCTCGGGAATGTCACTGCCGCGCAGCGCGGTGCCGCTGCCGAGCACCCAACAGCGGCCTTCAAGTGCAATGTGCCGCATCGTGATGATCCAGCCTTCGCCGGTGTCGTAGGTGGGCGCGATATAGATCTCCACCCCTTGGGCATACAGGGAATAGCGCGCCAGCGGCATGTAGTTTTCCCAGCAGATCAGCGCACCGACGCGGCCGACCGGTGTATCGACCGCACGCAACCCGGACGCATCACCGAAGCCATGCACCATGCGTTCCGGATTGGTCGGCATCAGCTTGCGATGGCGGTTGAGCACTGCGCCATCCGCACCGATAACGACTACGCTGTTATAGAGCGTGCCGCCTCCCGTAGATCGGTCGCATTCATTGATGCCACACACAATCGTCACGGCGTGAACCCTGGCGGCTTCGCATAATTCGCCCAGATCACCGTTGGCGATATCGACCGCGTTGGCCAGCAGCCGCGTGTGCAACTGGCCCATGACAGCCCCGTCCTTGCCCGCCGCCAGTCGCCAGATCCACGATGGGTAACCGGGAATGAACGATTCGGGCAAAACGATCAGCGAGGCGCCTGCTGCTGCCGCCTCGGCGACCGATTGCACGGCCCGGGCGATCGTCGCGCTGCGATCGAGCAGCACGGGCGGGCGCTGAATGATGGCTACCTTGGTCATGGCGTTCTCCATTGGCTTTTGGCTTTCGAAGGCTTGAGCGTGCGCGTGGCGAAGGGGCCGGGCTAGTTCAAAAAGTGAAGCGTTGCAGTTGCGGAGTCCAGGCAATGGAAGAGAGCTACGGCCAGTTCTGCACAGTCGCCCGCGGTGCTGAAGCCCTGTGCGAGCGCTGGACACCGTTGGTGGTGCGCGAGCTGCTGTGCGGCAGCAAACGCTTTAACGAACTGCACCGTGGCGTCCCCCGAATGTCCACCAATCTGCTGGCACAACGGCTACGCCATCTGGAAGACATCGGCGTCGTACACCGCACGGCCACCGGCAAAGTCTGGGAGTACAGCCTGACCGCGGCGGGCGAGGAACTGCGCCCCATCATCATGGCGCTGGGGCACTGGGGAGCGCGCTGGATCGGCAGTCGCCTGCGCGATGACCAACTCGACGCCGGCCTGCTGATGTGGGATGTGCGGCGGTTCGTGCGCATTGAGACGTTTCCGTCGCGACCGGTGGTCATCCAGTTCACGTTCCGCGACGCGCGGCCCGGCGAGCAAGCGTGGTGGCTGGTGGTGGAGCAGGGCGTGGCGGATCTATGCCGCGATGACCCGGGCCGCGAGCTGACGCTGGTGGTGGACTCCAGCGTGCGCGCGTTGACCGAAGTGTGGGCGGGCGACCGCACACCGCGGGAAGTGCTTGAGTCGCAAGAGCTGCGTGTGGATGGCGCGGTGAAGGACGCGGAAAACCTGTGGCGCTGGCTGGGGACGAGTGCGTTTGCGGGGACCAGGAGGGCGGCAGTCACTCGTTAGCTTGGCGAAATAACCATCAGCGCTGGCCGATCTGAGCATGATCTGACCGGCCTCAGTTCCTTATGTTGAAGAATCAGATCAAATCGTGTCGTCAGTCCTCACTGTAGAAACTTTACCCAGCCAGCAACGGCAAGTAACACGAAACAAGTCCAGCCTGAGAGAAGCCAGCGCCAGACGAGCATCCGCGGGACAAAACCCACACCTTTCACAAAGGCCACGCTCATGGCTGCGAATAATGCTGTAGCCAGCGCGTGGTCAGGCTTCCCGTCAGGAGCGGCCATCATGGGAGGATAGAGCGTACAAGCGAGCATGATTGCTAAAGCGATCACCAAACTCGGCAAATGAAGGTGTGAGGTTGGTTGAGTGTTAGCGACGCGCGGCATCATGACAGCGTCTCGTCGTTGTCGCTCAAGGCTCGGCCAACTTCGTTCTCGCCCCACATCGCGTTCAATATAGCCAGTAGTAATGCAAAACCGACCCCCAGCATCCAGGCGAAATACCACATGTTCATTACTCCTTTGCCGGCACTAATAGGCAGAATGTTCGTTGGCTTTGATCTGTGCAACGGTGACCTTGCCCCGCATGACGCGATACGCCCACGAGGTATAAAGCACAATCAGTGGCATGAAGATCAACGCGGCCCAGAACATGATGGCCAGGCTTAAGTGACTGGCGACGCTGTCCCACACGGTAAGACTTGCCGCAGGCATCGTTGATGACGGCATGACGAACGGAAACATCGATACGCCGGCCGTGCAGATAACACCGATGACTGAAAGCGATGACGCAATAAACGCTGAAAGTGTATGGCGCGCCATCAACAGTACGGCGGCACCTGCTGCGCCGATCAATCCCAGTGCGGGCAGCAGCCACAGCAAAGGATAATGGCCATAGTTGGCCATCCAGGCTCCCGCTTCGCGCACCACGGACTTGCTGAGAATGTCAGGCAGTCCTGCCGTATCAACTACCGATGTAATGCGATAGCCATCAATCCATTGCAGCCAGATGCCGGCAACGATAAATGAACACACGAGCACGATCGCTGCACCCACCCCGCCTTTGATTGCCCTCGCCTGGATAACCCCTTCAGTGCGATGTGCCAGATAAGCACCACCTTGCAGGGTGATCATTGCGCTGCTTACAACGCCGGTGAGCAACGCGAAGGGGTTGAGCAGTTGCCAGAAGCTGCCGGTGTAGGTCGAAACCAGCAGGTCGTTAAAGTGGAACGGCACACCTTGCAGCAGGTTGCCAAACGCAATCCCGAACACCAGAGGCGGCACTGCTCCACCCACAAAGAGTCCCCAATCCCAAGTACTGCGCCAGGTGGAGTTGTGGATCTTGCTGCGATAGTCAAAACCCACCGGGCGGAAGAACAGCGCCCAGAGGACCAGAATCATCGCCCAGTAGAATCCGCTGAATGCGGTGGCATACACCACAGGCCACGCCGCAAACAATGCGCCACCCGCAGTAATGAACCAGACCTGATTTCCATCCCAATGCGGACCGACGGTATTGATAACGACGCGCCGCTCCATGTCATTGCGGCCGACAAAGGGCAGCAGCGTGCCGACCCCCATGTCGTGGCCATCCATGATGGCGAAGCCGATCAGCAATACACCGACCAGCACCCACCAGATAATTTTCAGGGTGAAGTAATCAAGCATGGTGGAGTTCCTTCAAATGGGCATCGTGTACATAACGGCCAGTTCCGAGGCTGCCAGGACCTTGACGGGCAAACTTGACCATCAGGAACATTTCAACCACCAGAAGCACGGTGTAGAAAACGATGAATCCCGCCAGCGAGCCATAGAGGTTGTTGACGCTAAGCGTGGATACGCTCATGTGCGTCGGCAGCACGCCGTAAATGGTCCAGGGCTGGCGGCCGTATTCAGCGACGAACCAGCCCAGCTCGCAGGCAATCCATGGCGCAGGCAGCATGCAGAGCGCCCAACGCAGTAACCAGCGGCGTCGTGTGCAGGTCGACTTCAAGGTGCTCCAAAAGGCAAGTCCGAAGAGCACAAGCATGGCAAAACCTAGCGCGACCATGATCCGGAACCCCCAGAACATGGGTGTCACGCGCGGTACGGTATCGTTTACGGCCTTTTCGATAATGGCCGGCGTGGCCTGGTTGACGTCCTCGACATACTTCTTGAGCAACAGGCCAAAGCCCAGATCGGTTTTGTATTCATCGAATGTCTTCAGAGCTGCCGAATCGGTGCGATTGGCTCTGACGGCTTCAAGGGCATTGACGGCGGTAATTCCTCGGAGAATACGAGCGCGGTTCTTTTCTTTGATCTCATGAATGCCTGGAATCTGCTTGCTGACTGATCGTGTGCCAATCAGGCCCATCAGCCACGGCACTTCAACTTCCCAGTTATTTTTGGACTCGGCTTCATTAATACTGGCCACCAATGTCAGGCCAGCCGGAGCAGGCTTCGTTTCCCACATGGCCTCCATGGCTGCCATCTTGGTTTGCTGCGCCTCACCCACCGTGTAACCCGACTCGTCACCCAACACGATCACGCTCAGCACTGATGCGAGACCAAAGGCCGCCGCCACCCGGAAACTGCGTTTGGCAAACTCGACATCACGATTCTTGAGCAAGTACCAACTGGAAATCGACAGCACAAACATCGAACCGGTGACATAACCGGCTGAGACGGTGTGCACAAACTTGGCCTGTGCTACCGGATTGAAAACCACTGCCCAAAAATCAACCATCTCCATGCGCATGGTGATGTAACTGAATTCTGAACCCACCGGGTTCTGCATCCAGCCATTGGCGATCAGAATCCACAAGGCTGAAAGGTTTGTACCAATCGCCATCAGCAGCGTGACCAGCAAGTGGTGCTCTTTCTTCAGACGATCCCAACCAAAAAAGAACAGGCCGATCATGGTCGATTCAAGAAAGAACGCCATCATGCCCTCGATCGCCAGTGGGGCTCCGAAGATGTCGCCGACGTAATGCGAGTAATACGCCCAGTTGGTACCGAACTGAAATTCCAGGGTGATGCCCGTAGTCACCCCCAGGGCGAAGTTGATGCCGAACAACTTGCCCCAGAAGCGCGTCATGTCTTTCCAGATAACATTACCGGTCATCACATAGACACTTTCCATGATGACCAGCAGCCAGACCATGCCAACCGTGAGCGGTACAAAAAGAAAGTGATAAAGCGCAGTGGCTGCAAACTGCAGCCGAGACAAATCCACCAGGTGTTCTGAAATCACTTGCTTGCCCCTTGAGTCGAGGTGGGTACACCGAAACGGTTTCCGATGGTGTTCGAGTCGACACTGACGTGCGAATCCCGGATGAACAGCCACCACAGCACTGTCAGCACCAGTAGCTTGATCACTACTGCTGTGAGCAGATGGCGTCGCAGTCGTTTGTCGGAAATGGTCATGACTATGCAGTTAGCACACGGCATGCCAAGGGGGAGAGGTAAGTTTTTATCGTTTTAAAACAGGCGGTTAGATACTAATCCAGCGATGCGCGGAATGTGTTGGCAGGTCAGTGCGCTGCCAATCTGCCAGGGTTGGCAGTCATTGGCAGTCTTACGGCGCGAGCACTCACTACTAGGCCAAACCTTGTTCTTTCAATCGTCTGTACAAAGTACGTTCGCTAATTCCAAGGTGCTTGGCCAGTTCAGCGCGGGTACCTTTGAACGTAGCCAGTTCCTGTACCAGCGAGCTGCCATCGAAAGCAGTTGAAGTCGAGACCTGAGCAGATGCCACCACGGATACCTGAGGCAAATGTATGGAGCGAATCACACCATCGTCAGCAAACAGACTGGCTCTTTCCAGAACATTGCGTAACTCACGGATATTGCCGGGCCAGGAAAACCGCTGCAATTGCGTCAGCGCATCAGCGTCTATTGTCAGTCGGCGCTTGCCTGAACCGGCGCGTTGCAGAAATGAATTCACCAGCAACCCAATGTCTTCAATTCGGTCGCGCAAGGGAGGTAACTGAATGGGAAAGGCGCTGATGCGGTAGTACAGGTCCTGCCTGAACTCACCTTTCTCCATCATTTTTTCCAGCGGCTTGTGGGTCGCCGCTATTAACCTGAAGTTAGCGTGAAGGGTCTCGACACCCCCGACACGGCGATAGGTGCCCGATTCGATCAGGCGCAACAGTTTCACCTGCATCGCCAGCGGAACATCGCCAATCTCATCGAGAAACAACGTGCCGCCCTGGGCCGTTTCAACCAGGCCAGGCTTACGCATGGTGGCACCGGTGAATGCTCCTTTTTCATGGCCGAACAGCTCGCTCTCAAATAACGTTTCAGTCAAGCCAGAGCAATCAACGACGACAAAGGGTCCAGTGGCCCGCTCGCTGGTTTCATGTACGGCGCGGGCGAACAGTTCTTTGCCCGTACCGGACTCGCCTAGTAGCAGCACCGGCAGCATTGAGGGTGCCACCCGCTGCAGCTCCGACAGGGCCCGGTTAAAGGCGGGTGAACGGCCGACCAACCCTTCGTTGCTGGGCCGCGCTGATGCGCTGCGAACCAGTGTCAGACGCTCCACATAGGCAGTAATAACACCGTGCTCATCTAGAATCGGGCGCAATTCGACGTCGACATGCTCTGGACCGCGAGGCGTGTGGTGAATGTGCAAAACGCGATCCGGTCCGCGCATTTCCTGCGCCTTTTTCATCGGACAGTTCTCACCCGCCTGATCACAGGGGACATCGTAATGGTGTGAGATTTGATAACACTTATGGCCGATAAAGGGCTTGTCAGCGCTGCCAAACTGCCGCTGATAGGCCGTGTTGGCAGCCAGAATGTTGTAGTCCGGATCGAGCACGATCATCGGCTGGGGTTCGTACTCAAGAAACGAAACAAGTGACTGCACTTGATCCGAGTGCGGGAGTGAGTGGGGTGGGGCGGGCAGGATAGTCTTCATCGTGGCTCCTGAGAATCCATCCATCCTGTTGTGGCACTGCCACCTCTGTCAACAAGCACTGCCAATGGCAGTAAATCCAGGTGAATGTAGAAAAACTCAAACCATGCTGAAAAAAATAAAACTAATAAAATCAAATAGTTAGTAGCATATATTTGTGCTGGTCGGGCTTGGCAGACTTATTGCTATATCTGCCTCAGTGTGAGCGGCTTGGTAAAAGCCCCCTAAGGAGACAGGCCAATGAGTGTAAAACTTCACGTCGAAGGATTCTTCGATTCTGCTACCAATACCGTCAGCTATCTTGTTCTGGATGAGGCGACCCACCACTGCGCTTTGATCGACAGCGTACTTGATTACGACCCTAAGTCCGGCCACACCAGCACAACGTCTGCCGACAAGTTGATTGCGAGGGTGAAGGAACTCAATGCGAGGGTCGACTGGATTCTTGAGACTCACGTCCACGCAGACCACCTGACGGCCGCGCCCTACCTGAAGGAAAAGCTCGGTGGGAAAATAGGGATCGGCAGTCAGATTTCTACGGTGCAGGAGGTGTTCGGCACGCTGTTCAATACAGGTCGCGATATGGCCCGCGATGGAAGCCAGTTCGATCACCTGTTCGTCAATGACGAGCCGTTTGCCATTGGCACGCTGCAATGCCACGCGCTCCATACACCCGGCCATACACCCGCCTGTATGACGTATGTCATCAGCGATGGGATCGAAACGGCTGCCTTCGTTGGCGACACCTTGTTTATGCCCGACTACGGTACTGCACGCTGTGACTTTCCCGGCGGCAATGCGCGCACGTTGTTCCAGTCAATCAACAAGGTGCTGAGTCTGCCGGCCAATACCTTGCTGTACATGTGTCACGACTACCAGCCGGGTGGCCGCGAAGTGCAGTTCGTCAGTACCGTTGCAGACCAGCGCGCGCACAACGTTCATGTGCGTAATGGCATCAGCGAAGAGGAGTTTGTGGCGATGCGCACAAAGCGTGATGCATCGTTGGAAATGCCGACACTGATCCTGCCATCGGTTCAGGTCAACATGCGCGCAGGGCACTTGCCCGAGCCTGAAGCGAACGGAACGCGCTACCTGAAAATCCCGCTCAACGTCGCCTGACGTTGCCTTTCCCAGAAAACGCATAAGAAAAATACCCATAACGGAGATCCTTATGGACATTCGCCACCTTGCGCCCGGACTGTCGGTATCAGAACAGATTTTCCCCAACCAATTGGCTGAACTCAAAGAAGCCGGTTTTCGCACCGTCGTGTGTAACCGTCCCGATGGCGAAGGCAGTGATCAGCCCTTGTTTGCCGAAATCAAACGAGCCGCCGAAGCGGCCGGCATCGAGGCGCACTACCTCCCCGCAGAATCAGGCAAAGTCACTGACGAGCAAGGTATTGCCTTCGGCAAGCTCCTTGAAACACTGCCAAAGCCGGTGTTGGCCTATTGCCGTTCCGGCATGCGCTCGACAACGATGTGGGCACTGTCACAAGCGGGCCAGCAACCCCTGCCACAGATCGTCGAGACGGCCAAAAAAGCCGGGTTCGATATGAAAGGCGTCATTCGCCGGATCGCGAATCAGGGGCGCACGCCGGTCGAAGTGGCCGAGGCGCAGCATACCGTGGTCATCATCGGGGGCGGTGCGGCAGGTATCGCGACCGCTTCCAGTTTGCTGGCACGAGAACCTGGACTCGACGTTGCCATCATCGACCCGGCCGATGTGCACTACTACCAGCCTGGCTGGACACTGGTCGGCTGTGGAGTCTTCGATGCGCCACAAACTGCCCGAACGATGGGCACGACCATCCCTCGCGGTGTGCATTGGATCAAGTCGGCGGTCGCCGCTTTCGAACCCGAGAGAAATGCCGTCATTCTTGATGGGTGCAGAGTCGTCAAATACGAGCAACTGATCGTGTGCCCTGGTCTCAAGCTCAATTGGCATGCAATCGAAGGTTTGTCGGACACCCTGGGCCGCAACGGCGTGACTTCAAACTACCTGTATCAGCTTGCCCCCTATACGTGGGAACTGGTGCAGCAACTGCGTGGTGGCCGAGCCATTTTCACGCAACCGCCCATGCCGATCAAATGTGCCGGGGCGCCGCAAAAAGCCATGTACTTATCTGCCGATCATTGGAAACGTACCGGTGTATTGGACAAGGTCGAGATCGAGTTTTGCAGCGCCGGCGCGGTGCTGTTCGGAGTTCCCGACTACGTGCCCGCACTGATGGAATACATCAAGGCCTATGGTATCGACCTGAATTTCGGCAACACACTCACCAGCGTGAATGGGCCTGCACGGACTGCAACGTTCAACTGCGTCAAGCCGGATGGCAGCGCCCATCTTGTTACGCGCGACTTCGATCTACTTCATGTGGTGCCACCGCAGATTGCACCCGATTTCATTCGCGTCAGCCCTCTCGCTGACGCGGCGGGCTGGATTGATGTCGACCCAGCCACTCTGCGGCATAAAACCTGGGTCAATATTCACGCGCTGGGCGACGCCACCAACACCAGCAATGCCAAGACCGCGGCTGCAGCACGCAAGCAGGCGCCCGTCGTTGCCCATAATGTGTTGGCCGCAATGGGTAAAGCCAAAGGCAGTGCCCATTACGACGGTTACGGCTCCTGCCCGCTGACGGTTGAACGCGGCAAGATCGTATTGGCTGAGTTCACCTATGGCGGCAAGGTCGCCCCCAGCTTTCCATCCTGGCTGATTGACGGTACCCGGCCATCGAGGCTGGCATGGCTGCTCAAAGAGCGGATTCTTCCACCGCTGTATTGGAAGGGAATGCTCAAGGGCCATGAGTGGATGGCGAAACCTGAGTTGGCTGACGTATGAAATCAGACCTGAAAGCAAGGAGACTGAGATGACCGTCGTCTTACTGCTCGGGCTTACTGTTGGCGTCATTCTGGCGCTGACCGGCGCCGGTGGAGGAATACTGGCTGTTCCGTTACTGGTGTTTGGAGTGGGATTGAGCATGGCCGAGGCAGGGCCAATCGGTTTACTGGCTGTCGGTTTAGCCGCGACCCTGGGTGCCGTAATGGGACTCAAAAACGGCACCGTCCGCTATAAAGCGGCGCTTTTAGTTGCAGGCGCGGGGATCGTCTGTTCTCCACTTGGCCTTTGGCTGGCGCAACGCACGCCTAACCGTCCGTTGACGATCATGTTTGCCTTCGTGCTGATGTACGTTGCGTTCCGGGTCTATCGACGATCGCTCACTCCCTCCACGGAGTCGAAGACCCCCGTCACATCCAAACCACCGCCTTGTCTATTGGACGTGAACCGAGGAAAGATTAACTGGACGGGGCCGTGTGCATGGGCACTCACCGTTTCCGGCATTGTCGCGGGCGGGCTTTCCGGCTTGCTCGGCGTGGGCGGTGGCTTTGTGATGGTGCCGGCACTCCAGCGATACACCAATTTGACAGCGCAGTCGGTGCTTGCAACGTCTCTTGCCGTTATTGCGCTGGTTTCCATTTCCGGCGTTGCTGCAAGCTCCGCTGCCGGGCATTTGCAGTGGGCGGTCGCACTTCCGTTTTCCATTGGCGCATTGGTCGGAATGGTGTGCGGGCGTCTGATCGCGGCACGGCTGGCGGGTCCACACTTACAAAAAGGCTTCGCCGCAGTTTCCATGGCGGTGGCGGTGGCCTTGCTAGTGAAAGCTATTTAGTCATGTGCATACGCCGCCGTGACGCAAAGCAGGTGTTCAATCGCATCGGCAGTCCCGCTGCATTGGCAGTCATCCAAACCCTCTATCAACCATTTCGTGCCGGAGAATCTTCATGAATGTCGACTGGCTCAACTTCACCCCCTGGTCATCCCTTGCCGGTGGCGCACTGATTGGCTTGGCGGCCAGTCTTTTCGTCGTCGCCAACGGGCGTATCGCAGGCATCAGCGGTCTGATCGGCAGTCTTTTACAGCGGGGGAGCGAAGGGGTGAGTGAGAAAGCACTTTTTCTCCTGGGCCTGCTCATCGCACCGCTTCTATGGGGCTTGTTCGCCACGCTGCCGCAGATCGAATTCAAAACTGGCTGGTTCGGGCTGATCGTCGCCGGTGTATTGGTGGGCATCGGCACACGATACGGTTCAGGTTGCACCAGTGGCCATGGGGTGTGCGGCATATCGCGCCTTTCGCCGCGATCGATGGTTGCCACTGCGTGCTTCATGTTCAGTGGTTTCGCCACAGTGTTTGTCCTGCGTCATCTTCTGGGAGGTTGGACATGATCAAACTGAGTGCATTCATTGCAGGTCTGCTGTTCGGCTTGGGTCTGCTTCTGGCAGGCATGGCCAACCCGAGCAAAGTGCTCGCTTTCCTGGATCTGACCGGTGCCTGGGACCCTTCCTTGGCGTTGGTCATGGTCGGCGCAATCGGCATAGCCATTGGCCCGCTGACCTGGGCACGCCGGCAATCCAGTTCGCTGCTGGGAAAGCCAATGCAGCTACCGATCAAACGTGAGTTGGACCCACGCCTGATTGGCGGGAGCCTGTTGTTTGGCATCGGCTGGGGAATAGCGGGCATTTGTCCTGGCCCCGCAGTGGCCATTCTGCTGACAGGACGCTGGCAAATAATCGTATTCATGTTGGCCATGCTGGCCGGCATGTTGTTGTTCACTGCGCTGGAGACCCGGCGCAACCATTGATCGGGAGATCGCCATGAAAGCGAATGTCGGAACCATTGATCGAACCCTGCGCATTGTCGCCGGTCTGCTTCTCATTGGCCTCAGTCTGTCCGGGGTGATCGGCGTATGGGGCTGGATAGGTTTGGTGCCGCTGGCGACAGGCATTTTCCGTTTCTGCCCTGTCTATACGTTGCTCGGCATCAAATCGTGCCAGTCGACCTGTTCGGACAGCAGAGAACGGCCATAAGGGTTTAGTCTCGCAGGCCGTGCTTCAAAACCCTCAGATACCTGCTGCCATTATTGCGGGGAGGGGATGAAGCGGTCTGCCAGACGCCTGGCCTGCTGAGTCGCGGCCTCACGCGCGCGCAGGTCAACGTCTTCCCCCAGGATGGTTTTCTCCACAATCACCGAATGCACATCCGTGACGCCGATAAATTTCAGCCAGGCTTCCACGTAGGGCTTCTGAAAGTCGAAGCGCTCTGCCGGTGTGATCGACTGCGCCGAAAAATCCAGGCCGCGGGCGTACATCACCACGGCGCGTTTGTTGTGCAGCATGCCTTCCAGACCGCGTTCCGGGTCAACGCTGAACAGGATGTCCTTCTGCGATACCAGGTCGATGAAGTGCTTGAGTTTGTAAGGGATGCTGAAATTCCACAGCGGTACGGACATCACCAGTACATCGGCGCGGTGCAGGTGCGCAGCCAGTTCTTTCAACGTGTTCCAGGCCTCCTGTTGCGCTGTGGTCAACGGCGTGCCACTGAGCCCGGCGTATTTGGCCTCCATCGCCACATCATCAAATTCCGGCAGCGCCATGCTCCAGAGGTCGAGGGTGACGATTTCAGTGTCCGGGGTGTTTGCTTGATAACGTGCAATGAAACTGCGAGCGACTTCAAGGGAAGCCGAGCGCTGTTTGCGTGGAGAGCATTGAATATGCAGAAGGGTTGTCATGGCACACCTTGAATGATGAGGGCGGGGCAGGTGATGCATTGCAACATAGTTGTATTTGAAATATAAATCGTAAATTCCAACTAGATTAATCACGAATAAAACTATGTTCGACACGTTGCTGCTCAAGACATTTGTCACGGTCGTCGATGAAGACGGCTTCAGCCGTGCCGCCCAGAAGCTGCACCTGACTCAGTCGGCGGTCAGCGGCCATGTGCGGCGATTGGAAGAGCAGATTGGTAAGCCGCTGTTGACGCGTACCACCCGTTCCCAGCAACTGACGGCCGATGGCGAGCGCCTGGTCGCTTATGCACGCACGATCCTCGCGCTGAACCGTGATGCCTGGACTGACCTGACACGCACACCGTTTCACGGGCGGTTGCGGATCGGGTTGTCCGAAGATTTTGTCGAGTCTCGATTGCTGCGCACTGTTCAGGATTTCGCGGCGCAGTACCCCGGGATGGAAATCGAGGTGCAGGTGAACATCCCGGGTTCGTTGCTGGCGCTGATGAAGCAAGGGCAACTGGACGTGGTCATCGGTTCGTTGTGCGAAACCAGCGAAGCGGGGTTGCTGCTGTGGCAAGAGCCGCTGGTGTGGGCGTGGTCGGCGCAACCCGTCACCCGGTTACCGACGCCGTTGCCGCTGGCCCTGTTCCCCGCGCCGTGCCCTTATCGCGAAGCCGCGCTGACGAGACTGGCGCAGGCCGGAATCGCCCAACGCACGGCAATGTTGTGCAGCAGCACCGCCGGGTTGCGGGCGGCGGCACTGGCAGGCTTCGCGATAGCGCCCATGCCTCTCAGTCAGTTGGGGCAGGGGCTGGCGGTTATCGGGGTTGAACAAGGATTGCCGGCATTGCCGGATGCGCAATGTCGGCTGTTCGCCTCACCTGAAGCGGATCAGGCGATGGTGGCAGCGGTCACTCAGCTCATTGTGGAGTATTGCTCCACGCGCAGGGCTTGATTGGCATGGGCGTAGCGGCATCCATTTGAGTCAGTGATTGCAAGCTTGGATGGGCGCCTGTATCTCCTAAATGCGGGGCATCTGTATCTATCGAGAATCCCACTGGAGCGGTACGGTCCACAGATCCTCTGTCATTGATGAGCCACCCATGGATCTAACGGATGTTCCCTTTGGTACGACCGATTGGTCGACTGTCGAACCTGTCCAGTACGCCGGACAGACGGGCACTGCCTATTGGCGAACCTGCCAGTTTGGTTCGACGCGTGTGCGGATGGTTGAATACAGTCCTGGTTATCTGGCCGATCACTGGTGCTGGAGAGGGCATATCCTGTTGTGCCTGGAAGGCGAGTTGCACACGGAACTGGAGGATGGTCGCCAATTCACGCTTACAGCGGGGATGAGCTATCAGGTGGGAAACAACGCTGAGGGGCATCGATCTTTCAGCACCACAGGCGCGAAGTTGTTTATCGTGGATTGACTCTGGTACCAACCACGATCGTCCCATTGCAGAGTCAGGTGCTCATCGAAGGACGTTTGTGGCAGCACTGTGCGCCCGTTCTGCCTGTCCAGAGCTTGACGGAGTAAAAACAGAGCGTAAAAAAGCCCGGCATGTCAGGCCGGGCTTCTTGTTGGATGCCGCAGTAAAGCCATTCATTCAGGCAGCGCGGCTTTCGATCAGACGGTCAGAACCACCTTCAGCGACGCGGTTTTCGATCAGACGGTCGGAACCACCTTCAGCGACGCGGTTTTCGATCAGACGGTCGGAACCACCTTCAGCGACGCGGTTTTCGATCAGACGGTCAGAACCACCTTCAGCGACGCGGTTTTCGATCAGACGATCCGAACCACCTTCAGCGACGCGGTTTTCGATCAGACGATCCGAACCACCTTCAGCGACGCGGTTTTCGATCAGACGATCCGAACCACCTTCAGCAACGCGGTTTTCGATCAGACGATCCGAACCACCTTCAGCGACGCGGCTTTCAATCAGACGATCCGAGCCGCCTTCAGCGACAACCGGGTGAGCAGAAGAAGCGGCGAAAGCGTTAACTGCAAAAACCGAGAAAGCGATGCTGAGAAGGATTTGGCGTTTCATGATGGTGTGCTCCGGGGTGTAGTTGTTTGGTATGGAGGCGATGTTACGCCCCGGAGTTTTTAAGAGAACTTCATTGAGTTGATGGTGACTATCGATGGCAGCAATGGATGCGCCTCACGCCCGTGCCGTCCGCGCAAGCCACCGGACTTATTGCCCGTTTTGCTGGGCAAGTCGGGCACCATCGGGCGGAATCTGGGCTGAGGGTTGGAGCGGCTGCGGGGTTGAGGTTGTTTGCTCATGATTCGGCTCCAGACGTGTCGGCATTTCGCGAAGTAATCCCCCGATTAAAGCTGCCGCCTGAACATCGCGATGAAATTCGTGCGATCTCGCACATGCCTTGGTTTTCTGATCTGGCGCAAAGTATCTACCGTCCCTGAGCGTAGTGTTGGCAATAACGTTTCGTAGACACGCCGGAAATTGGTGCTCACATCCTTTACGTTTTTCAGTGTGTTTTGAGATGTCTTTGCCTTTTTCATACTTTCAAGGGTGTCCCATGAAAACCTCATATTTCGTAGCAACGACAATCCTCGCCGCAGGCTTGTCCGCCATTGCATCTCCCGCGAATTCGCAGACACTCGAAAAAGTTTCCGACAGTAACAAAATCACCGTGTCTTACCGGGAGGCGTCGGTACCTTTCAGCTACTTGATCAGTCCTGCCGAAGCCGTAGGTTTCTCAGTCGATTTAACCGATGCCATCGTTGATGATGTGCGCAGGAAGCTCAACAAGCCGAACCTGGAAGTGGCTCACATTCCGGTGTCTTCGCAAACCCGAATTCCGTTGCTGGTCAATGGCACATACGATCTGGAGTGCGGATCCACCACCAACAACGCTGCCCGTGGCAAGGATGTGGCTTTTGCAATTAGCCATTTCTACACAGGCACGCGCCTGTTGACCAAGAAGACCTCCGGCATAAAGAACTACGCCGATCTCGCAAAGAAGACTGTCGCCAGTACCGTCGGCAGCACGAACGAGAAGGTCCTTCGCCAATACAGTGCCGACAACAATCTAGACGTACAGGTCGTCTTGGGCAAAGACTATGACGACTCCATGGCGCTGGTTGAAAATGATCGTGCCGTGGCGTTTGCCATGGACGATATCCTGCTGTTTGGCCTCATGGCGAACTCGAAAAATCCTGATTCGCTCGAAGTCGTGGGTGATGCGCTGCAAGTCGAACCCTACGGCTGCATGCTTCGCAAAGATGATCCTGAATTCAAGCAATTGGTCGATGGCACCATAACCCGCCTGATGGAGTCGGGCGAATTTGCAAGGCTATACACCAAGTGGTTTCAATCACCGATTCCTCCAAAAGGAATGAACCTGAACATGCCGATGAGCGAACAGCTCAAAGCCAATCTCAAGGCGCGCAGTGACAAACCAGCGCTGTAAAGCTTGACGAACTTTGCTCGACTTCAGCGTCGCGCAGACAGTTGTTGCGGCGCCAAAAACGCATCGTGGAAGTAATTACGAAACGCCTGCATGGCCGGGCTGAATTCGCGCTCGCGATGCCACGCCAGACCAACGCTCATGGGCGTCACTTTATCGGTGACGGTGAGGGTCTCGATGCGTTTTCCTTCCAGTGACCAAGGGCGGTGCACCAGGTCCGAAAGGATCGCCACGCCGCTGCCATTGGCGACCATGCTGCGCACCGCTTCCACTGAACTGGTGCGCACTCGCACGTTCGGCTGTTGGTGCGCGTGTTCCCAGTAGCGCATGGCGCTTTGTTCGGCTTCGTCGACGGTCAGCAGGATGTAGGGTTCTTTCGCCACGTCGGCGAGGCTGACCGCCGAACGTTCGCACAGGGGATGGTGGCTGGGCAGCCAAAGCCGTCGTTCGGAGTTGAAGAGGATTTCCGAGACGATGTCCGGGTGAGTGAGGTTCGCGGTGAGCACCACGGCCATGTCGAATCGACCTTCCAGCAAGCCTTCTTCGATGGCCGTCCGTTCCTGTTCGTGGACTTCGATGGCCACGTCAGGATGCCAGTGTTCCAGGCGTTGCAGGTGGTGCGGCAGGAAGTAGCCGATCACCGTGTAACTCGCTGCCAGACGCAGCAGGCCACTGGCGCGAATGTCCGGCAACGGACTGTTCATCGCATCATCGACACTGCGCAAAATCACATACGCGCGATTCAGAAAGTGCCGCCCGGCATCGGTCAGGCTCATGCCCTGGGCCGAGCGCTGGAACAACAGCGCACCCAGCATACCCTCCAGTTCCTTGATCGCCGTCGTCACCGCCGACTGGGAAATATTCAAATGGATCGCGGCCTGGGAAATTTGCCCGATCTCGGCGGTGGCGACGAAATAGCGGACCTGGCGCAGGGTCAGTGACATGGGGACTCCGGATGAGGGGGTATCTGTTTTTCAGAAGATACCCTATCTGTTAATAGATCTTCCCAAGGGGTACGGAGGAATCTAACTTGGCCTGCATGAAGTCACAAGTGTCAGGAGCAAGCGTCATGCAAGCAGTAGATTTCAATTCGGACATGGGCGAAGGCTTCGGCCCATGGACCATCGGCGATGGCGTCGACAACGAACTGATGGGCTTCATCAGTTCAGCCAATATCGCCACCGGTTTTCATGCCGGCGACCCCGGCACCATGCGCCGCACCATCGAGCAGGCCAAGCGCCTGGGCGTGGCCATCGGCGCGCACCCGGGGTTCCGCGACCTGGTTGGATTTGGCCGCCGGCACATCAATGCACCGGCCCAGGAGCTGGTCGACGACATGCTCTACCAGTTGGGCGCCCTGCGTGAACTCGCCCGGGTTCAAGGCGTAGCCCTGCAACACATCAAGCCCCATGGCGCGCTCTACATGCACCTGGCCCGGGACGAACAGGCCGCCCGTCTGCTGGTGGAAAACCTCCAGCGCCTGGAGCCTGAGTTGCTGCTGTATTGCATGCCCGACTCGGTGATCTGGCGGGTCGCCAAGGAGCTTGGCCAACCGGTAATCCGCGAGTTCTACGCCGACCGCGAATACGACCTCACGGGCTCCATCGTCTTCACCCGCAACGTACGAGCCTACGATCCGGCGCAAGTGGCCGCGCGAGTACTGCGTGCCTGTCAGCAAGGCGTGGTGCGCACGGTCGAGGGTGAAGACCTGGCGATCGAATTCGATTCGATCTGTTTACACAGCGACACCCCTGGCGCCCTGGCGTTGGTCGAAGCCACGCGCAGTGCCCTCGACAGCGCCGGGATCGAGGTTCGTGCACCGCGCTAAATCAGGACGAGACACCTGGCACACAGATGCCAGGGTTTGCACACCGATTCATTTTTGCCTGCCTTTCTACAACTATTCCAAGAGGAACAGACATGGCCGAACACACTGTAATCACCCCGTTGCCCGGGACCTTCTACCGCAAAGCGACTCCTGAATCGGCGAACTTCGTCGAGGTGGGCGCGCAGGTCAGTGCCGACACGGTGATTGGCCTGATCGAGGTCATGAAGCAGTTTTCCGAACTGACGGCCGGAAAGGCCGGTCGCCTCAGCGCATTCCTGGTAGAAGACGGCGATCCGGTGGAACCGGGTCAGGTCGTCGCAACACTCGACGACGAGTGAGGGCGCGATCATGACTCAAGGTATTCGTAAATTATTGATTGCCAACCGTGGCGAGATCGCCGTGCGGATTATCCACGCCGCCAAAGCGTTGGGGATCCCCACCGTTGCGGCATGCAGCGAGGCAGACGTCGATTCCCAGGCCGCGCGCATGGCCGATGAGGTCCACATCCTCGGCCCGGCCCGTGCGGATAAAAGTTACCTGAACGTCGAAGCGTTGCTCGGTGCCTTGAAAACCACCGGCGCCAATGCAGTACACCCCGGTTATGGTTTTCTCTCGGAGAACGCCGATTTTGCCGAAGCGGTCCTTGCCGCCGGCGCCATTTTCGTCGGCCCGAGCCCGGACACGATCCGGCGCATGGGCGACAAAGCCGAGGCCCGGCGCACTGCGCAAGCCGCTGGCGTGCCGGTGGTGCCGGGTTCCCCCGGTGAATTGTTCGACGTCGAATCGGCGCTTAAGGCCGCCGAAGCCGTGGGCTTCCCTCTGTTGATCAAAGCTTCGGCCGGTGGGGGCGGGCGCGGCATTCGCCTGGCGGAAAACGCCCAGCAACTGACAGAAGAGTTTCCCCGCTCACAGCGTGAAGCCCAGGCCGCGTTTGGCAATGGCGCGGTTTACCTGGAGCGGTTTATCAGCAAGGCCCGGCACATTGAAGTGCAGGTCTTGGGCGACGGTCAGCACGCCGTGCATTTGTTTGAGCGGGAATGTTCCCTGCAACGTCGCAGGCAGAAAATCTTTGAAGAAGCGCCGTCACCGGCCCTCAGTCAGCAGCAACGGGAAACCCTCTGCGCCAGCGCCGTGCGCCTGACCGAATCCCTCGGCTACAAGGGCGCCGGGACGCTGGAGTATCTGTATGACGACGCCACCGGCGAGTTTTTCTTTATCGAGATGAATACGCGGATTCAGGTTGAGCACCCGGTCAGCGAATTAATCACCGGCATCGATCTGGTCCAGGCCATGTTGCGCATTGCCGGTGGTGAACCGCTGGGCTTCAAGCAAAGTGATATCCAGCTCAACGGCGCCGCCCTGCAAATGCGTCTGAACGCTGAAGACCCGGCGCGGGATTTCTTTCCCAGCCCGGGGCTGGTCGAGGAACTGATCTGGCCGCAGGGTGAGGGCATTCGCGTCGATACTCATCTGTATCAAGGCTACCGTGTGCCGCCGTACTATGACTCGCTGCTGGCCAAGCTGATCGTGCATGGCGCTGATCGCGCCGAAGCCCTGGCCCGAGCGCGGGTTGCGGTAAGGCGAACCACGCTCACTGGCATGGCCAGCACCTTGTCCCTGCACGGCGTACTGCTGGAGCAACCGTGGCTGCACAGCGCCGACTTTCACACCGGCACCCTGGAAACCTGGCTGGCCGAGCGCCGTTTCGGAGGTGAAGTATGAGCACTCCCATCCGCTACAGCTTTGGCGCCGATGAGCACCTGTTCGCCGAAGTCAGCGACAGCATGTCCCTGGACGCGTTCTTCAAGGGCCTGGCCGTCACTCGCGCGGTGGAACGGCTGGCACTGGATGGCGTGCTCGATATCTGCCTGGCCAACGCGTCATTCCAGATCCGTTTTGACCCGGATCGCATCGCCCCTCATACCTTGCTCGAAGCGGTAAAGATCGCCGAAGTCGGGGCCGTCGCCGAACGCACGTTGCAGACGCGGATCATCGAGATCCCGGTGCTGTACAACGACCCCTGGACCCACGAAACCCTGATGCGCTTTCGCGACCGGCATCAGGACCCGAGCGCCACGGACCTGGAATACGCCGCACGGATCAACGGCCTGGCGGACGTCGAGGCGTTTATCGCCGCCCACAGTGGTGCGCCGTGGTTTGTCTCGATGGTCGGCTTCGTCGCCGGGCTGCCGTTCATGTTCCAGATGGTCGAGCGCGAGCGGCAGTTGCAGGTGCCCAAATACCTGCGCCCGCGTACTGACACGCCAAAACTGACCTTGGGTCATGGCGGTTGCTTTGGCTGCATCTACTCGGTGCGCGGTGCCGGTGGTTATCAGATGTTTGGCGTCACGCCGGCACCGATCTACGACCCACAGCAGAACCTGGCGTACCTGAAAGAGCACATGGTGTTTTTCCGCCCCGGTGACATCGTGCAGTTCAAACCGATGGACCGTGAGGCGTATGACCACGCGGTGGCCGAAGTGGAAGCCGGTTGCTTCGATCTGCGGATCCGGCCGGTGGAGTTTTCGCTGGATGCGTTTCTGGCCGATCCCGTTGGCTATCCCAAGTCGCTGCAGGAGGTGTTGGCATGATCAAGGTACTCAAACCCGGTCTCGCCACGTCGGTACAGGACCTGGGCCGCGAAGGGTATTACCACTTGGGCATTCCGCCCTCCGGCGCGCTTGATCAGTACGCCTTGAGTGCGGCCAATCAACTGGTCGGTAACCCGGCGGGGGCGGCAGCACTGGAATGCACGTTGCTGGGGCCGGAGCTGGAGTTTCAACAAGACGCGCTGGTGGCTGTGTCCGGCGCGCACATGACGCCACGGGTCGACGGCGTGGAAATGCACCACGACACGGCGTTTGCGGTGAAGGCCGGGCAAGTGCTGCGCTTTGACTTTCCCAAGGCTGGCGCCCGCGCTTACGTGGCGGTGGCCGGCGGCATCGATGTGCCGATCGTGCTCGGCAGTCGTTCCACTTATGCGCTGGGTGCGCTCGGTGGTTTTCAGGGGCGCAGGCTGGTGGCGGGTGATGAACTGCCCGTCGGTATCGCCAGCGGAAAGAGCCGCGCCGGGGCCAGTTTGCCCATGGCGTTGCGCCAGTCCTTGGGGGGCGAAATCACTCTGCGGGTGGTGCCGGGTCTTTACTACCACCGCTTGAGCGAATCCGCCGCGCATAGTTTCTTTGCCGAACCCTGGACGGTGGGCTCGGAAGCAGACCGCATCGGCTACCGCTTCAAGGGCGGCAGCGCGCTGAGCTTTGAGCCCCGCGAGCAGCCGTTCGGCGCCGGTTCTGATCCGTCGAACATCGTCGACAGTTGCTACCCCATTGGCTCGATCCAGGTCCCGGCCGGGCTCGAACCGATCGTGTTGCATCGCGACGCCGTGTCCGGCGGAGGCTACGCGATGATCGGCACGGTGATCAGCGCCGACCTCGACTTGATCGGCCAGATGCAACCGAACCAGAAGGCCCGCTTTGTCGCGGTGACCCTCGAAGAGGCGCTGGAAGCGCGACGTTCCTATAAGAAAAAACTCAGCTGCCTGAGCAAGCTGTTCCCTTCCTGATTCTGCCCGCCGCATTGCGCGGGTAATGCCAAACGGTAAGCCAACGCCGCACTTCGGTGCGGTGGCGGCTGCCCGCGCTTCAACCTTTGACTGGTTTTGGAGTTCACGCACATGGCTGCTTTATCGCAATCGAGTCAAACCGGGCAAGACCCGGCCAATCAACCCGTTCCAGCCGAAGCGCGCATGGGGCGATTGTCCCTGACCATGGCCTGGTGGGCGGTGTGCAGTGCGATGTTTTACATCGTGGTCGGCGCCTCACTGGCGTTGTCGTATGGAGCCCGCAACGCACTGATCGGCATGGTTCTGTCGGTGATCAGCTATGGGCTGGTCAATAGCGTGCTCAGCCGCTTTGCGATCCGCAGCGGCTTGTCGGTGGCGTTGTTTTCACGGTTGCTGTTCGGCAGTACCGGAGCGTGCCTGGCAACGTTGATCTTCTTTTCCACGGCGATCTACTACGCGATATTTGAAGGCTCGGTAATCGCCGTGGCGCTCAATCACCTGTATCCGGAGCTGGTTTATCCGCTGGCCGCATTGGCGGTGGTGCTCTACAGCGTGCCAATGATTCTGGGCAGCGTGCAGCATTGGCTGGACAAGCTCAACGGCGTGTTGTTACCGGTGTATCTGGGCGGTTTGCTGGTGGCGGTCGGGCTCTCGATCAGTCGATATGGCTACCAGCCGCAATGGCTGGATTTCGGCCCGGCAACACCCAGCGCCTTCGGCTGGTGGGACTGCTTTGTCGCTTACATGGGGGTCTGGGTGCTGATGCTGTTCACCTTCGACTACGCGCGTTTTGGCAAGCCTGAAGACGCCGAGTATCACGGGCGCTGGAACTTCGGCATGCCGTTCTACGCGGTGACCTTCCTGCTCAATGGCGCGGCGGGCATCTATCTGGTCAGCAGTATTCCCCACGAAGGTGCGCTGAACGAAGTCTCGGTGGTGATGGCGATTCTGCAATTGATGGGCTTGTGGGGCTTGTTGTTTGTCTGGGTCACGCAAACCCGGATCAACACCGCCAATTACTACCTGGCGACACTGAACATGCAGGCGTTCTTCGGGCGTTTTGGCCTGCGCGGTTCGTACTTGATGTGGGCATTGGTAGTGGGGGTGATCGTCTACGGCTTGATGCTCGCGGACGTGTTTGCCTACCTCCTCAAAGCGTTGGCCTATCAGGGGATCTTCGTGGTGGCCTGGGTCGGCGTGGCGTTGGCGCAGATACACTACGGGCGCAATGAAATGGCGGCACTCGAACGGGTGCCCGCGTTCAATTCCGTGGGTTTGACGGCGTGGTTTGGTGCCACCGCTTTGGGGCTTGCGTTGATGTTTGTTGGCGGTGGCCTGAGCAGTTTTTCCGCACCCTCTACGGTGATCGCTGCATTTGCGTTGCAGTCGGGCTTATCCCATCGGCACCGGTTAGTGTTGGCAGAGTAGGATTTTTCAGTCAATCGTTGTGTGCCTGCCTGCTCTAGCACGTTAGAGCAGGCATCGGACGCTCATGACGAATCCGCTGATGAATGTTCCAGGGCTGCTGATGGCACAACCGTTATGGTTTCACTGCGTGGCGTTCTTCAACATGAGGAGCGTCCGCTGGGTTCTTCTGCGGAACGACAAAGTTCACCACCGTACTGGTCAAAATCTTATGACTCGGATCAGCCACTTCAAGTAGAACCTTGTGAGCGCCCGGCGTCAGCCCAACCAAAATAATCGGGTCTTCACTGGTGTGCGCCCAAGTACCTTTCCAGTCGTCGACGGTCACGTGAAGGTGGCCGAGCCGTGGTGATACTTCGACAGCCGTTTTGCCAAATACCGGCATGATCCGGGCGTGCTCGGTTCGATACTGAATAATGACAACCCCGCGGGCCAGCGGCGCGGCGAGCGGCGGGTAGGCAATGAGTTTTGGTCCTGTCTCAGACTCCAGTGGGAGTATGGCCGGTGGCTGATCGGTGTCTGCTACCCCTTGACCCCACGCGGCTATGCAAAGGAAGGCACCCAACGCAAAGGTAGATAGATTTCTGAGAGCAAGGGGCATGGTGTTTTTCTCCCGCGTGATCTCATTCAAGGCTAGATCAAACCGGGCAGTTGTCTATGCCCAAGCTGCCTCTCTCTGCAAAACAGCCGAGTGGGGAGGGGCAGAAAACGGGTGTTGAATACAAGCCCTTTAATGACGGTGATCGGCTAAAAACAGCCAGTAAATGGAGCGGCGCAAAATGACAGCTAAGCTTCCTTCTACTGTCGGGCTTATTAAGCAGACCGGGTTTTGCGGCCATGCCGTGTCGCCGCCTTCAGCGGTCACCACGTCGTTACAACAGCCAGCCCGATCTTGAGCGTCAGCCCTTCACAACAGCCTCGGAGGGGAGCCAATGAAACGTTTCGTCATGCTTATCGCGATCTCTTTGCTGACCACTGCTTGTCAGAGCACACATGATAATGGCGTCACCCGACTAGACAATTGTGTCTGCTATAAATCGACCGAGGCACAACATTTGCCAGCATCGCAAATGGCATGGACAGACCCCGAAACGTTGCAGGAGCAATTCTCACATTGCATTTGCCGGGCCTTGGTTGACCTGAAGAAGGTCGATGATCCCGGCAAATTTTTCGTACCCGGAACCGAAATAAGAACGGAACTGAAATAAAACATGATCGGGGTTGTGAGCCATCCGTACGCTTTGGTGTTTGCGATCACTCGCTCGGGGTGGTGCAGCGTGCGAAACAGACCAGAACCGTCTGGGCTCAACGTCCATACTCAACGTAAGGGCCCAAGTAGAAAGCTTGCGTATCCCAGTTGATTCGATAAATCACTTCTTTGCCTGGTTTTATCCTGGCCGCAACCGTTTTGATCGCGGCACCCGAACATAATCCAGACTCGGCGAGCCCGGCACCGAGATTCACTTCACCGGCAGGCAAAACGAAAGATGCCTTTTGACCGGGGCCTATCTTGGCTGCGCGCTGACCATCGATGTAGAACATGGCGTCACATCCCGCACCGACAAACCCGTCATCACGGACAATAGTCAGGCGTCCCGGCGCTTTCGTGCCCTGGCTTTTGAACGCGTACATCTTGTCGGCCGGCACTGGCCGGGCTTCAGAAACCGGAATGGGTGAGGTTGCGCACCCGCCCAAAGCCAGCAAGAGCGCCCCCGTTGCGATACTCCTTCGCATCGTTTTTCCTCCCGAAAAGGGCGAATGCATCAGGCGCCATTCTGTTTTGCTTGATGACGCCATTCGCCAAAAACGCTTTAAATGGATTTGTTACCTTTTACTAAGCCTTGCTCTTGGCGTCTGTGTTTTTTCTGGCCTTCACCAACAGGTTAAAGGCGTCAGTATCAAGTGGCCGACTTAGAAAGAAACCTTGGCCTTCATCGCACGACACTGCTTTGAGCAAATCCAACTGTTCGGCAGTTTCAATCCCTTCCGCCGTAACGGTGAGTGATAACGCGCGGCCCAAGCCCACAATCGCCTGGATGATGGACTCATCATCACTTTCGACCAGTTTGTTTAGAAAGCTCCGGTCTATCTTCAGGCCATCGAAGGGGAACGTGCGCAAATAACTCAGTGAAGAATACCCCGTGCCAAAGTCGTCCATGCATATGCGCACGCCCAGGCGCTTCAATGTACGCATCAGCTCTAGTGCGCCGGGGGCATCTTCGAGCATGACGTTTTCAGTAATCTCCAACTCTACCCGGGTAGGCGCGATTCCTGAGTCGTGAAGTGCTTTCTGCACACGCTCCACCAAATTGCCTCGCTTGAATTCGCTAGGTGAAAGGTTGACGGATACAAACAAGTGTTCCGGCCACCGTGCGGCGCAACGGCAGGCGGTGTCGATGACCCAGTCACTCAAGAAAAGAATCAGGCCGGATTCTTCAGCGATGGGGATGAACGTATCGGGAGGTATTAACCCGCGCTCAGGATGTTGCCACCGTATCAACGCTTCAGCACCGACCATCTGCCCGTCTGAGATACGGTAGCGCGGCTGGAAGTGGAGTCGAAGTTCTCCATTCTTTATTGCAAAGCGCAGATCACTTTCCAGACGACGTCGCTCAATAATCCTGGCGTTCATATCCCCCGCATAGAAACGCCAGGTATTACGACCTCCAGCCTTGGCTTCATACAACGCAATATCCGCATAACGTAGCAGCTCAGTCGCCTCGCAAGCGTCATTTGGCGCCATCGCGATACCAATACTGGCACTGACAAATACCTCTTGCTCATTGATTTGAATCGGCTGCTCGATGGACTCGATCAAACGGCGACAAAGCGCCTCGACTTCCTCCTGGGAACTGACATCGGTGAGTATCAGTACAAACTCGTCCCCCCCAATCCGAGCGACAAGATCACCGTGGCGAACACAGTCTGCCAAGCGGCTCGACACCTGGTTAAGCACCAGGTCACCTGCGGCATGTCCTAACAGATCATTCACTGGTTTGAATCGATCAAGGTCCAGACTGAGCATGACCAAGGGTTGTTCTAGTGTCGGCAACGCTTTGAGTTTGCCATCAAGAAACTCCTGTAGTCGTGTCCTGTTGGGAAGGCCGGTCAGGGCATCATGTTGTGAGAGGAATTCGATTCGTCGACGGGCTTCAACTTCCTCCGTGACGTCGGTTGCTGTCCCCCGGAATCCTCCTCCTGCCATGACTCGCGCCGAAAGACGGGTGATTCGCTCTTGGCCATTTGTATCCACATAGCGGCACTGAACACTGATATCCGGACGACGGTTCGGAATACTGAGCCACTGAGATAAAGTGCCTAATTCAGTGCGCAGCAGATCATCCATCGCCGCACCAATCCATGCAGTCCTGGAAAAGCCCGTGATATCTTCAAAGCGCTCGGATAGATAGGTGAAGCGCCAACCGGCGTCCATTTCCCATACCCAATCCGAACTGGCCTCAACAACATCACGAAAGCGCGCCTCACTGGTGGCAAGGTCGGTCTGACTGCTTTGCAGCGATGCATAGCTGGCGTCAAGCGCCTGCGCAGCGGCCGTCGTACGACGCAAGATCACCCAAGTCATCAGGCACACCAGCAGCGCAGCGAGTCCCACCAAGGGCAACCCCAGCGCCAATAATTGCAGCCCTGGTTTGTGCGGACTCCATTGCAGGACGCCTGCTGTACCGGCCTCGCCCAGGGGATAGGCAGACACCAAGGGAATTTCGTCGGGAGCGGCCGTGTGCAGGCCATCTACCCCGAAATCCCGGCCTATTGTTGCGAGCTTGGCGCTGTCCAACATTTCAACGAATATCAACACCGACGCCGATCTATCATCCGCTATGACCGTTGGATCAGTTCCGGGCGTAATCGCAGCCGCAGCGACGAGGGCAGGTATCCCTCCCACATTGATGAACGTAGTCGTCGGCGTTTCGGTTTCCGCTCCCTCACGTGCTTTATCGAGAATCGCATCAACAGACTGTTCGAGCCATTGTTCGACTTCAACTGACACCCTCTGACCCTTGACCAAGGAATAAACGGTACGATTGACATCGTTGACTACAAACACTCCCCGAAACCCAAACTCTGTATAAAGTGTCGTCCCGAGATTTTGTCGTACGTACGCCCAGTCCACGTCTACCTGAGTATGCAAGTGCTTGTAAGCATCGCCCCAAAAGGCGTAATCCTTGACGGTCGAGCGCAGCGATTTTTCCAACGATTCCACGGCTTTCTTCGTGTAAAACGCACTGTCACGCTCCTCCGTCCGATCTAGATTTTGCGCAACATAAACAAGTGAAAAGCAGGCAAATAAGAAAACCCCCGCCAAAAGACCCACAAACTTGAATAGCGAAGTTCGAGTCAGGGCCACGCTTGAGCGATTGGTTGAAGAACAGGAGATGGTGGGGAGAGCGTTAGGCATAAATGACCGGTACTCGTTGAAGCTAGTTATTTACATATCAGGTTGTCGGCAGTCGACGCTAAATAGTGAGCGCCCGTCCGTCGCGCCAAGCAGGTCTGCCCAGTCTGCCGGAGACGGGATTTCACGAAGACGCGTTGCGCTACCGATGCAATAGGCTTGTTGCCAACGGCGAGAGGCAGTCATCTGCCGAAGCAGCAACTCAAACGACTACTGATCTTTATATGGCAGTACTCGCCGCCCCCCCATGTACTTTTTAGACTCAGCCCTCGACAAGGTGGGTCAATATTTCCAGAAAACTGGAGTGACAAGTACCAGCACCGTCAGGATTTCCAGCCTTCCCAGAAGCATTCCAATGGTCAGTATCCATTTGGCCGCATCAGGTAATGTTGAGAAATTACCGGCGGGCCCAATGATCGTGCCCAGCCCTGGCCCGACGTTACACACCGCAGTAGCGGCACCGCTTAACGCTGTAGTCCAATCAAGCCCAATCAGCGCCAGGCCCAAGGCGATGGCCGCAATAGTGATCGTGAAGAAGAACGAGAAGGTCAAAAGCGAGCGCACGATTTCCTCGTCGATCGGATGACCGTTGTACTTCTTCTGTATCACGGCTCGAGGATGGATCAACTGCTTCAAGCTACTGACCAGGAGAGCGGCTGCGACCTGGAAACGGAAGATTTTAAGGCCACCTGCCGTTGAGCCTGAACATCCACCGACGAAGGTCAGGTAGAAAAAGAGCAAGACCGCGAAGCTGCCCCACAAGGTGTAGTCGCCAACCGCAACTCCGGTGGTCGTGACAACCGAGGTCACGTTCACTGCCACGATACGAAACGCGTCCCACCATCCGTAATCGCTGTGAAAGTACAGCCAGGTGCCCACGCACAGTGATGTGACGAACAGGAACCCAATAAATCCGCGGACCTGGTGATCCTTGAGCAGCGCGCGCCGATTGCCCCGCAATGTCGCGACGTACAGGGTGAAGGGGAGGCTGCCCAGAATCATGATGGCCACCGCTACCCAGTGAATCGCTGGTTGCGTCCAATGCCCAAGTGAGGAGTCCGAAGTCGAAAATCCCCCGGTGGAGATCAATGACATTGCGTGGTTGACCGCTTCGAATGGCGTCATTCCAGCGAGCCAGAGCGCCAGGGTTCCGATGCCAGTCAGCCCAAGGTAGAGCAAAAGAATGTACTTGGCTGCCACGTGGGAGCGAGGTGTCACTTTCTCCGACCAATCTGAGGACTCTGTCTGGAACAGACGCATGCCGCCTACTCGCAACAGCGGGAGGATCGCCACCGCCATGCCGATGAAGCCAATGCCTCCCAACCAATGCAGCATGGAGCGCCATATCAACAAGCCGGGAGATGAGCTATCCAAACCGGTGAGGACAGTCGAACCAGTGGTTGTGATACCAGACATCGTTTCAAAGAATGCATCGGTGTAGCTGATATCGCTGATGAACACCATTGGCAACGCTGCGAAGGTGCACACAACGACCCAGCTTCCGGTCGTCAGCAGGTACATATCCCTGGGACGAAGCTGGCCAGTATCCGGGCGTCCCCGCACGACTAACAGGAGGCCACAGATAAAGGTAATCAAACTCGACCAGAGAAATGCTGACAGATCGTCGCTACGCTCATAGACCACCAGTGTGATCATGGGAATAGCCATGCTCACGGCCAGCGTGATCAGAAAAAGCCCTAGGATGAATCCGATAAGCCGAATGGCTGCGAGGGACATAACAATAACGTTCCAAATTTGCACCGCGCAGTATCGGATGCGCACCCCGTCAAACCCGTAAATTTTGCGTAAAATTTCTGCCAGCAACCCGTCGGGATAAGTGAGGCGAGCAAGAGCGCCCCTGTTGCGATAATCCTTCGCATAATGCGTTCCCTCCTGAAAAAGGGCGCATGTATCAGCGCGTCATGATGCTTTGCTTCATAAAACCATTCGCCCAAAACACTTTAAATCGATCTGTCACCTTTCATCTTCTTTTCATCTTCAAGGCTTCTTCGGCGGGTAGTTACCGCGCAAGCCCCCGGACTTGTTGCCGGTTTTGCTGGGCAGGTTAGGTACGACCGGGCGGGACTTGGGCTGAGGGTTGGAGCGGCTACGGGGTTGAGGTTGCTTGCTCATTTTGCGCCTCCTGAATTGCGGCACTTCGCGAAAGGGCCTACTCATTCAGCTTAGCTGCCTGGCGAAATGGGCTGCACCGTTCGGCACTTGGGGAAAGTGCTGCAGCCCCAAAACTGTTGACCGCTCCTCGGGCCACCGTTGTATGTCCGCACCACCAGCGCACTGCCGCAGCGCGGGCATTGGCGCGAGGCCGATGGATCGTCGCGCTGCTTCAGGCGTTGCACATGCTCACGTCGGGTAGCGAGCGTCGGCGCCAGGCGACCTGCTTGCAAGGTCTGCAACATGGCCGTCACCTGCGCCTCGCTGAACACCGTTTGCTGGAAAGACTTGATGTAATGGACCCAGCCACCGCCTCGGGTGACATTAGCCGGCATCCTGGTCTTGAAAGTGCTTGGGCCGACAAACACGATGACCGAATGCACAAAGTTCGGGCCGATGCCCAACGCCGCTTGCAGGGCCTTCAAGTGTTTGTAGTTCTGGCGGTTCGGGTTCTGGAAGGTGAAGCGCTTCTTGTGAATCAGCTGCGTCCACTGAGCCTGCTTCTCACCACCGAAGATCCAGCCTTTCATGTGCTTGGTCTCCAGCACAAAAATGCCGAAGGGCGACACAAACACATGGTCGATCTGCGTGGTGCCGTCCGGGGTGATCAGTGTCACGTCATGCAGGCGACGGTAAACCTGACGATCCAATCTAAAGTGTGCGCGCAAACGCACCAGACGCTCACCGAAGCAGCCTTTGAACAGGCGCGTGCGCAGCAGCGTCCATACCAGCATCAGCGGTAGCAGCCAGACCAGGATGTTGAGTAAGGGGTGCAGGATAACGGAGATGTTCACTTGGCAGTCCTTTGCAGTGAGGGGAGGGGTGTTGAGTTGTCCGATGCTACGTCCCAGTAAAGCATTCCGGACCGCAAACAAAACGGGCACCCGATAGGCGCCCGTTTTCATTTACTCCGCCGCCTGCGCCCGCAAGCGTCGGCCGATCACATCCATCAAGTCACAGCCATCGCGCAATGGGATGGCCAGCAATTTGGAGAAGTCCGTCAACACCACCGTGTCACAACCGAGCTCGGCGCGGAAGGCGATGTTTTCCAGCACCTGCGTGACGGCGCGGATGCGGTAGTCGGCCATGGCTTGAAGGACGTCGAGTGGAGCTTGTGTGTCGATGAGCAGGGAGGCCGGGATCAGGTCGATTCCGGTAAGAGGCATGTATCTTTCCAAAGGTAAAACTCCGATCAAAGCAAAGATTGACTGCCCCTCAATCGTCGCCAAACGAATGGGTGACAGCTGTACGCAGGTTGGCGAACCGGGATCGGAATACCGGCAGACCCGAAGGTCTCCCGCGCACAGCTGCCATAAAGACAGCTTTGCGGGCATGCGAAAGCGACTGCATGAAAGCACAGCGCTTTTGCATCCGATCGATCAGGTCGCCAAACCTGAATCGCCATTTTGGGCGACGGGGCGGACTATAAACTTCATCGGAACGACGGGCAAGGTTAGGAATTCCGAAGTTTGTGTAGGAGATTAATGGCGGTCCTAGGACCGTTACATACCTTCTGTGAGCGACTGCTATCGGCCAAAAGCGGACCTCAATGAGCAATACAAGAAGTAGCCATCGCGTAGATCTTGTCCCCTTGCCAACCAGGCACCGTGCAGATACTGTCCGCTTATGAATCAGCTACGCATTGCCTCGACCACCACCACGACTACGACCGCCCGAGGCGGGTCGTGAGAGGTGTCGTGAGCCAATAACGCACGAACTTCAAAGGCCCGCCAGTGATGGAAAGGGCCTTTTCTTTTGCCCTTGTGTCGCTGGTCCAAACGCAAGGAAAAGCACTATGCATGCACTGTTGATTCTCGATATGCAGGTTGGATTGTTTCATGGCCCGGATGAACCATGGGCTGGTGAGGCGCTGCTGAATACGTTGAATAGTCTGTTGAATAAAGCCCGCAGGGCCGGCGCGCCAATTTTTCTTGCTCGCCACGTGGGGCCGCCCGGCTCGCCTATCGAACCTGGAAGCCCGTTGACGCAACTGGTGCAGGAACTGTTGCTGCAAGGCGACGAAGTGATTTTCAACAAAAGCCGACCTAACGCTTTCGCCATGACTGACCTGGCCGATCGACTAAAGGCTTGTGGATCTCGAGGCGTGGTTATTGCGGGAATGAAGACCCAGTATTGTGTCGACAGCACCTGCCGCGCCGCACGAGATCTTGGATTCGACGCAGTGCTGATCGCCGATGGTCATACCTGCACCGACACTCCCGCATTGAAGGCTGAAAGTATCGTCGCTCATCACAATGCAACCCTGGCGGGCCCATTCTGTCGTGTCGTTCACGCTGAGGACTGGCGTTTCTGACCGGCATTGATAGATCGACTCAAGTTCTGGGTCGATCTGTCCGCTTTGGGTGGCTGCTGCCCCCACGGCAGGCAGAAATCGGCCAAGTGTAGACACGCGACAAAGGCACGATTGCTTTAGGAAAGTATTGATCAAATCTGCAACAACTCTTGCCAAGGATTTTATGCGATGGATTGCCCCCCGACGCTATACACCAGCCGTCTTATCCTCACGCCACTGCGAATGACTGATGCAGCCGCGATACAACAGCTGTTTCCCCAATGGGAAGTGGTCCGCTACCTTGACAGCCGTGTGCCATGGCCCTACCCGCAGGATGGGGCGCTGGTTTACGTGCGCGATGTCGCTCTTCCCGCCATGGCTAGACGACAAGAGTGGCACTGGATGATTCGCACGCGCGCGCAACCTGAGCGCAGCATCGGGAGCATCAGCCTGTATGACCAGCCAGGTAACAATAGGGGGTTCTGGCTCGCGCCTCTGTGGCAGGGCAACGGCTATATGCGCGAAGCCTGCGAGGTCGTCAACGCTTACTGGTTCGCGACATTACTACGTCCGGTCATGCAAGTGCCCAAGGCTGTCGCCAACCACGCTTCGCGCAAGGTATCCCAACATGAAGGCATGCGGATGATCGGGACGCGGAACGGGCATTTTGTCTCGGGGCCCATGCAGGTCGAAGTCTGGGAGATCACACGGAGCGAGTGGCTTGGCGCGCGCGCTGAAACTTGACCTGAAATTTGTGCCGGTCCGAGTGACAGGCTGCTATCGGGTCGATTTCAACCGGTTGCAAACGGCCGAGGCTGTGTGAAAACGTTTTTCAGCGCGACAGGTACTCAAAAACGGACTGCAAATCGCGCTTCTACGCGAAATCCACATCTGCTGACGTGCCGATAAATTTCAGATTTAACGTAGACGCGCACACTTCAATTTTGGCGAAACGTTTTTACACACTCTGGGCCAGAAGCTGCCATTGCGCGCCAGGATTCAGGCATCGGATGATCCAGCACGCCACACAGCAAACACCTCAAAAAATGTCGGCTTGGACAGCGTGGATCAACTTAAATACCCTATCGCTCCCAGAGTCTCAATCAAACGCAACAATGCTGGTTTTTCGGCTGGTTTTTCGCCGATGCAACACACGTCCGGGTCGCTGAGAGAGCACCAAACCGACACAGGGTCGCCTACCTTCAGTCCGTATGAGGCTTTACGCAGAGTTGCAGTTGACCAAGCGTCAATGGTTTCGTTGAGAGACTTGTGAAACCGCTTCCCATTGGCGCTATAACTGAAGCTCATGAACTGCGCTCCGATCCACGGCCCCTCACTCCCTACAAAGGTTACATAGCCTAGTACTACTTGCTCCACAGGTACATCGCCAGCGCTCATCAATTCTCTCCTGAGAATGTGCCCGACATGCCGGGACGACGCGATCACCCATGTTCTGCTGCCAACATTGACCTGAACTGAGAAATGCTCTCTGAAGATAGCCCGGCACGTTCAAACACTGCGCAGGTGAAGCTAACGGGGGCGGTGCCTGGAGCAGTAATGATGCGGTCTGCCATCACCGCTATTGAGCTGCTTCGGTAAAGCGTGCAGCCTTCATAACTGACGGCATTCTGTAAGAAGTCAGCGCTGTTCGAGGTATGAGGAACCATGTCTAGAAGCCCGGCCCTCGCAAGTGCCAGCGTTCCTCCACAGATACCGGCAATGGTTGCTCCACTTGAACGACTGGCATGAAGAAAGTCTCGAATATCCGGGGCTTCTGCACTTTCCCAGACCATTCCTCCAATGACGACGACAACGTCCGGTTTCCAGTCCAGACATTGTTGCAAGCTGCTATCAACCGTTACAGCCAATCCACCCTGCGAACGAAACTGCCCCGTAGTAGGAGCGAAATACCTGACGTCGATCCCGTAAAACGGGGACGCCGTACCAGCAATGAAAGCATATTCCCAGTCCGCAAAACCGGGTGTCAGTATCAAACCCACGCGTGCCATCAGTCAGAATCCTCCATGAATGCCCGTAACATATGACGACAACAAACAGACATCAAGGGCAGCAATGGGTCGATGACTGCCCTTCGCGACGGGCAGAAATCGGCCAGGAGCGGACTGCCTGCCCTATTAATAAATCTGAGAATCATCTGGCCGGCCTCGTAAATCCGGATCCCGCCAGCCCAGGCGTTACTGCCTAATAGGGTCAAAACAAGGATCTATGGAGCAATATTCAGTCGGCAAGCGTGGCTGCTTCGATACATAGCGCACCCTCTGAGATTCATCAGGCAAACCAATCAAACCCATTGCCTGAGTGCCAAGCGCATAAGCGCTACGGTTCCGCGATGGTGAACCAGAAATCGAACTTGTCGAAATGGGTCAGCATGTCTTTAAACTTGTCCTTGTCGCCTTCGATTTTCACTTCGCCACTGTCCGATAAGTTACCCAGTTTCAGTTTGCCCAAGGCGATGTCATCGAGGGTGGTCCGGTTAAGAGTGACCGTGCCGTCGGTCTTATCCAATGGCTTGCCTTTTTTGTAGTTCATGACGCCATTTTTTACAGTCAACACGTACGTGGCGTTGGTGTCCGGGAAGTTGAGGTTGAACGTATAGGACTTCTCGCCGACTTTCGGGCCATTCAAGTGAATGGCAAGGAAGTCGAGAAACATTTCAGTGGTCATGCCGCGAATGATGTCAGGTGAACTGGTGTTGGGCGTGACCATTTTCTTGACGCCCCCCCGCAGTTCTTGGGCGCCGGACAGATAGAAGTTTCGCGCAGGTCCCGATTCAGCCTGGTAACCCATCTGTTCCAGGGCGTCAGCCTCGACAGAACGAGCAGCCTGGTTCTTCGGATCGGCGAACACCACCTTGTTGGCGACAGTCGCCGCCCAGCGGTAGTCGCCTTGGGCATAGGCATCCTGAGCGGTTTTGACCATCTTGTCGGCACCCACCATTTCGACGTACTTCTTAGCCTCCTCGGTTGGTGGTAATGGATCGAAGTTGGCCGGGTTACCGTCCCAGAAGCCCAGGTAGAGTTGATAGGTCGCGCGCACGTTATGTTTGAGATTGCCGTAGTAGCCGCGGTTATAGAACTCTTTCGCCAGGCTGTCAGGCAGGACGAACGCCTCGGCGATCTCGTTCATGGTCATGCCTTGGTTGGCCATGCGCAGCGTCTGATCGTTAATGTACTTGTAGAGGTCGCGCTGTTTCTCCAGATGCTGCACAACGCGATCATTACCCCACTGCGGCCAATGGTGGCTGCCGAACGACACCACGGCATCCGCCCCCCACAGATCAATGGTTTGCCCCAGGGCACTCGCCCACTTTTGCGCGCTGCGAACTTTTGCACCACGCAGGGTCAGAATGTTGTGCAAGGTGTGGTTGCCATCCTCGGCCAAGTCAATGGCTTTGAATTGCGGGAAATAGAACAGCATTTCAGCCGGAGCTTCTGTGCCGGGCGCCATTTGGAACACCACCTCGATCCCGTCGACGGTGAGTGTTTCTCCGGTTTTCTCGATCAGTTTGTTCGGTTCGAGCAGGGTGATGGTGCCTGCTGCTGTGGTTATACCCAAGCCACCACTGACCGTACCTTTGGGGTCTTTTGGCAACAGATTGCCGTACATGTAAGAAGCGCGACGGCTCATCGCGGTGCCGGCAAACACATTTTCACTGACCGCTTCTTCCATAAAGCCTTCAGGGGCGATCAGCGGCACTTTGCCGGACTTCACATCGGCGTCGTCGACCATCGCGCGCACGCCAGCGAAGTGGTCAACATGCGAGTGAGTAAATATCACGGCAGACACTGGTAGTTTTTCAACTTTGTCATTGACCAGCCCCAGCGCCGCTTTGGCTGTTTCCGCCGAAGTCAGTGGATCAATGACGATCCAGCCAGTCTTGCCACGGATGAAGGTGATGTTGGCCAGATCGATATTGCGTACCTGGTAGATGCCATCCACCACTTTGAACAACCCTCGAATCGTCAGCAACTGCGATTGCCGCCACAGACTCGGGTTGACGGTGGCCGGTGTCGGGCCTTCTTGCTTGAGAAAGTCGTACTGAGACAGGTCGATAACGGTATTGCCCGCATCGCCCTTGATCACAGGACTGGGTAAATCGGCAACGAAGCCGTGGTTCGCATCGTCGAAGTCTTGTTTATTGGCAAAGGGCAAATAGCTGAGCAAAGCATCGTTGGCTTTTCGAGTTGCATCGGTGGCGTCGTTAGGTGCGGCCTGCACCGCGCCGATTACCACGCAACTCGATAACACCGCGAGTACTATTTGTCTGGGAAGCAGAGCTAGCATGTCGTGTCTCCTCATGTTTGCAAGCACACTCCCGAAACAGCTTCTGACGTCGGGAATAATTTCGTACAAAGAAATGAAAAACGCAGGTCATAACAGGGTGGCTGCATGGCGCATTGGGGGCGGTGCGACGGTGCTCCACTGACTCGATACTCTAGCTCCGCACCCTGGTCCGCATTTATTGTGTTCACCCTTGGAGTATTACGACGCCAAGGCCGGCAGAGTTGAGATAAATCAAGCAGTCAGTGATCGTGTATGCGGTTAGTGAGGACGGGAGAACGCCCGTGGAATTGACAGGCAGCTTCTGGCCGAAAGCACACATCACTCACGCTGTTCACATCCGCGAAATCGAAAGGGCAGTGCCCAGCCCCCTAGCGTAGAATTCCCAAACCGCGCCCACCCCGAGACGGACCCTCAATGCAAACCCCAGCCCCTCAACATCCCCTCTGGAAAACCTACCTCCTTTTCCTCGCCCCCATGGTCCTCTCCAATTTCCTCCAATCCATGTCGGGCACCATCAACAGCATCTACATCGGCCAAATGCTCGGCACCCAGGCCCTGGCCGCCGTGTCGGGCATGTTCCCCATCGTCTTCTTCTTCATCGCTCTGGTCATTGGCCTCGGCGCAGGTGCTGGCGTGCTCATCGGCCAAGCCTGGGGCGCGCGCGAGCCGCACTTGGTGAAAACCATCGCCGGCACCACGTTGCTCCTGGGCGCAATGATCGGACTGGTAGTGGCGATTTTGGGCAGCGTCTTTGCACGGCCCGCCCTGCAAGGCCTCGGCACACCGGCCGACGTGATTGACGATGCGGTGTCCTACGCCCACGTGATGATGTGGATCATGCCGTCGCTGCTGGTCTACGTGCTGTTCACTCAGTTGCTGCGCGGGGTCAGCGATACGGTGTCGCCGTTGATTGCGTTGGTGGTGTCGACGTGTATCGGGTTGGCGCTGACGCCGGCGTTGATTCGGGGGTGGTTCGGGTTGCCGATGATGGGGATTCAGAGTGCAGCGTATGCGGGGCTGGTGGGGAATTTGTCGGCGATGGGCTGGTTGGCGTGGCGCTTGATTCGCAAGGGGCATCCGTTGGCGCCGGATCGGGAGATGTTTGCGGCGATGCGCCTGGACCTGGTGATTCTCGGCAAGGTGTTGCGCATCGGTTTGCCGACCGGGTTGCAGATGGTGGTGTTATCGGTGTCGGAGTTGGTGATTCTGGCGCTGGTGAATCGGCACGGTTCACAGGCGACGGCGGCGTATGGGGCGGTGACGCAGATCGTCAATTACGTGCAGTTTCCGGCGTTGTCGATTGCGATCACCGCGTCGATCCTTGGCGCTCAGGCGATCGGGGCAGGGCGGCTTGAGCGCATGGGGCCGATTTTGCGCACGGGGCTGTTGATCAATGTGTGCCTGACCGGTGGTCTGGTGGTGTTGGGGTATTTGCTGTCGCACTGGTTGCTGGGGTTGTTTCTCACCGAGGATTCGACCCGGGCGATGGCGGAGCATCTGTTGCACATCATGCTCTGGAGCCTGTTGGTGTTTGGCTTCCAGGCGATTGTCGGCGGCATCATGCGCGCCAGCGGTTCGGTGCTGGTGCCAATGGCGATTTCGATTTTCTGCGTGGTCGGCGTGCAGTTGCCGGTGGCGTATGTGCTGGACGGGCAGTTTGGGTTGCAGGGCGTGTGGATGGCCTTTCCCGTGGCGTACCTGGGCATGCTGGTGTTGCAGACGGCGTATTACAAAAAGGTCTGGAAGCATCAGGCGATCGAGCGGTTGGTGTAGCGCCGCGCCATAAAAAATGGGCTGCCGTGCAAACGGCGGCCCATTTTTTTGGATGGCGCGCGGTCGTTGCTTATTCCTCGATGACTTCCGGCGACACCACCCACACGCTGCACGGCATTTTGTACAGCAGGTGTTCCACTGTGCTGCCGATCAGCCGCCCGATGCCGCGGTGGCCAACCCGACCCATGACGATCACGTCGACGTTGTAGGCATCGGCATAACTGGACAGGACTTTGGCCGGGTTGCCCATCACCATGTGCCGCTGTTCCGGCGGAATGCCGTTGCGTTCGGCCAGCGCGTTGAAGGCTTCACCTTGGGCGTCGAACAGGGTTTTGGCCTTGGTCGAGGAGAAGAATTTGGTGGCGTCGCCGAAACCGAACTCATCGGCGCCGATGGACGACAGGTCATAGGCGTACACCACGTCGACCTGGGCGTTGCAGGCCGTGCCCAGCTTCACCGCCTCATGCAGGATGCGGTCATTGAAGCCTTCGTATTGGCCATCGCGATGGAACGGGTCGACGGCCGCGACGATCCGGCGCGGCAAGGCGTGTTGCACGTTACTGACAAAATGCAGCGGCACCGGGCATTCGCGCAGCAGGTGGATGTCCAGCGGCGTGAACATCATCCGTGACAGCAGCGATTCGTGTTGCAGCGCCTTGATCACCAGGGTCATCGGCTGCTCTTTGAGGTGGATCAGGATTTCCTGCAACGGACGTTCGACCCAGACCACTTCCGTGGTGACGGTCACGCCGATCTTGCGCAAGGGCCGGGCCTGATCTTCCAGCCACTGGCGGTGGCGCTCGACGTACCCCAGGCGCATCTGTTCCAGAGCGTCGCGGTTGACCAGGCTGGCGGTGGCCAGGCCTTCCAGGAAATCGAACGCGACGATGTGCAGCGCCGCGTCTTGCGCCTTGGCCAGCGCGGCGGCCCGGTCGAACGCGGGGCTGTTTTCCATCAGGGGCGAGGCGATGAGCATAAAGCGTGCTTGTTCGGTCATGACAATTCTCCCTTGGGTCTTCACACAGACGCAGGCCTGAAGTGGCCGCGAGGGTTGGCTGGAGCGTTTACCTGAAGTCCATAGTGGCGATGGTGAGGATGGGCCGCTTGATCTTTGTCAAACCTGCGCGTGTCGGCGCGAGGGCGGCCGACGTTTGGTTGCCTGGGCCATACTGGAAGAGGTTGATCATGATCAACCTGGGCATGAACGGTTTGGCGCACGCTGGCGTCAACTGAATGCAGATCCCCCCGGCTTGGCCGGATTGAGAGTCCAATGAATGAAACCCTCGGTGGCATGACCGGCGCGGCGGCTGCGCTGGGGATCGGCATGCTCATCGGCCTTGAACGCGAACGGCACAAGGGGCGAGGGGACAGCCGTGCCTGTGCCGGTTTGCGCACGTTCGCGATTACCGCGTTGCTGGGGTATGGCGCGATGCAAGTGGGCGGCGGCTTGCTGTTGGGGATCATGGCCACCTGTGTGGCGTTGCTGGTCACGGTGGCGTACTGGCGCAGCCTGAGCGATGACCCCGGCGTGACCAGCGAAGTGGCCTTGTTCACGGTGTTGGTGCTGGGCGGGTTGTGCGTTACCGCGCCGGCGCTGGCCACGGCCATCGGTGTGGCGATGGCGGGGTTGCTGGCGTATCGGCAGAAATTGCATCACTTTGCGCGCAGTCAATTGACCGAGGCGGAAATGCGCGACGCGCTGGTGCTGCTGGTGGCGGTGCTGGTGGTATTGCCGTTGGCGCCGGACCGCTTCATCGGCCCCTATTCGGCGATCAACCTGCGAACCATTTGCGCCTTGACCGTGCTGCTGATGGCGATAGGCGCAGTGGGCCATATTGCCGTGCGAACGCTCGGCAGCCGTTACGGTTATGCGCTCAGTGCCATTGCCTCCGGGTTTGCCTCCAGCACTGTGACCATCGCCACGATGGGGCATCGGGTCAGCGCGGAGCCCGGCAACATCAAGATTCTCGGCGCGGCGGCGATTTTCTCCAACCTGGCCACCTTCACGCAGGTCGGCCTGATCCTGGGGGCGGTTGAACCCGATCTGCTGCGTCACGTGTGGGGACCGCTGTTGTGCGGGACCATCGCCACCGCGCTCTATGGCCTGGGTCTGATGTTTCACAAGCCGGTGACCGGCCCCAGCCAGCCGATCAAGGTCGGTGGGGCCTTCAACCTCAAGCTGGCCGTGGTGGTCGCGCTGGCCATGACCGGTATTACCTTTCTGTCGTCGATGATGCTCAACTACTTCGGCGAGGTGGGGGTGATGCTGACGGCGGTCTTTACCGGGTTCGCCGATGCGCATGCCTCGACGGCCTCGATTGCGGCCCTGGCCAAGTCCGGGTTGTTGCCGTTTGATGTCATTGCCGCGCCTGTGCTGCTCGCGGTCAGCAGCAATTCCCTGAGCAAATGCGTCGTGGCCTGGGTCAGCGGCGGGCGCCGGTTCGCCGTGTATGTGGTGCCCGGCCAGGTGTTGCTGACAGTGGCGATGTGGGCGGGCCTCTGGTTGCTCTGAGGCCCTGTTTGCGATCTAGTCATCGGGCGACAGTCGTTTGAAGCGGCAGGCGTTACCACCGGCTCGCTTGGCCAGGTACATGGCCCCGTCAGCCTGTTCGAGCAGGTCTTCGACACTCGCGCCATTGGCAGGAAACAGGCTGATCCCGACGCTGATGGCCGTGTTGACGCGGTGCGCATCGATCATGAACGGCTCACCGATCGCGGCGATCAGCTTGTTGGCCAGGGCTTCAAGCTGGTCGGCTTGTTCCATGCACGTGATCAGGATTGCGAACTCGTCGCCACTCAAGCGAGCGACCACGTCAGACCTGCGCACGGACTGGCCCAGGCGCTCGGCGACGGCCACCAGCAGCTTGTCGCCACAGGCGTGTCCCAACGTGTCGTTGACCGATTTGAAGTGGTCCAGGTCGATAAACATCAACGCCAGTGGCTGCTGGTGTTTGGTGGCGTGGTTGATCGCCTGATTGAGCAGGTTCAGAAACAGACTGCGGTTGGGCAATCCAGTCAGGGCGTCATGGAACGCCAGTTGCTGCATGTTGGCGCGTTCTTCATCCGTGACCTTGAAATTGTGCAGGATGGCGATGAAATGCGTCACCACGCCATGAGGGTCGAGCACGGGGGTGATGATCTGATTGACCGTGCAGCTGGCGCCGTCCTTGCGTCGCTCGACCATTTCGCCCTGCCAGGGCAGGCCCGCCAGAATCGTCAGCCACAGGTCACGGTAGAAGGTGGAACTTTGTCGACCCGAAGACAGCAGGTGCGGGGTTTTCCCCACCAGTTCCGGCTTGGAATAGCCGCTCAAGCGGCAGAACGCATTATTGATCCAGACGATGCATCCCGTGCGCTCGGTGATCAACACCGGGTTAGTCGCAGCGTCCCATGCTCTTGCCAACACCTGCTGGTCATAATCGATCATTGCCCCCTCCCATGTAGCCCTGGACGCATCAGGCCTTGATTCAGGCTAAGAGGAAGGGGCCGGGAATCTGTTGATCAAAATCAACTTTTACGGACGCAACGGGCATCAAAAACGCGCGTTATAGCTGATAAAGATCAAGTTGCCCGAAGCAGGAACGCTCACTCTGAATACCTGTTCATTCCATTGAAACGACCACGTGCCGAGGTGCCCCATGTCGCAGACTCAGCGTTTACTGTTAATCGCTCCCCAAAACATGACCCACACGCCCGCCTTCGACCGTGCCGCCGCGTTGTCGCTGGCCATGCAGATGCCCTTGCACATCGTCGCCTTCGATTATTTGCAGGCCCTGGCGGTGGCGGGGTTGTTCGCCCCCGAACAGATCAGCCTGGCCCGTGACGGGTATTTGCAAACCCATCGGGAATGGCTCGCCGAGCAAGCCGCGCTGATGAGAAAGCATGGCGTCGAGGTCACCAGCGAGGTGGTCTGGGTGCAGCATCCGTATGAGGAGATCCTGCATTTCGTCAACGAGATGTCCTTGGCGTTGATCATCAAGGATGCGCAGGAAGAGTCAGCCTTGAAGCGCGTGTTTTTCACGCCGCTGGACTGGCAGTTGTTGCGCGATTGCCCGGTGCCGGTGCACCTGGTGACCAACGCCGTCAACCCTAAGCCGCACAACGTGCTGGCCATCATCGATGTGTTGCGCAGCGAGGACCAGGACCACGTGTTCAACGACCAGATCATCGACGCCGCAGCGAAGCTGGCCTCCGTGTGTGGTGCAACCCTTGAGCTGGTGCATGTGTATGACTGGACGGCCGTGTATGCCCAGGACATTGGCTTTGGCGCGCTGCCATTGGCCGTCGGGATTTATGAAACCCTGGGCAGCGCCCAGCACGAAGCGTTTGCGGCGATTGCCGAACGCCACGGGGTAGCGCCGCAAAATCGCCATTTCATCGAGGGCGCGCCGCTGACGAGCATTTGTGATTTTGCTGCTGAGCACCGCACCGATATCATCGTGATGGGGACGGTGCAGCACAAGGGGCTGAACAAGCTGTTGGGGACCACGGCCGAGCAACTGTTGCATCGGGCGCCTTGCAGCGTATTGGCCATCAAGCCGGGCCGGGTTTTACAATCCTGAAGGCTGGATCGTCCCGCGATGAACCGTTGGCCTGAACATCGCGGGACGATTTTTTACAGGGCTAGACGGTGAATGACCTGACGCGTGTCATCAGGATCGTTGTGTGTTTCGAAACCCAGCGCTTTGGCCAGGTCACGCATCGGCGTGTTGCTGGCGGCGTCCACCGAATACATCTGGCGGAAACCGTTCTTGCGCGCGGCTTTGATCAAATGCTCCATCAACAAGGTGCCCAGGCCCAGGTGCATCCATTCATCGGCGACGGTCACGGCGCATTCACATTCATGTTCCCCCGTAGCGGCATAGCGGCTGACACCGATCTCGATCAGTTGGCCATTTTCGTGGACCAGCGCAATGAAAGCCGTGCGCTGTTTGTTATCGGTGTCCATCAGCTGGTCGAGCATCGCCGTGCCGGGTTCGTTGATTTGTGCGAGAAAGCGCATATGCCGGGACTCGGGCGACAGGCGCTTGATAAACGCGCGTTCACGTTCGCGGTCTTTTTCCGCCAGTGGCCGGATCAGCACATGACGCCCGTCCTTGAGCGCTTCGATCCAGTATTTGCCGGTGACGGCGGCATAGGCCGCAGCGGCTCGGTCATTGTGGTCTTTGACAGTCAGCATGGGGTATTCCTCCATCCGGTTTGAAAGGTGTGCGGCACGATGACGAGCCGTTCGGTGACTTCCTTTCTACGCCGTTGGCGGCGCCTGAATCTGATCTGGATCAGAGAGTCGCGACGGCAGGCGTTGATTGGCTCATGTTTGATGTAAATCAAGCGGGAGGAGGGGGCGAGGAGCGCAGTCTTGGACACTTGCCGGCGTTTGATGACCGGTGTCGAGCCGAGGTGTGTGATGGGCCAATATCAACGTTTGTTGCTGATCGCCGACCAAACCCTGCATCAGTCCCCCGCCATGTTGCGGGCCGTCGCGCTGGCCAGGGCGAGCGGGGCCGAACTGGCGGTGCGGGCCTTTGTCGAGCCGGCGCCGGTGGTGCATGTGTGGGAAGACAAAATCGACGACGCACGCTATCAGGGCTATTTGCGCCGCTACCGTCGTTGGGCCGCCGATGAAGTCGAACGGCTCAATGAGATGGGGCTGGACGCAACGGTCGAGGTGGTGTTCACCACCCATCCGCTGCTGGATATTCTGCGAACGGTCGAAGACTTCAAGCCGGATCTGCTGATCAAGGATGTCACCTTCGAGCCGTTGCTCAAACGGGTGTTCATCACACCGCTCGATTGTCACTTGCTGCGCGAGTGCTCGGTGCCCGTGCACTTGGTCAACCAGGCGCGTTACGGCTTGCCGCACCGGGTCGTGGCGGCGGTGGACCCGTTCGACCCGTCGACGCAAATCAATGGCTTGAATGACACGATCATCCAGACCGCGAACGCCCTGGCCCTGCAATGCGACGCTCCGCTGCACCTGCTTTACGCCTACGACTTGTCACCGGCGTTCAACGGCGATGCGCCGTTGGCCAGCGGTGGCTGGGACGTGGATTTAATCGAGGAGCTGCGCCAATCCTTGCACCAGGCCTTTGTCGCCCTGGCGGATCGCTACGGTGTACCGCCAGAGCGGCGGCATTTCGTGATGGGCCTGCCCGTGCCGGTGATCAGTGAATTCGTCGAGCACTACCTGGCGGATGTGGTGGTGATGGGCACGGAGCACAGAGTGGGGATCGACCGGTTGATCGGCAGTAACACCGAGCGGGCGCTGTACTCGGTGCCGGGCAGCATTCTGGCCGTCAGGTCGAACGTCAGGGGGTGAGCACGATGGCACCCTTGAACTGCCCGGCCCGCAAACAGGCGAGCGCCTGGTTGGCGTCTTCCAGGGCAAAACGGGTGACGTCGCAATGCACTGGCGTGTGTTGCAGTTCTTCGAAAAACGCGGTGCCGTCTTCACGGGTCAGGTTGGCCACCGAACGCACGCTGCGTTCGCCCCACAGCAGCCGATAAGGGAACGCGGGGATGTCGCTCATGTGAATACCGGCGCAAATCACGCAGCCGCCCTTGGCAGTGACGGCCAGTGCCAGCGGCACCAGCGCACCGACGGGGGCGAAAATCAGGCTGGCATCGAGCAGGTGCGGCGGAGGCTGGTCCGACGGGCCGGCCCACTCGGCGCCCAGTGACCGGGCATAGGCCTGGCCTTCGCTGTCCTCAGGTCGAGTGAAGGCCGATACCCGTTGCCCCCGGCCCCGCGCCACTTGAATCGCCAGATGCGCGGCGGCCCCAAAGCCATAAAGGCCCAGGTGCCGAGCGCCCTTGGCCATTTGCAACGCGCGAAAGCCGATCAGCCCGGCACACAGCAATGGCGCGGCCTGGAGGTCCGAGAGCACCTCGGGAATGGGGAAACAGAAACGCTGGTCGGCCACGGTGTACTCGGCATAACCGCCGTCCAGGTGACAACCGGTGAACTGCGCGTGGTCGCAAAGGTTTTCCCGGCCCGAAGTACAGAACGCGCATTCACCGCAGGTCCAGCCCAGCCACGGAACGCCGACCCGCCGGCCGATCCAGTCGGGCGCGACCTCGCTGCCCACCGCCGTGACTTCGCCGACGATTTCATGGCCGGGTACCCGTGGCAGCACGGCTTGCGGCAATTCACCGTCCACCAGGTGCAGGTCGGTGCGGCATACGCCGCAGGCGAGCACTTTAAGCAGCAATTGATGTGGGCCAGGTATCGGGATGGGACGTTCTTGCAATTGCAACGGTTGGCCGGGAATAGTCAGAACCATGGCGCGCATGACGAAGCTCCAGGCGGGCGAAATCAGCGAGGTTGGCGATGACAGCCGGCGACCATCTGCTTGAGCCCTTCCATGTCCTGGATCTTGACGTCGCGGCCGGCGATTTCCACCAGCCCTTGGTCCCGCAGGTGCGCAATGCCCCGGCAAATGGTTTCCAGGCGTAGCCCAAGATAGGAGCCGATTTCTTCGCGACGCATTTTCAGCACGAACTCCTTGGATGAATAGCCACGGATGCTGAACCGTTGGGACAGGTTCAGCAAAAAAGCCGCCAGGCGCTCATCAGAGTTCATGTTGCCCATCAACATCAGCATGCTGTGATCGCGCACGATTTCGCGGCTCAGCAGCCGGTTGAGGTTGTGCTGCAACGACGGCAGGGTTTGCGCCAGTTTTTCCAGCTGCGCAAAGTGAATGGGGCAGACTTCGCTGTCCTCCAGGGCAAACGCCGTGCAAGCGTGCGCATCGGCACTGATGGCATCCAGACCGAGCATTTCGCCGGGTATGTGAAACCCGGTGACTTGTTCACGGCCATCGACGGACACCACGCAGGTCTTGAATGAGCCGATACGCACTGCGTAAAGCGAACGCAGAGGGTCACCGGTGCGGTACAGCGCGGCGCCCTTTTTGACTTTGAAGCGTTGCACGATCAGCGTATCGAGCCGTTCGACCTCCTCTCCGGTCATGCCAATGGGAAGACACAACTCCAACACACTGCAGCTGGAACACGCAGACTTGAGGTGATGAACTTGCAGGGGACGAATTTCAGGCATGGGGGCGGACGCCATCTGGGAGTGGTTTAAGCATAGTTGGTGAGCCATCGGGGAGGAGCTTCATTCGGGCGTTTGACGGGGTAATAGACGAACGGGAAAACCGTCCCTTACGGTTTGATTTTCATGGCATTTCAACGCCCTTCAACTTGAGCGCCGACGGCGATACTTGATGTAAATCAAGTCCCGAGCGTTCCAGACTCCCAGAATTGGTCAAGGATTGCCGGCCGGTCGGACCTTTTACGGAGAACTTCATGAGCGATTTCCTGAGTGATGAGCAACTGGAGGGGCTGGACGCCTATTGGCGGGCATCCAATTACCTGGCCGTCGGGCAGATCTACCTCAAGGACAACCCGCTGCTGCACCAGCCTTTGACCCTGGCGCACATCAAGCCGCGTTTGCTCGGTCACTGGGGCACAACGCCGGGGCTGAACCTGATCTATACGCACCTCAACCGGCTGATCAAACAGTACGACTTGAACATGCTGTTCGTCGCAGGGCCTGGTCACGGCGGCCCCGCCGTGGTGGCGCAGACTTACCTGGAAGGCACCTATACCGAGTGTTACCCCTCGGTGGAGCGCGACACCAACGGCCTGGTTTGTCTTTTCCGGCAGTTTTCCTGGCCTTACGGAATCTCCAGCCATGTGTCGGCGCAGATTCCGGGTTCGATCCATGAAGGCGGCGAACTCGGTTACAGCCTGGCCCACGCCTATGGCGCGGCGTTCGATAATCCCGATTTGATCGTCGCCTGCGTGATTGGCGACGGTGAAGCCGAAACCGGCACGCTGGCGGCGAGCTGGCACTCCAACAAGTTTCTCAATCCGGCGCGTGACGGGGCGGTATTGCCGATCCTGCACCTCAATGGTTACAAAATCGCGAACCCCACGGTGCTGGCCAGAATCAGCGAGGATGAGCTGTCGGCCCTGATGTATGGCTATGGCTACGACCCGTATTTCGTTGAAGGTGATGAGCCGGCGCAGGTGCATCAGGCCCTGGCCCAAACGCTGGACACGATGGTGCTGAAAATCCGCGAGATTCAGCGCGAAGCACGCCAGCCTCGGTCATCCGGGGCGCCAGAGCGGCCGCTTTGGCCGATGTTGGTGTTGCGCACCCCCAAAGGCTGGACCGGGCCGAAATTCGTCGATGGCCATCGTGTCGAAGGCACCTGCCGTGCGCATCAGGTGCCCTTGGCCGATTTCCAGCAACCGATCCATCTGCGGCAACTGGAGGAATGGCTCCACAGTTACCGTCCCGATGAGCTATTTGATGCCAATGGCGCGTTGTTGCCCGACATCGCGGCGCTGGCACCGACGGGGCATCGGCGCATGAGTGCCAATCCCCATGGCAACGGCGGCGCGTTGTTGCGACCGCTGGACCTGCCGCGATTTGCCGACTACGCGGTGAAACTCGAGGCTCCCGGCAGCCTGCGCGCCGAGGCCACGCGCGTCTTGGGCACGTTTTTGCGCGACGTGATGAAAAACAGCCTGGCCTCGAACAATTTTCGCCTGTTCGGCCCGGATGAAACCGCCTCGAACCGGCTGGACGCGGTCTATGAGGTCAGCGCCAAGACATGGATGGCGCCACTGGAGGCGGACGACAACCATTTGGCCGCCGATGGCCGGGTCATGGAAATCCTCAGCGAACAGGTGTGCGAGGGCTGGCTCGAAGGCTATCTGCTGACCGGGCGACATGGCCTGCTGTCCTGTTACGAGGCGTTCATCCATATCGTCGATTCGATGGTCAATCAGCACGCCAAATGGCTGAAAACCGCCAGCGAAGTGCCGTGGCGCAAACCGATTGCTTCGCTCAATTATTTGCTGACCTCCCATGTCTGGCGTCAGGACCATAACGGCTTCTCCCATCAGGACCCCGGGTTCATCGATCTGGTGGCGAACAAAAAATCGGACGTGGTGCGCATCTACCTGCCGCCCGACGCCAATTGCCTGTTGTCGGTGGCTGACCATTGCCTCAAGAGCTGCAATTACATCAACGTCATCGTCGCGGGCAAACAACCGGAATGGCAGTGGCTGGACATCGATGCCGCCATTTGCCATTGCCAGGCCGGCGTTGGTCGCTGGGGGTGGGCCAGCCAGAACGATGACGACCCCGACGTGGTCATGGCCTGCGCCGGTGACGTGCCGACCCTCGAAACCCTGGCCGCCGTGACGCTGTTGCGCGAGTACGTGCCGGACTTGCGGGTGAGGGTGGTCAATGTGGTCGACTTGATGGTGTTGCAGCCGTCCTATCAGCATCCCCACGGGATGTCGGACTCGGCGTTTGATGAGCTGTTCACCGTCGACAAACCGGTGATTTTCGCCTTCCACGGTTATCCCGCGCTGATCCACCGCCTGCTCTACAAACGCACCAATCATGACAATTTCCACGTCCGGGGCTTCAAGGAGGAGGGCGCGACCACCACCCCGTTCGACATGGCGGTAATCAACAATCTGGATCGGTATCAACTGGCGCTGGACGTTGTCGAGCGGGTGCCGCGTCTGCGCGATCAGCTGCAAACCGAGCGGTCGCGCTACTGGTCGACGATGGAGCGGCACAAGCTCTACCTCATCGAACACGGGCAAGACATGCCCGAGGTGCTGAACTGGCAATGGACGCCGGCAAATCCCTGAGTCTTGCCGCGCCGCGGTGCGTGTCGAATGTTCACCTGACGGGAGTCACATCATGAGCCAGTATCAACGCTTGTTACTCATCATCAACCCGGCCCTGCGCCATTCCCCGGCGATCAAACACGCGGCGGCATTGGCCAGGGCCAGCGGCGCGAGCCTGCATATCGCCGCTTTCATTCCTTCGTTCAAATTGTTGTCGCTGCTGGAGGAAGGTGATCGGGAACAGGCCCGTCAGCGCTACCTGCAAGACCATCGTGATTGGCTCCAGGTGCAGGCCGAGACGCTGCGTTGCGAGGGCATCGATGCGACCACGGAGGTGGCCTGGGCCGAGGATATGGAGCAAGACATCCTCGATCATGTCACGGAAATGCAGCCCGACCTGTTGATCAAGCAGGTGCAGCACGAGTCAGCGCTCAAGCGCGCCTTTTTCACCCCGCTGGATTGGTACTTGCTGCGCCACTGTCCGATGCCGGTGTATCTGGTGGGCGGGCGCGGCGACGGCTGGCCGCGCAAGATCGTGGCCGCGGTGGAAGTGTCCGACACCGAGTCCCCCGACAATACGCTGAACGACCGCATCATCAGGCAGGCCAACAGCCTGGCCATCCAGTGCGATGCCGAATTGCATTTGCTGTACGCCTGTGACATTTCGGCGGCCTTTCTGGCGGACATGGATGGATTGACCCTGGCGGACCTGACCAAAGCACTGCGCAAGGACCTGCAGCAAGCCTTCGTGAAACTCGCCGGCCAATACGGTGTGCCTGCGGATCGTCGTCACCTGGTGTCCGGCCATCCGGTCAAGGCGTTGAGTGAATTTGCCCACGAACACGAGGTGGATGTGATCGTGATGGGCAAGGTCCAGTCCTCCGGCGTCGACAAGCTCCTGGGCAGCACCACCGAGCACATTTTGTATCAGGTGCCGTGCAACGTGCTGGCGGTCTAGAGGCCCCGGGAGGGCTGCGTGCCTTCGGGCCGGCTATTTGCGCTTCCAGTACTTCTGCATTTCAAGAAACAGGAAGGACGCCGTCCAGGTGATGAGTACCAGACCGGTCAAGGCTTGCAGGCCGGTCAGGTATTTGAGGTTGCCCACCGGTGAAATATCGCCGAAGCCGATGGTCGTGTAGGTGGTGAAGGAAAAGTACACGCAGTCCATGAACGAGCCATCGAAGTTACCGGTCAAGGTGCCCCATTCGCCGGAACGCACCATCAGGTAATAGACCAGTGCGAAGCACCAGACTTCTGTTGCGTGGGCAAACAGGGCCCCGAATACCCCGACGACGATCCTGAAGCGGCTCCAGAGTCTCAGGCGGGGCAGCCAGTCGTTCAGGCGTAACAGGCATTCGTAGTGGATGATCACGACGATGATCACCACCAGTGTATTGATCAGCGTGACTGCCAGCATGGCGAACCTCTAGCGATCGCGCAGTGTCACGGCGAGGGGGAGTGTCAGGACCGGCTTCATGGGCTGAAGCGGGGGGAACTCTTCAGGGGTCAAGGTTTCTTTCTCCAGCAAGAGACGGGCCCCGGCGTCCAGATCGGTGCGGCGGCTCTGCAGCAACGCTTTGGCTCGGGTGTAGGCTTCGTCGAGCAGGGCACGGATGCCCAGGTCGATCTCCCTGGCGGTTTGTTCCGAATAGTCTTTCTCACTGACGCCCTGCATGCTGTCGCCAAGGTAGGTGGCCGTTTTTCGCTCCAGCACTGCCAGACCCAGTTCGGCACTCATGCCAAACCGGGTGAGCAATTGACGAGCAATATCGGTGGCGCGGGCCAGGTCGTCGGCCGCGCCGGTGGAGATCTGGCCATAAGCAAGGAATTCGGCGGCTCGACCGGCCATCAGCACGGCAATCCGGTCCTTGAGCATCTGGCAGCTGATGAGGAAGTGATCTTCAGTGGGGCGCTGCAATGTATAGCCCAGCGAGCCAATGGCCCGGGGCACAATCGAGACTTTATGCACGGGGTCCATGGCCGGCAGACTGCTGGCGGCCAGGGCATGCCCCATCTCGTGATAGGCCACCACCTGACGCTCGTCGGCACGCAACACGCTGCTCTTGCGCTCGACCCCGGCGACAATGCGTTCCACCGCTGCGGTGAAGTCTGCAAGATTGACCGCATCAGCGCCGCGACGCGTAGCGACGATGGCCGCTTCGTTGACCAGGTTGGCCAGGTCAGCGCCCGTGAAGCCCGTGGTGATGTCGGCAATCTGCTCGCTATCCAGCGTGGGTTCCACGACGATTTTTTGAAGATGAACCTTGAGGATGGCCTGACGGCCTTTGCGGTCTGGGCGATCAATCAGCAGCTGGCGATCGATCCGACCCGCTCGCAGCAGGGCGGGGTCGAGAATTTCCGGGCGATTGGTCGCGGCAAGTAGAACGACGCCTTCACGCGGATCGAATCCGTCCAGTTCGGCAAGTAATTGATTGAGGGTTTGTTCTTTTTCATCATTGCCGCCAAATGCACCGACGCCACGCATTTTGCCTAAGGCATCCAGTTCGTCGATGAAAATGATACAGGGCGCCGCTTCCCGAGCCTGTTCGAACAAGTCGTGCACGCGGGCGGCGCCGACGCCGACGAACATTTCGACGAACTCAGACCCCGAGATCGAGAAGAACGGCACACCGGCTTCACCGGCGATCGCTTTAGCCACCAGCGTCTTGCCAGTGCCGGGCGGGCCGACCAGCAACGTACCCTTGGGAATGTGCGCACCCAGGCGTGAGTATTTGGCCTTGTCCTTGAGGAATGAAACGATTTCCACCAGTTCGGCCTTGGCTTCATCGATGCCGGCGACATCGGCGAAGGTCACCCCGGTATCGCGCTGGACGAACACTTTGGCGCGGGACTTGCCAATGCTCATCAGCCCGCCCATGCCTTGTTTTTCCGCCAGCCCGCGAAACAGGAAATGCCAGACCACCATGATCAGCACAAAGGGCAACAGCCAGCCCAGCAGGCCACTCAGGAAAGTATTTTCATTGATGCCGGTAAAGCCGACACCTGAATGCGCGAGGTCGCTCGCCAGTGCTGGATCGACCCGCACCGTCGAGAACTGCAGGCGTCCGTCGATGGGCTCTTGAAGCTTGCCGCTGATCTGGTCCTTCTCGATCCGCAAATCGCTGACTTTTTGTTCGCTCAGCAGTTGCAGGAACTGACTGTACGGAATGCTCTGCACCACACGCCGTTCGATAAACAAAAACTGAACGAGGGTCAGCACGACAAACGCGATGGCGAAGTAAGACAGGTTCCATTGGTGGGTTTTTTTCATGGACGTGGCTCAGAGAAGGGGCCGCGGCGGGGATGGCGCAACCGTGAGTCTGGTCAGTGTTTTCTACGCCTGAGCGACAAAAAATCATTGAGTTAAATCAACAATGCTTCTGTGCGCCCGAAGTCGATGGGGACGCCCGCCGAAAGCCTTCCATTAGTTGACAAAGATCAGAGCCACCACGGGATAACGCCTGATACTCAAACAACAGCTTTCCAGCCGCCATCAGCCTGTAGAGCTGCACAAACGCCGACAGGAATCGGGTTTGCGGTAAGGCAATAGGTCGATCCCAGGACGAGGTAGGTGATGCTGAATATCAAACGTATCTTATTGATTGCCCCTTCCGAGATGGTCCGCACCCCGGCATTCGACCGCGCACATGCACTGGCCTGTGCCACCGGTGCTTTGCTGCACATCGTTGCCTTCGACTATGTGCAGGTGCTGGCGGTTGCCGGACTGTTTGACCACGATGCGATGGCTCAGGCGCGGGAAGGCTATTTGCAAGTGCACCGTCACTGGCTGGAGCAGCAGGCCCGGTTCCAGCGGTGCATCGGGTTGCAAGTGACCACTGAAGTGGTCTGGGCCAAATCCAGCCGGGCGAACGTGCTTGAGTACGTCAACGATTTCCATCCGGACCTGGTGATCAAGGACACCCACCATGTACCGGCACTCGACCGCGCGTTCCATCGGCCACTGGACTGGCTGTTGCTGCGCGACTGCTCGTCCCATTTGCATTTGGTCACCGAGGCCAGGAATCCCAAGCCGTTGAACATTCTTGCGGTCATCGATCTGTCCCATCTGGAGGAACTGACGCAGGGTCTCAACGACCGGATTCTCGACCTGGCCTCGACGCTGGCGGCCTCCTGTGGCTCAACCTTGCAACTGCTCAACGTCAGCAGCTGGTCGGTGGTGGGCGACGCAACGATGAGTGTGCCGACGCTGAGTCTGAATGACAGCCTCAGAGACGCGGTCAACGATGCGCAGGAAGAGGCCTTTGAGGCGCTTGCCGAACGCTATGGCATCGACAGACAACACCGACACCTGCTGACCGGCATTCCGCACAAAGTCATCGGGTTGTTCGCCAAACGGCACGCATTCGACATGGTGGTGCTGGGGACGGCCTATAGCCATGGGGTTGACCGGTTCATCGGCAGTACCGCCGAGAGCGTATTGAACCGCGCACCGTGCAGTTTGATGTTCGTCAAGCCACGCCCCTGGCTCGAGTGAACGGCCACCCGTTGCGCCACAGTTGATAAAAATCAACTGCCCTGGAGCCGAAAGGAGCGATCAATAGCGCTTCCATGAATGTTCAAGGAGACGGCCATGCGAATGACATTTCTTGGTGCTGCGGGCACCGTCACGGGCAGCAAGTACTTGCTGGAGCATCGCGATCAACATGTGCTGATCGATTGCGGTTTGTTCCAGGGCTACAAGCAACTGCGCTTGCACAACTGGGACCCTTTCCAGCTGCCGGTTCGCGACCTCCAGGCCATCGTGCTGACCCATGCCCATCTGGATCACAGCGGCTACTTGCCGGTGCTGGCGCGCAATGGTTATCGCGGCCCGGTGTATGCCACGCCCGCCACCTGTGAATTGGTCAAAATCCTGCTGCGAGACAGTGGTCGCTTGCAGGAAGAAGAGGCCGAATTCGCCAATCGACACGGCTTTTCAAAACACGCCCCGGCGTTGCCGCTTTATACCGAGCAGGACGCCGAACGCGCACTGAAGCTGTTGCATCCGGTTGAGTTGCATCACCGGGTCACGATTGTTCCGGGGCTCAGTATTCTGTTGCGCGGGGCCGGGCATATCCTGGGCGCCGCGACCGTTGAAATCGTCGCCGATGGCATCACGCTGGTGTGTTCCGGGGACCTGGGGCGGCCGAACGATCCGTTGATGTTCGCCCCCGAAACCATCGAACAGACCGATTACCTGCTCATAGAGTCGACCTACGGTGACCGTCGGCACCCTGAAGAGTCGCCGGAGAAGCAACTGGCCGAGGTCATCACCCGCACCGCGTTGCGCCATGGCATCACCCTGGTGCCCTCGTTTGCGGTCGGGCGAGCGCAATTGTTGATGTATCACTTGTACCGACTCAAACAGCAGCACGCGATCCCGGACCTGCCGATCTACCTCAACAGCCCCATGGCGACGGATGTCACGCGCTTGTATCAGCGTTTTCGCAGTGAGCACCGGTTGTCGCTGGAGGACTGCGAAGGCATGTGCCAGGGCACGCATTTTGTGCGGGCGACCCGTGACTCGATCGAGTTGGATCAGCAACGCACCCCGGCAGTGATCATCGCAGCCAGCGGCATGGCGACCGGAGGACGGGTGCTGCACCACCTCAAGGCACTGGCGCCCAATCCGCTCAATACCCTGCTGATCCCGGGCTTTCAGGCCGGCGGCACCCGCGGTGCGCAGATCATCGCCGGTGCGCCTTCGGTGCGTATCCACGGCAAGGAGGTGCCAATCCGGGCCGAGGTGGTGCCGATGGAAACCCTGTCGGCGCACGCTGACGCCGACGAGATCATCGAGTGGTTGCGCGGGTTCAAGCGGCCGCCGAAACACACCTATGTGGTACACGGCGAGCCCAATGCCTCGGATGTCTTGCGCCGGCGCATCAGCCTGGAGCTGGGCTGGTCGGTGTCGGTGCCGGAGTACCGTGACAGCGTCGAGCTCACACCCATCGATCCATCTTCAAGTTCATCGTCCTGATAAAAAAGCCCCCTGGCCGGTTTTCCGGCCAGGGGGCGAGGGCTGCTCGGGACTTACTCGCCCTTGATCGGCACGACTTTGTCCGCTTTCATCGCGTCAGGCTTTTTCGGCAGCGAGATGCTCAGCACGCCTTTGCTGAAACTCGCGTCGATCTTCTCGGCATCGACGCCTTTGGGCAAGCTGAACACCCGTTCGAAGGAGCCGTAATGGCGCTCACTGAGGTGATAGCCTTTGCGTTTTTCCTCCTTGTCTTCTTTCTTTTCCCCTTTGATGATCAGGCTGCCGTTGGACAGTTTGATCTCAATGTTTTTCTGATCCATGCCGGGCAGTTCGGCGGTGATTTCGTAGCTTTTGTCTTTCTCGGTGATGTCCACGGCCGGCAGGCTGGGGACCGTCAACTCCTGCGACCATAAAGGCTCGACATCGAACAGCCCACGACTGAAGGGGGATAGCCCCCGGCCGTGACCAAAGTCCGAGAACAGTTGATCGACCTGCTGCCGGAGTTTTTCCAGAGGTCTCCAAAGGTCTGTCGTGACGGAGGGCTGATTCCCTTTTTCCTCAGTCTTTATCGGCATTTTTTTCACGGAATTGCTCATTTTCAATACTCCTCTTGGGATTGAAGGGTGGACTGAACATCCCTCGCTGCATTCCACCCGGAAAACACTCAGCAGTCCCTTGCGTTACAAGGCCAGCGTCCCGGACCACAGCATCCACCCGGCAAAGGCGGCTGCCGTCCAGATGATGATTAACAGCCCGGTTTCAGGGCCGCTGAGCGGTTGGCCCTGGCGAGACTTCATCGTGACCAGGTAAATCAACGAGCCGGGGGCGTAAAGCAACGCGCTGAGCAGCATGTATTTAGGCCCGGCGGCATACAGCAGCCACGTGCAATACAGCGTGGCGACCAGGGCGATGGCCATGTCGCGCAGTTGCAGGCCCCTGTGACCGGCGTAGGTCTGGCCCTGCCAGGTCAATTTCAGCGCGTACAGACCGCTGAACAGGTACGGCAGCAGAATCATCGACGTGGCCAGGGAAATCAGCGCGAGGTAAGTGGCGCTCGAATACAGCGTCAGCAACAGGAACAGTTGAATGCAGCCGTTGGTGATCCACAGCGCATGGGCCGGCACGCCTTGGGTGTTCTCCACGGCGAGTGTCCCCGGCATGACGTTTTCCTTGGCCGGTGTGAACACCGATTCGGCTGCCAGCAGCGTCCAGGCGAGCAGGGCACCGCCCACCGAAATGATCAAGCCGATGCTGATCAGCACCGCGCCCCATGGCCCGGCCGCCGCCTCAAGCACGCCAGCCATCGACGGGTTTTTCAGCGCCGCCAGTTCTGGCTGTCTGAGAATGCCCAGCGACAACAGGGACACCGCGATCAGCAGCAACAGGGTGATGACAAAACCGATGACCGTGGCACGACCGACGTTGGCCCGTTCTGCGGCTCGGGCGGAAAACACGTTGGCGCCCTCGATCCCGATGAACACCCACACGGTGACCAGCATGGTGCTTTTGACTTGATCAAGCGTGCTGCCCAGTGCCGACGAACCCCAGAAGTCGACCGAGAAGGTTTCTTTCTGAAAGGCCGCGATCACCAGGCCGATAAACAGCAGCAACGGCACAATTTTGGCGATCGTCGTCAACGCGTTGGCCCGCGCCGCGGTGCGCATGCCCCTGAGGATCATCCAGTGCAACGACCACAGCACCACGGACGCCCCGGCAATGGCCGCTTTGTTATTGCCTTCACCAAACAGCGGGAAGAAGTAACTCAGCGCCGCGAACAGAATCACCAGGTAACTGACGTTGCCGATCCAGGCGCTGATCCAGTAGCCCCAGGCGGAATTGAAGCCGAGGAATTCGCCGCCCAGGGCGCGGGCATAGGCAAACACGCCGTTGTCCAAGGCCGGCTGGCGGTTGGACAAGGTCTGGTAGACCAGGGCCAGTGACAGCATGCCGACGCCGGTAATCAGCCAGCCAATCAGAATCGCCCCGGCTCCGGCACTGGCCGCCATGTTCTGCGGCAGACTGAAAATACCGCTGCCGATCATCGAACCGACCACCAGAGCGATCAGCAAACTCAGGGAAAGTCGTTTGGGCTCGACCTTTCGCAAGCTGCCCGCCAACGGATGGGGGACCGTCGGTGGGATGATCGGTTGAGTGCCTTGCAGTTGGGTAGCCATGTCAGCCTCCACGAGACGAGACGAGAGTCCTCTGCACTCACCGCGAATGCGCTGGTGCGAATACTGGCTCTAAATGTCGGCGTGAACGGGCTGCCCGTCTTTGATTTAAGTCAGAGACAGGGGAAACAGTTTTGCCGGCGTCGGCGAGTTATTAACGAAGGACCCTGGGGGGATGAATCGCCCCATCGCGGCGATCACCCCTGGATTCAATGTTCGGTTAAAAATCTGTCGATTTCTTCCACGGTGCTGCGTGCTGTGCGCGTGACGCCAATCAGTGTCGCGGAAGCGGCGCCGGTCCAGTCGCCATAGCCCACCAGCCACAAGCGCGGCTCTTGTATGGAATGCGTGCCTTCGACGGCCACGCGCCCATCGGCGGTGCACACGCCCAGTGATCCCAGATAGCCGAGGGCAGGGCGGAAACCGGTGCACCAGATCACCGCGTCGACCGGCGTTTGCGAGCCGTCGGCCCACTCCACGCCGGTGTCGGTAAGGCGCAGAAACGGCCGGACCGCGTGCAATACACCGCGCTCCCGGGCTTCGACGACGGGCGGCACCATCACGATATCGCCCAAGCCACCGACCGGTTGTTCAATGACGGTGCCGGCGAGTTGGGCTTTCCAGCGTTCGGTGGCGCGTTCGAACAGCACTCGGCCATCGACGTCATCGGCGAGAAACTGTGGCGGCTGCGGCGTGACCCAGGTGGCGTCCGCCACTTGCGAGACTTCAGCGAGGATCTGGGCACCGGAGTTGCCGCCGCCCACCACCAGGACTTTTTTGCCGGCAAACGGCTTGGCGTCGACGTAGTGGGCCGAATGCACTTGCTGGCCGGTAAAGGTTTCACTGCCGGGGTAGTGCGGCAGGAAGGGATGGCGCCAGGTGCCTGTCGCGCTAACCACCGTGCGGGCCAGCCAGCTAAGGCTATCGGTCTTGACGAGCAGCCGATTATCCCGGCGTTCAATAGCGTTCACCCAATAGGGCCGCGCGGTAGGGAACTGGTAGCGTTGCTCATACTCGCGCAGGTAATCGAGGACGTTGTCGCGGCTTGGGTAGCCGTCCGTGACCGGCGGCATCATCCAGCCGGCGATGGAGCTCCAGGTCGAGGGTGAAAACAGTCGCAGGGAATGCCAACCGTGCCGCCAGGCGCCGCCCGGCCCGGCTTCGGCATCAATAATCACAAACGAACGCCCTGTTCGGCGCAGAAAGTAAGCCACGGCGAGTGCGGACTGGCCACCGCCGATAATTGCGACGTCCACTTCGGTGGGGGTAGAAGGCATGGCGAATCCTCAGGGCGCAAAGTCACGCCAAGATACCCGATGCGGATCGGCTATTTGTTGATGTTGCTCAAGCGATTAATGCAGCGGCTCATTCAGGGAATGCTGCACAACGCACTCAACCGGTTATCGTCACCTATCATTTCGGTGCATTCGCGTTCGTTACGCTATCAATGGATCAACGGCGCACGCTCCGTTGTAAAAGGGGATCAAATGAATCGCGCAGTTGAGAGTGGTAAACGCCGTATCGTTTCTCCCCACCTCGAAGACGTCGAAACGCTTGTCCGCGAGCTGGACGCTGATCTGCGCGTGGGCTTGTCCAGCGCGCAAGCCCAGGCCCGTCTGAGTCGTGACGGACCCAATGAGTTACGGACCCAACCGGTCAAGCCCGCCTGGCATTATCTTCTGCGGCAGTTTCAAGATCCGCTGGTGTACCTGCTGCTTGTCGCGGTGGGCATCACCCTGGCCACCTGGTTGCTGATGGACCGTCAGGAATGGCCGGTCGATGCGTTGGTGATCACGCTGATCGTGCTGGCTAATGCGTTGCTGGGGTTTTTCCAGGAAACCCGCTCACAGCGAGCTGTTGCGGCGTTGGCCAACCTGACCCAGACCTCTTCTTCCGTCATCCGCGACGGGGCCCTGACGCGAATCCCCAGTCAGCAACTGGTGATCGGTGACCTGCTGGTCTTATCCGAGGGCGATTCGGTGGGCGCCGATGCTCGCCTCATCCAGGCCAATGAATTGCGCGTGCTGGAAGCGTCACTGACCGGAGAGAGTGAAGCGGTGTCGAAAAATACCGCGTGTTCAAGCACCGAGGTGCCTTTGGCAGAGCGCGCCAATATGATTTTCAAGGGCACAGCCATCGCCCAGGGGACGGGAGTCGGCATGGTCACGGCGGTCGGTATGGCGACTGAAGTCGGGGCCATCGCTCATCTGCTGGATGTCACGCCCGAAGAGGTCACACCTCTGCAAAAGGAAGTGCGCGCCATAGGGCGGATGCTCGGCATTGCGGTTCTGGTGATCGCTACGGTGGTCGTCGTGGCCGTGCTGATGCTCACTGACATTCAGACGGTCGACGATGTGCTGCGGGTTTTGCTGCTGGGTGTGTCCCTGGCGGTGGCGGCGGTGCCAGAGGGGCTGCCTGCCGTTCTGTCATTGGTGCTCGCCTTCGGCATGCTGCGCATGGCGCGCAGCAAAGCCATCATCAAGCGACTGTCTTCAGTGGAGACCCTGGGGTCTGCATCGGTCATCTGTACCGACAAGACCGGCACGCTGACCCGTTCCGAAATGACCATCCAGCAAACCATGACTGCGTCGGGTAAAGGAGTGGTCAGCGGTGTCGGCTACGCCCCGCAAGGGCAGATTCATCACCAGGACCTGCCCCTGAGTGGGGGGCCAGTGCACAGCGAAAACGTGCTGTTATTGCGCGGCGGCAGCCTGGCTGGCAATGCCGTGCTGGCGCAGCAGGAAGACGGCACCTGGGTGGTTCAAGGCGATCCGACCGAGGGTGCCTTTCTGGTGGCGGAGCGCAAGCTCGATGCGCCGGCACGCAGCGTGAACCGCTTCGAGCGTGTGGCTGAAATACCCTTTACCTCTGATCGAAAAATGATGTCGGCCCTGGTCATCGATCATGAGCACAACGACGAGCGACTGCTGATCAGCAAGGGCGCGCCCGATGTGCTCCTCCAGCATTGCACACAAGTCCAGGTCGGCATGGATGTCGTGCCACTCACCGACGACCTGCGTGCAAAAGCCGTGGCTGATGTGAATGAGTTGTCGGGCGTGGGATTGCGCACGCTTTCCGTGGCGTACCGTCCCTTGGCCGCTGGCGAGGAGGTCACGAGCGGTGAACCCCTTGAGGCCGGCCTTGTTTTCATCGGTACGGTCGGCATCAGTGACCCGCCGCGTGAAGAGGTCGCGCCGGCCATTGCCGAAGCCCATCGGGCAGGCATCCGCATCATTATGATCACCGGTGACCATCCGCGAACGGCAGCGCGCATCGCCGAGGATCTGGGCATCATCCAGGCCGGTGCCGGGGCGTTGACCGGGGCCGATCTGGATAAGCTGGACGATGCGGCCCTGGCCGAGGCGGTCCGGTCGACCTCGGTCTATGCCCGTGTGGCGCCCTCGCATAAGTTGCGGATTGTCGATGCGCTGCAAGCGCAGGGGCATGTGGTGGCGATGACCGGTGATGGTGTGAATGACGCTCCGGCACTGAAGTCAGCCGACATCGGCATTGCCATGGGCATCACCGGAACGGAGGTGACCAAGCAGGCGGGAAAGATGATCCTGGCCGATGATAACTTCGCGACCATCGTATTGGCCGTGCGCGAAGGCCGCGGGATTCTGGACAATATCCGCAAGTTTCTTCGTTACTTGCTGTCTTCCAATATGGGCGAAGTGCTGACGGTGTTTCTCGCCGTTGTGGGGGCCAGCGTCATCGGCCTGGTGGATGAGAACGGCGGGATCATCCTGCCGCTGCTGGCCACGCAGATTCTGTGGATCAACCTGGTCACGGATGCGGCACCGGCCATCGCCATGGGCCTTGATCCGCATAGCGAGGATGTCATGACACGCAGCCCGCGCAAGCCTTCGGACCGAATCATCGACACACGCATGTGGGTGGGGGTGTTCGAGGTGGGGCTGGTCATGGCATTGGCGAGTTTGTTAACGGTCGACTGGATGCTGCCGGGAGGGTTGATACCGGGGGATGCGTCGCTGGAGGAAGCACGCACGGGCGCTTTTACCGTCCTTGTTTTGGCGCAGCTGTTTAACGCGTTGAACGCGCGCTCTGAATCAACCAGTGCGTTTATCGGCCTGTTCGCCAATCGATGGCTCTGGGGCGCCATCGTCCTGGCCATGGTCTTGCAGATTGCAGTGGTGCACTGGGCGCCACTCAACAAGGCGTTCGGCACGAGTGCATTGACGCTCAGCCAGTGGGGCCTTTGTCTGGCAATGGCGAGCCTGGTCTTCTGGTTCAGCGAGTTGCGCAAGCTGTGCAGGCATTGGCACCGTGCAAGACGAGAAGACAGGACACAACTGCACTCAAGTTGATCAAGATCAAACGGCATTTGCTGATCGGCGTCATTGTTTTGATAAACATGGGCGAGAGATACGGTCATGACAGACAACAAACTCGTCAGCAGCGGGGTTCACGTGACCCAAGGCAGAGGGACGGCACTGGGGCAGTTGCGCTGGCCGGGTCCCCGTTCCTGGAAACGTGAGGCAACCTTCCTGGTGGCGATCCTGATGGGGCTGACGGCGGGATACTTTACGGTGTCTCATTTCGCCTCCCAGGCGGCGCAAGACTTGGCAGACAGGTGCACAGCGCGTTTTGAGATCGAGCTTGAGAATGCCGACATCGATTCCCTCACAAGAGCCCTGCCTCGGTCATTGTGTGAATGTCTGGCGAATTCGCTCCTCGACAAAAACGGCATTGCGCGGATGGCGATGGTCAACTGGCGCCTGCTTGATCCGTTGGCTCTTGAGCCGGTGACGGAAAAGGACGAGGACAGTTGCATCAACGCGCTGTGGGTGCCCAGTGTTGAATTGGCCAAGCGCCTGAGTCTTTGAAAAAGGGGCACCTCGCAGGGGCACCGCTTTCATCGACCTTGTTGCGCCTCACAAACCAAACGGAAAGGTCTCGTCCTCCGGTTCGATCGCCTGGCCTTTCGGCAGCGCCAGTGCGGTCACGGGGCGGGTCTGTTCGATCCAGATCATTGCGTCAAACTGGTCGGCCAGCGCCGCCTCGAAGTAATGGCTGCGACGCTCGGTTTCAGGACGATAAATCACGCCGATGGCCCGTTCCAGCAATGGCTTGCTCAGGACGCGACGCAGTTCTTTGCGGCGCGGGTCTCGCCAGTCGGTCAACGACGCTGGAATGCCGGCTTTGAAAAACTGATGCTCCCAGCTGTCCGGGTGCGAGGGCCTGATGTCCTTGATGAGCAGGTCGCCGTCCCAGTCATCGGCCGCCGCCACCTGGCCCCGGTCGGTGCTCATGCCAATCAGCACGACCTCGCGACCATAGGCACTGCGGCATAGATGACCGATATTGAACTGGCCCTTCCAGCCCATTTCGGTGGCGGCCGCATTGCCGATATGGGAGTTGTGCGCCCAGACCACGGCCTTGGCGTGGGGCCCCCGGTGCTCAAGCAGGCGCTGCAGGGTGTCGAACATATGCCGGTCGCGCAGATTCCACGAGGCCGTCGAGCCTCGATAAATCGCGCGGTAGTATTGCTCCGCTGCCTGCACCACCCGGGCGTTTTGCGCCGCATTGAAGAACCCTTCATCATCCCGGACGAGCCCGGCCAGTTGTTTGGCCAGCATGGCGTTGAGTTGCTCGACCACCGGCTGTTCGCAGGGCATCAGGCCGCCGCGTTCGACGAAGTGACCGTACAGCGCCGGATCATCCTGCCACGGCGTCAGGCAGCCATAACGCCGCCGCGCTTCGTGGGCCAACTGCGGGTCGACCTGGTCCAGGTAGCGCAGCACTTCATGAATGGAGTTGCGCAAGCTGTAAATGTCGAGGCCCCGGAATTCGACACGACGTTCAGGGGCGAGTGAGTGATTGAATTGATGCAGCCAGTGGACGAATGACCTCACCTCGGCATTGCGCCACATCCAGGTCGGAAAACGGCTGAAAATGTGACGCTTCCACGCCGAACGGGCCAGGCCCCGGACGTAATGGTCGACATGGCCGGCGTCCGGCCAGTCGGCTTCCACCGCCACAATGTTGAACCCGTGGTGTTCAATCAGCCTTTGGGTGATCGCTGCCCGGGTTTCATAGAAGTCGCGGGTGCCATGGCTGGCCTCACCGATCATGACGACACGGGCATCGGCGTAGCGATCGAACATTTCACCAAAGGTCGATGAGTCCCGCGTCGGCAGGGGTTCTGCGTATTGACGCAGGAGCGGTGCGATGGTGGCCACGTCGATGTGTCGAGGAGAGCCATCCCTGTCCGGCGAGTCGTGGGAGGGGGTGTTCATGACGGTTATCCCCTTGAGTCAGGTCACTGCCACAGGCCTGGCGTGCGTCTTCCATCAGATGCTTTATCGTCTGGTGGGTATTCCAACACCTCGATTCAGACAAATGATTGAGTTTGATCAACAAAGGGGGCAATGCCTTGAGCGATGGTGTTTGAGACAGCGTTCCCGGCACACGGGATATAAGGCGAAGCGATGGCCTTTAGTTCGAATCAGGCTGAACGGTTCGTTGTCATTGACCTGTAACGGGCGGCCTCTGGCTAAGCTCAATTCAGAGGGTCACTCCGACAGCCTCAAGGTGTGACGGGCGTGTATTGATCGTCGAATCGAGGGTGAGACCATGGAAGCCTGTGACAAGAAGCGTACTCCCCGCCAATCACATCGTTTACTTGCCATGTGCATCGTGACGTTGATGGGCTGCACGAGTAGCAACGAGCAGACCTCGCAAGACGCGTCAGCCATGTCCGGTGTCGCCATGGTGGATCAGATCTGCTCCTTGTGTCATGGCTTGACGGGGGAGTCCGCCTCACCGCTGTTTCCCAAGCTGGCCGGGCAGCAAAAAGAGTACCTGAAGCTGCAACTGGTCGACTTCAAGCGGCATCTGCGCAGCGATACATCCGGGGCTCAATACATGCGCGGGTTTGACCATTTGACCGAGACCCAGATCACCGAACTGGCCGATTATTTTTCACGTCAAAGTCCAATGAAGGCGGATGCCGACAGCGCCGATGCCCGGGGTGAATCCATCTTTGGCAACGGCATTCCCGAGTCCGGCGTCGCTCGGTGCAGTTCGTGTCACGGTGCTGGCGGGGAAGGCAATGGTCGGATTCCCCGGGTGGCAGGTCAACATGCGGAGTATGCGATTCGCCAGATCAAGGTGCTGCAACAGACGGAGCAGCGTCCCCGTGACGACTCGATGAAGGCGTCGAATCATTCACTGTCTGAGGCGGACACCGAATCTGTCGCTCGTTACATGGTGACACTCGGCGCCAAACCATAATGATCTTTGAGTCTCAGTGATGAGCCTCACGGCTGCAGCCCGGGGAGATCGCACACTCCCCGGTGCCGTGACTCAGGCGAGCAGTATGTGATCGATCACCTCTTTTACACCGGGTACTGACCAGGCCGCCCGTTCTGCAACCTGACGCTGGCGCCATAAATGGACCCGGCCTTCGAGTATCACCACATCGCCCTGGACCTTGACGTGTATCCCCTCGGCTTCTACTTCGGCATTGCGCTTGAGTGCCGCTTCGATGCTGCGCTGGATATTACCGGCGTCGACCCGGGGACGAAGGGCTAGCTGATTGTCGATGCCCAGCACGCCGGACAATTTGCGCACGGCCCGTTCCGCGGTTTCTTTCTGGTATTGCCAGTCCACTTGACCTTCCAGGGTGACCCACCCATGTTGCACGACGACTTTGATGTCGCCTTCGGGCACGTCGGAACTCCAATTAATAATTTTCAACGCGCGACTGGCGATGGTGTCATCTGCCGTGCCGGCGCCTTTCTCGGGGCGGATCTGAATTTCTTCGGCGACGGCGCGTACCCCTTTGAGGTTTTTGACCGCGCGCTCTGCGTCGATTTTCTGGGCATAGGTGGAAACGTGACCGGTGAGGGTCACCACACCATCTTCCACGGCCACGCCAATGTTCGCAGCATTGATTTCAGGCTGGAATTCCAGTTCATCCAGAATGGCATTACGCAGACTCAAGTCGTTCATGATGAAGTCCTCTGTGAAGGGCGTGAGACAGGACGGACCGTGAATGCCCGGTCAGTCTTTTCTACGCCTGAACGAGGAAGCGTCATTGAGCTATATCAACAATGGGGCAACAGGCCCGTGGTGTCAGAATGCCAATCTGACGAGCGATGGTGTCGGGGCGTCCTTTTCATCAAGGGACGCCCTTTGTTTTTGCGGGAGGGACGCGCGCTAGACCACAGCGCCAAACAAGTGCCCCACCAGTGCCGTAACCGCCATGGCCAACGCGCCCCAAAAGGTCACCCGCCAGGCCCCGGTGATGACCTTGGCGCCGCCGGCCCTGGCGGCAATGGCGCCCAGCGTCCCGAGAAACACCAATGACATGCCCGATATCCAGGGCACCACGCTGTGCTCCGGTGCGACAAACGTCACCGCCAGGGGCAGGGCGGCACCCACCACAAAGCTGGCAGCGGAGGCCAGGGCGGCCTGCAAGGGTTTGGCGGTAAGGGTGGCGCTGATACCCAGTTCGTCCCGGGCGTGCGAACCCAACGCATCATGGGCCATCAATTGATCGGCCACCTGATGCGCCAGTTCGGGTGATACGCCACGGTGCATGTAGATGTTGGCGAGCTCGATGTGTTCGGCTTTCGGGTCACTGGCCAGCTCGGCCCGTTCGCGGGACAAATCGGCACGCTCGGTATCCGCCTGGGAGTGTACGGAGATGTACTCGCCTGCCGCCATGGACATGGCGCCGGCCATCAGTCCCGCCATGCCCGTGACCAGCAACGTGGCGTGGCTGGCGTTGGCGGCGGCAACGCCGATCAGCAGGCTGGCGGTGGAGACAATGCCGTCGTTGGCCCCCAGGACGGCGGCGCGCAGCCAGCCGATACGATCACTGCGGTGGGATTCGGTGTGTCTGTGCATGAATTTCATGGTTGAGCGCGACTCACTGTCATTGGGCGGTTCACATCGGGCGGGTTTCAATCTGCGCCTGCAACTGGCCGCCGACAATGGATATTTCCTTGAATTGTTGCCCGTCGCGCAGCACAAACAGCGCGTCCATCCCGCGTTCCTGTGCCAGACGTGGCCCTTCGGTTTCACCCAGCACCATCAGCGCCGTGGCCCAGGCATCGGCGAGCATGCACGAAGCCGCCACCACAGTGACGGCGGCGAGCGGGTTGCACAGCGGCGCGCCGGTAGCCGGGTTCATGGTATGAGCATAGGCTTGACCGGCCACGTCGACCCACTGTCGGTAGTCCCCGGAGGTCGCGATCGCGGCGTCGCCAAGTTCCATCACACCCATGACTTCACGCACGCCCCGGTCAGGCTTTTCCACCGCCACGGTCCAGCACTGGCCGTCGGGTTTGACGCCCCGGGCGCGCATCTCGCCATCGATGCCGACCAGGTAGCGGGTGATGCCAAAACCATCCAGGCAACGGGCCAACTCATCGACGCCAAACCCCTTGGCGATGCCATTCAAATCAAGGTGCAGCGGCGCGCGTTTGCGCACCTGATTGCGTAACGGGTCGACCACCAACGCGGCGCTGGCTGACAGCCGGGTGCGCGGCGGCATCGTCGCGAGCGCCTGTTCTGTAACGGTCGGTTCTGCGGGGCCGAACCCCCAGGCATTCACCAGATCACCGACGGCAATGTCGAAGGCGCCGCCGGATTGCTGACTGACACGCAGTGCCGCTGACAGCACCGTTGCCAGTTCCTGGGGCACCGAAATCCATTGCTGCTCGGGGGCGGCATTGAGGCGGTTGAGGTCCGAGTCGGGTTTCCAGGTGGACATTTGCTGGTCCACCCGGGCCACCGCGCACGCCAAGTGACGACCCACTTCGTCGGTATCGATTCCGGCCCCGGCATAGAACAGGGCGGTGTAGCGGCTGCCCATGGTTTCGCCGTTCAGGCTGTAGCGCTGCAACTCAGTAGACGTCTTCACGGTAGCGTCCTTGTGCCTTGAGGGTCAGCACCGTCAGGTTGAGAGGTGCCAACACCTCATCGAGGGCGTGCATCACGCCTTTGGCCATTTCGCGACTGCCACACACCAGCACCTGGGCGCCTTTTTCAATCAGTCGACGCAGGGCCTGGGCATCGCCGATCAGCCGGTCTTGCACGTAGCAGCGGTCTTGAACCTGAGAGAAGGCGGCGCGCAATGCCGTCAGGCGCCGGTCGGCCAGGTACTGCTTGAGTTGCGGCTCGTAGAGGAAGTCGGAGGCCGGGTTGCGCCCGCCCCAATACAAGTGCATCGGGTGGTGGGCCGTGTTGTTGCGGATAAAACCGGCCAATGGACCGATACCGGTACCGGCACCGATCAGGATCACCGGGTGCGTGCCCGACGCCGGGCGGAATTGCGGGTTGGGCTGGATAAACGCTTCGATCGATGCTCCGATGTCCAGGCCATGAAGGAATTCCGAGCACACGCCACCTTTGTGTTTGCGCACGCAGATTTCCAGCACGCCGTCCTGCGAACCGCTGGCCAGCGAGTAGAAACGGGGGATGGGACTGCCCGGAGGCACAATCCCGACCAGGTCACCGGCCAGGAAGTCCGGCAGCGCACCGGGTGCCTTGAAGCGCAAGACGTGGGTCGGTGCGTTCACCTGTTCGCCATAGACGATGCGCTCAGTCAGCAGCAATGGACGGGTCTGTGGCCGCTGCGGGGCATGGACCAGTGTCAGGTCATGTTTGAGCACGTCGCCCAGCGCGTGGCCCCAACGTGCAAATTCCTGAGAGGATTGGCGGTTGACGGTTTCCAGCCCCAGTAACGGCGAGCCACCGGCTTGCAACATCGCGTCCTGAACCTGATGGGCGAACTGACAGAACTGCGCAAACTGGCGGTCACCAAAGCCCAGCACGGCAAAGGGCAGGCCGGGCTTGAGGCCGGTTTTGGCCAGCCGCGCCATGAACTGCGAAGCCGAGGCTGGCGCGTCGCCGTCACCGTGGGTCGCGGTGAGGATGATCACGCGTTGGGCGCTGCGGTAGTCGTTGACGTATTGATTCATCGCCGCGCTATGCACTCGGTGTCCGGCCAGGTGCAAGGCGTCATGCAAGGTCTTGGCAAAGCCCCAGGTGCTGTTGTTTTCACTGCCCACCAGAATCACGCTGTCGGCAGAGTGGGCAGGGCTGTTGTGGCGGATGTTCGGGCTCGCCTTGCGCCGGCGCCACCACAACAGGAGGCCGGTGACGCTCATCAACGGCACACAGAGGGCGCAGAGCCCAAGCGGCAGGCCCAGCCACCACAGGCCTTCACCGGTGTGCAGCTGATAGATCAATTCGTAGAGGTTGTGCATCGAGTCGTGGGCCTGGTAGGACAACAAGGCGCCGCTGGCCTGATCCACGTAGCCGTCGCCCTGGGCCGTGCGCAGGGAAAACACGTCCTTCGGGTTGCCAGGACTGGGGTAGACCAGCTCGCGCAGGTCATTCAGGTCGGTGGCCTGCAAGGCTTGCAGGCTCGCCACCGGCAAGGCCGGCCCGGCACTGACGTGGGCGGGGAAGGCGGGTTCATTCTGACTGCCGTCGGCGAAAAAACCGAAAGTGGTGGCGGACATATACAGCCCGCTCAAGGCCGACAGCAGCAGCCCGAGCAAGGCCATTCGCCCGACTTCAGCATGCCAGCGCTGGTTGAACGTGCCGCGCAGTGGCCGCAGCAGGTTGCGCCAGCCACCCAGGCGTCGGGCCAGCAACAGCGCGCCGGACACTGACAGCATCAGCATGAACAACGCGCCGACACCCGACACCCCATGGCCCGGTGTGCCAAGGAACATCGAGCGGTGCAGCTCTTTCACCCAACGCGTGAACGCGGAGGGCGCATAAGGCGCGAGGCCTTCGCCAGTCAGTGGGTCGACCGTTTCAGCCCCGGCCTGACCGTTCTGGTTGTAGTAGACGATGACCGTCCCGGACGCTGTGCGCTGGATCTGCTCCACGCCCGGGAAGTGATTGGCCACACGCCCGGCCAGTTGGCCGACGGTGAGTTGCCCGGCGGCGGTGGGGGTGCTGTGCAAGCGTTCCAGCGCCGGGTCGACCGACAGGATCGCGCCGCTGATGGCCAACAGCATGACCAACAGGGCGGCGATCAGGCCGGACAGGGAATGGGACTGGCGAAGCATGTTCAGCCTCCAGAAAGGGCAGGTGCTACAAATCGTAAGTAAAGGACTCGACATAGGTGCTGCCGGTCGCCGGCTGGCCTGCGCCCTTGGACGTCAGGGGCACGCTGACATCGGCGCGCGCGTCACGTTTGTCCTCGACGGCACTGTCGATGCGGATCTGATACCCGGCATCGATCAGGGTGTCTGCCAGTTCGACGCTGACTTTGAGCGTGCGCCCACTGCCGACACTGGCACCGCTGACGCCGTCGAACTCGCTCGGGTTCATCCCGCTGCCACGGGCCCAGTCGCCCAGGTGTTTGTAGTACTTGGCCTTCTTGCCGGCCACCCACAGGGTTTTCTGGTATTGGCCGTTGGCGTCGGTCACGTAGATCGCCAGGTAGGCATCATTGCCGCTGTAGTCCTTGAGCTGGGTGGTCAGGGTTACTTCCCGGGCCTGGGCCAACCCCGGCAGGGCAATGGCGCCGGCGAGACAGGTGGCTGCGATGATCTTTTTCATGAGGGTGTCCTTGTGATCGTTAGGTCGAGAGCCTGGACCTGCTTGCTGACAGCAACCTGAATCGCAGGAAAAACTCATCGACGGGTGAGGCGTCATTCGGTGAGCGGGCTGCCGAGATAATCCCTGGCATCGCCGTCGTCGCGGAAATGGATCTCGAGCGTGCGCAGGCGCAGCGAGGCCGGTGAGTAGCTGGCTTCGATGGCGTTGCCCTTGCGGTCCAACCCCTTGAGTTCGTAACAACCGTCGTCGACCTTGATGCGTTGCACGCTCCAGCCGTATTGCCGCTCGACCTGCTGTCGCAAAGTCTCGCGGGGTTGCCAGTCGCTCACCGGGTCGCTGCAGTCGTCGTCGGCCATGGCGAAACCGCTAAGCAGCAGACTCAACAGCGCGGCATGGGCAATAAAACCTGATTTCATGATCTGTCTCCTGCCGAGGTCGGCGTCTGTGGCATACCCTAAGGTGCATTCCTGACAACCAGCTGAATCTTCAGATTCACGTCAGGTAAGGCGATTAAGGTGCGGCACGACAACCACCACAGGAGGTGCCAGATGCGGGTTTTATTGGTCGAGGACGCCCCAGGGCTGGGGGAAGCGGTGCGCGAACAGATCGCCGATGACGGTCACGCCGTCGATTGGGTGCAGCGCCTGGACCATGCGCGCAACAGCGTGCGCACCACGCCTTACGACCTGATCCTGCTGGACTTGATGCTGCCGGACGGTCGCGGGCTGGATTTCTTGCGTCAGCAGCGCTCGGCGGGGGACGTGACCCCGGTGATTATCCTGACGGCCCAGGATCAGATTTCCGATCGCATCGCCGGCCTCAATGCCGGGGCCGACGATTACCTGGTCAAACCGTTCGACCTGTTTGAACTCTCGGCCCGTGTGGCGGCGGTGGCCCGCCGTTACAGCGGCAACCCCAATCCGCAGATCAGACTTGGTGATGTGCAGGTCGACATGAGCGCCCGCACCGTGCAGCGTGCCGGCACCACCGTGGACCTGACGGCCCGGGAATGGGCGCTGTTCGAAGCGTTCGTGCAGCGCCCCAGCGCGTTGTTGTCCAAGTCGCAGCTCGAAGAGCGGCTGTATGCCTTCGGTGCCGAAATCGAGAGCAATACCATCGAGGTGTACATCAGCCGTCTGCGTAAAAAACTGGGGCGCGATCTGATTGAAACCGTGCGCGGCATGGGCTACCGGTTGGCGTCCGCATGAAGTCTTCTTCGAGCCTGCAAAAACGCCTCGGCCTGGGGCTGACCCTGGGCATGACCTTACTGTGGCTGGGCGCGACGGTCGGCGCCTGGCTGGTGGTGCAACATGAGTTGAACGAGGCGTTCGACAGTGCGCTGGAAGAGACCGCGCAACGGATCTTGCCGCTGGCCGTGCTGGAAATCAGCAACCGGGAGGAACCCCGTGAAGCGCAGCACGTTGCGACGTTGAAAATGCACAACGAATACCTGACATACCTGGTGCGCGATGCCAGCGGCAAGATCCTGATGCAGTCCCACGACGCCAACCCGAAGATCTTCAGTAAGCGGCCGACCGAGGGATTTTCCACCTCTGAAAAGTACCGCTTGTATGGTGCCAGTGCGTTACGCGAGACGCTGTTCATTGAGATCGCCGAGCCGCTGGGTCATCGCCGTGAAGCCGCGCGGGAGGCTTTGTTTGCCTTGTTGTTGCCGCTGTTGGCGCTGATTCCCATCAGCCTGTTGGGCACCTGGTTGTTCGTGCGGATCAGCCTGCGCAGTGTGTTGGCGTATCGTCGGGCGGTCGAGGCGCGTGGGGTGGGGGATCTGTCGCCGATCAAGGTGGCCCGCCTGCCCGCAGAAATCGATCCGTTGGCCGAGGCGGTCAACCACCTGCTGGAGCGCTTGCGCAAGGCCCTGGAGGCCGAGCGCAGTTTTACCGCCAACAGCGCCCATGAACTGCGCACGCCACTGGCCGCGACCCTGGCGCAGATCCAGCGTTTACACCACGAGGCGCCCGAAGGGCCGTTGCGGGTGCGGGCGGCGAAGATCGAAAACGCCTTGCGTGAGCTGGCGCGGCTTTCGGAAAAGCTCATGCAATTGGCCAAGGCCGAGGGCGGGGGGCTGTTGTCCGAAACGCCTCAGGACCTGATTCCGTTGCTGGCCCACGGCGTTGATGAGTGGAACCAGCGCAGCGGCCAGCGCATTGAATTGCATTTGCCAGGGCAGGCCAGCGTGTACTCGAACATCGACCCGGATGCCTTTGGCATCTTGTTGCGCAACCTGATCGAGAACGCGCTGAAGTACGGCGCCACCGATCAACCGATCGAAGTCAGCCTCACCGAACAGGCCCAACTTCGGGTAGTCAATGGCGGCCCGGCGGTGCCGGCATCGGTGTTGCAGCACCTGACCGAGCGTTTTGTGCGAGGTCACAGTGAAATAAGCGGTTCTGGATTAGGGCTGGCGATCGCCAAAACCATTGTCCAAGGGGTCAACGCGAGTATGAAATTGGTCTCTCCTGCAACCGGTCGACAAGAAGGTTTTGAAGTGTGCGTCTGGTTACCGCTCGCGACGGTGATCGGAGACTGATAACGGCCGGGTCATTGTCGTAAATCCGCTTGCGTTAAAAAGTCCGACTGTTTCAGCGGTGAGGACAGTAAATGAGCGCGGGTCTCTCAGGCACTTATCGTAAGTAATGCAACAACTAATGGATCCAATGGAAGTATCTGGCGCCCATCTAATTTACGCGGGCCAGTTATCATGCGGCTTTCCGGGAAGTTGCCGACTTACCGTCGGGATGAGTTGCTTTGACTGAAGTAACCGTTTGTCGGCAGTCTGCTCAAAAAATGAACATTCTAGCCTCTGCGCCCTCTGATCTTTCAGCATGTCACCATGACTTGCTATTGCTGTCGCGAGAAAAGAAGTGGAAAAACAACCTCATGTGCAGTGAATGCAAATGGGGATTTTTTTATCTGAAATTCAGGAGGTAATAACTAGCCGGTCATTGAATTTCTAGGTAATTCAATGGGCTAAGCAGTGTCAGGTCGACGATTTGGCATATCTTATAAAAAGTAAGATCGCACAGGGTTTGAAGAGCGAAATGCCCTGTTGAAGAACCGATCTGTACTATCGAATAAGGTGGGGAACTTACCGTGGCGATAAATACAATTATGAGCCTGTTGGAAAACAAAGAATGTATGGAATTTTTGCGGCTGGGCGTTATTTACGTTCATTTATTGTCGTGTTGCGTGGCTATTGGTCTGGTGTTGACCAGTGATATTGCAATGGTTAAAGATTTATTGAAACGGAAAACGTCCACTGGGCATGATCATGCTCACATGGAAAGTCTGCAGAAGTCGGTGGTGGTTGCGTTAATCGCGTTGTGGGTAACCGGTATCGCTGTCATGGGAGTTGATTACCTGGATAAAGGTATGAACTACTTCATGAACCCAAAACTTCAAGCCAAAGTCATTATTGTCATGTTGCTGACCTACAACGGCATGTTGTTGCATCGCCTGGTATTGCCCGCTTTGCAAAAGGCCGGCTCCTTGCTCGATCTCGGATTCAGCGCACGGATGCTGGCGCTGTTTTGCGGCTCGCTGTCGGCGGTGTCGTGGATGTACGCGGCCATGCTGGGCGTCGGTCGCCCGTTGGCCTGGAAATACTCGCTTTCCGAACTGTTGATGGCGTATCCGGTGCTGATCGCGTTGGGTTTCCTGACCATGCTGGTGTTGACTCAGCGAGTCAAACAACAGGACTACGCCGTTTTCTCTGCGCGGACCGTTGCGAGCCAGTGCTAGGCCCGTTCAGCGCGTAAGTCTGGCGGGCTTGTTTTAAAGCCTGGCAGTGGCGACTTTCTTAGTGCAAGGCAATATAGGCCTGCACTGAGAAGGTCGCTTTTTTTTTGCCGCCATCTTGGCGCGTAACTGTAAGCGGGCACGGTAATGGATGCTCGCTTATGGCTAGCGGTGCTTCGCGGCTTGCCTGTCCGTTCGATATCAGTAAAGCTTTGCCGCGCCCGGTCCCGGGCGGGTTGGCTACATGATCCAATGGTTAAGGAAAGCGTTGAATGACACTCAGGGTGATGGTGGTCGGTGGCTACGGAAATTTCGGCAGCATCGTTTGCAGGCATTTAGTTGCGATGCCAGACGTAGAGCTGGTGGTCTCCGGTCGTAACTCACACAAGTTGCAGCGCCAGGTCAATGAACTGAAAACCCAGTCCGGTCGTGTCTGTGAAAGTTGGTGCGGTGATGCCATGAGCAGTGCGTTCGGCTCCACGCTGAGCGCGATGGGCATCCAGTGGGTCGTGCACACCGGCGGCCCGTTTCAGGGGCAATCCTATGCCGTCGCGCAAAGCTGCATCGACGCGGGCGTGAACTACTGCGATCTGGCTGACTGCCGCACCTTCGTCAATGGCATTGATGTGCTCGACGCGAGCGCAAAACAGGCCGGCGTGGCCGTTCTCAGTGGGTGCAGTTCGGTGCCGACGCTGTCGTCGGCGCTCATCGACCACTATCGATATCGCTTCAAACGCATCGACTCGATCGCGCATGGCATTTCTTCCTCGGCCAAGATGCCCGGCCTCTCGACCGTCGAAGGGGTGCTGGCCTATGCGGGCAAACCAATCAAGCAGCTCAAGAACGGCCAGGTGCACGAAGTGTCGGGCTGGCAGGATTTGACCCTGCGCAAGATGCCGCAATTGGGGACTCGTGTCCTGTCCAATGTCGATGTGCCGGACATGGATATCTTCGCGGCCCGTTACGGCGCCCATACCTTGAGTTTCAAGGCAGGTTCGGGCCTGAAACTCGGTGGCGTGGTCAACTACGTGCTCGCCGAGGCTTTGAGAATCGGGCTGGTGCGAGACTCCGCGGCGTGGGCGGCAAGGTTGCATCGTTGGGGGACGTGGTTTGAGCGATTCGGTGATGGCTTGAGTGCGATGTACATCGACGTCGAAGGGCAGGGCGTTGACGGGCAACCGCTGTCCATGACCGTGCAATTGACGGCGCACAATGACAAGGGCCCTGAAATCCCGAGCTGCGCGGCTGTCGCCCTGGTAGCAAAACGGGTCGCGGGTTACGTGCCGGCACCCGGCGCCCGTCCCTGCGTGGGCGAGATCAGCGTCGACGAGTACATGGCCGCGATCAACGACCCCGCCAATCTGCAGCTGTCCGTGCGCTTTTCTGACGAGCAGGGCTGAGCATGCTCTATCTGTGCCTGAAGTACCTGCACGTCATTGCCGCGATTTTCCTGTTCGGGTTCGGCATGGGCTCCTACCTCTATCTGATCGCGGCCAGTCGCACAGCCAACCCGCAAGTGATCGCGCACGTCGCCAGAATGGTGGTGCGCTTCGACACCTGGATTACCACCCCGGCAGGCTTCATTCAGATCGTCTCCGGTTACCTGCTGATGAAAGTGTCCGGGCTGCCCATGAGCACTGAATGGATTCTGACCTCGTTGATCATTTTCCTGTGCGTGGGGTCATTGTGGCTGCCGGTGTTGGTGCTGCAGAAGCGGCTGCACGGGATGGCGTTGAGCGCGGTGGAGACGGGCGAGGGGCTCGACGCGCAATTCCGGTCGGTCTACCAGAAGTGGTTCTGGATGGGCGTGATGGGTTTTGCGGGGATGTTTGTGATCGTGATGATGATGGTCACGAAGATGACGCCGATGCAGTTGATCGAGGCGGTGGCCTAGCGCAACGGCCACGCCTCATATTTGACCTGGCTTTGTCGCCTAGTGGGTCTCAAGCCACTCCTGAAACCGGGTCGCGCCGACAATGGGATTGGCACCTGGTGTCAGCGACTGGTCATTGATCGGCGCACCGAAGTAAGGGACCGTGTCGTCCGCGACGGTCTGGCGTGGGTCCAGGGTGTGCTTCAAATAGTCGCTCGCGAACTCGATGAGGGGGCGGTTTTCAGGGCCGGCCACTTCGACGGTCTGATTGATCGGTGCTTTCAACGCGATGTCCGTCAGTGCCGCCGCCACATCGGCCGAGGCTACCGGTTGCAGCGCGGCGGACGTCAAGTGAATGGTGTCGCCTTCCTCGCGCCCGGAGTGAGCAATGGCATGGATAAATTCGAAGAACTGCGTGGCCCGCACAATGGTGTAGGGAATGCCCGACTTCTTGATGAGTTTTTCCTGGGCCATTTTCGCCCGGAAGTAACCGCTGTCGAGCATCCGTTCGGTGCCGACCACCGACAGCACAACATGGTGTTTGACGCCGTCGATTTTCTCCGCCGCGATCAGGTTGTGCCCGGCGGTTTCGAAGAAGTGCAACGCCGCGTGGTCCTCGAACGAAGGCGAGTTCGACACGTCGACCACCACATCCGCACCTTTCAACGCCTGCGTCAGCCCCTCGCCGCTGATGACATTGACGCCGTTGCTTGGCGACGCCGCCAAGGCTTCGTGCCCCAGATCCTGCAGGTTCTGGCAGAGCTTGCTGCCGATCAGCCCGGTGCCACCGATGACGACGATTTTCATGTCCTGTCTCCCGAAGCGGTGAGTGCTTGAATCATTAAACACCTGTGCAGGTGGCCGTATCGGGCTCTGGTGCACGTTGCCGACAGGAGGTCGGAAGTCTCAATGCCTGGTGGAATAAACGGTGGTTCTTTGCTTTAGTCCACCTGTCTGGCCAGCGTGTGCCACGACTGGAGCGCCCCATGAACTCTCGATTCCCGTCGTTTTCCGTACTGGCTGCTGCGCTTGCCTTCGGCTTTTCTCCAGGTGCCGAAGCGGCCGAATACACGCAAGTGAATGAAACCGCCAGCACGATCTCCTTTACGTACAACCAGTTCAGCTCGCGGGTGTACGGCACGTTTGACACGTTCAAGGCCACGCTCGACTTCGACACGGACAACCCCGAGGAGGGCCGTGCCGCGCTGACCATCCAGCTCGGCAGCATCGATGCCGGTAGCGAAGACGCCAACACCGAACTGCAAAGGCCCGCCTGGTTCGACACGCAGAAGTATCCCGAGGCGACGTTTGAATCGACCACCGTGAACGCGCTGGGTGACCACCGCTATTCGATCACCGGCAAACTGACGCTCAGGGGCGTCACCCGTGAGGTGACTGTTCCGGTCCTCCTGAAAGAGGAGGAGGACATCGGGATCTTCGATGGCCAGCTAACGCTCAAGCGTAGCGACTTCAAGGTCGGCGAGGGTGAATGGGGCGACACGGTTGTTTCCGACGACATCATTATCCGGTTTCGGATGGTTGCGCCGCAGCGGTAGTGGTAGCGGTCAGTGGGGTCTAACGGCAAGCATCCGCCACCGCTTTCTCGGCCCGTTCAATTTCCTGCTTGATGTCCGTGGTGATCCGCTGTTCCTTGAACTTCTGTTCGAGAAATTGCTGGCTCCCCTGGTTTTTCAGCTCTGCGTCGGTGGCGGCGTCCTGCGCCTGCAACTCGGCAGCGTGTGCGTCTATGACGGCTTCAACCTCGGCATCATTCTTCGCGGTATCCAGGGAGCTGACCAATTTGCCGACTTCGGCTTTCTCGGCTTCGGCGTAAGCATCGACAGACAGCCCGGCAGCCATCGCTCGTGCTCGAATTTCCACCTCTTCCTTGTGCTGTCGAGCTGCCTTGCACACTGCATCCCGGCGCGCGCGTTCGCCAGTGTTCCATTCTATAAACCCATACGTCGTCACTCCGATCATGGTCAGGGTAATGACGGCGCTGATAAGTTGGGCTCTCACATTGCGCAACCTCAACAGTCAAGTGGATCCGTATGAGTCACTATCGCCCGATTCCATGGGAGGCTTCAAAAGCGTAGCAGGACGAACGCGTTGTACGTTGCCGGCGCAATGTCATTTGGCTCGATGCCTAGGGATAGCTCACTTTGTGCTATTACTTTTCTGACGATTGTCACAGAGGCTTTAAGGGCGCATTACCGTGAATGTGCGGGTACCCACGAGTCGTAATTGTTTGTTTGCCTAGGTGGCAGGATGCCACAATCGTTTTTTTTGTCGCAGCATCATGATCAGGCGGATCAAATGGGTGGCCCAGGATTTCGGCACGACCAGGATGCTTTCATCGCAGCGCAGGTGCGCAGTGATCGATTGCATCAGCTTTTCCACCAGTCATTCCCTGCGATTTTCGGCAGTTTTCTGGCCGCGATCATGCTGTGCGGGCTGTGCTGGGAGCGTTTTGATCACTCCGTCATTTTCACCTGGATAGGGCTGCTGACAGCGTCGTCGTTGCTGCGCCTCCTGATGTTCGTGGCCTGGTTTCGCTGCCCGGACAGTGAGCGCACCCCGCAACGCTGGGAGAAGAAATACGGGTTCACGCTGGTGTTGTCCGCCGGGATATGGGGGGCGGGTGCATTTGCGGTCATGCCGGCAAACGACCTGTTGGCCCAGGCACTGGTCATGCTTTTTGCCGTCGGCATGTCGGTCAGCGCGGTGTCGTGTTATTCGGCGTATCGATACATGACGCTGGCGTCCATTGGCCTTGTGTTGTTGCCGTGTACGCTCTGGCTGCTGTTTCAATCGTTAGCGATTCAGGTCGGCATGGCGCTGGCCGTGATTGTGTTCGCCTCATTCGTGGCCAGCGCGACACGCAAACTGGCTGAAGCCCTGGAAACCGCCTTCCTGCTAACCCGCGAAATGGAACGCGCCCATCGCATTGCCACTTACGCCGCACAGACCGATGAACTCACCGGCCTGAAAAATCGCCGCGCTTTTTTCGAGCATGCCCAGCAACTGTTCCATGACTGCCAACACAACCGGTTACCGTTGTGCGCGGTGATGCTGGATATGGATCACTTCAAGCACATCAATGACACCTACGGTCATCAGGTCGGAGATCAGGTGTTGCGGCAAATGGGCGTGATCATCAACCGGTCCTTCCGCGACACGGATGTCTTCGGCAGGCTCGGCGGTGAAGAGTTCGCGATCCTGCTCCCGGATACTTCCATTGAAGTCGCCCTTAACATCGCCGAGCAACTTATCCAGTCGATCGGTGGATTGATGACCGGACCGGTTCACCGTATATCGGCCAGCCTCGGTGTGGCAGCGATGGACATCGGCGATAACGATTTTCAAAGTTTGCTGAATAACGCGGATAAAGCGCTGTATCGAGCCAAGGCGCGTGGGCGTAATCAGGTAGCTGTTTCGGAGTAGGGAGGTAGAAAGGTTTTTCGGCCCTGCTTGAAAGCATTCACGCGATTGGCGGGTTGCGCAATTGTTGTAGCAGCCGGACGCTGGCTGCTACAGGTTGCGGGCGTGGGCGTTTAAGCGAGCTTCACATTCATGGTGATGCGCGCCGTGAACACCTTCTTGCCTTCGGCATCATGAATATCCACCGGCACGATCTTGTCGCCCTCCGTTTGCCAATCCACCGCCTCGCCATCGGCCACCGCCGTCACATCGCTCTTGGCCTTGGCCAGATACTCGACCGTCATCCCTTTCGGAATCCAGCGCGCACCGGCGGGAATGGACACGTCGGTCATCGTCCCTGCCGCCAGTTCGGCGGCGTTGCACATCGCAATCGCATGAACCGAGCCCAAGTGGTTGGTGATCTCCTTATTGAACGGCACCTGCACTGTGGCATGACCGGGGCGCAACGCCGAGATCAGCGGCTTGATGGTGCTGAAGTAGGGCGCCACCTGGCAGGCCATTTTGCTGAATGCTTCCGGGCCGGCGCTGTTGAACATGCTGAGAAACTGACTCATTTTGAAGCCTCGCTGAGGGATGGTTTTACAGAATTATGTTCCGTAACAGAATAATGTTCTGTGACGGAACAGTATTCTGTTGCGATTAAATCTGTCAACCTAGCGCAGCTTTCTCACCGGCAGCCGCCTGCCTTGTCATGAATTTTCTGGCCTGTATCCCGCATGGAAACCGCAGATCTACTCGAGCGCAGCTACCCCGGCAGAAGAGCCGAACTCAAGCGCGACATCTTCAGAAAAGCCTTGGCCCTGTTCAACGAACAAGGGCTCGAAGCCACGACCATCGAAATGATCCGCGCCCAATGCGATACCAGCGTTGGCGCGATCTACCATCATTTCGGCAACAAGGAAGGCCTGGTGGCCGCGCTGTTTTTTACGGCGCTGGACGATCAGGCACTGCTTCGCGACAGCTACCTCGCCGAGGCACAGACGACCGAAGAGGGCGTGCACGCGCTGGTCCACAGCTACGTCGATTGGGTCGACAGCCAACCCGACTGGGCACGTTTCCAGTACCACGCGCGATTTGCCGTCACCAAAGGGCCGTTCAAGGAAGAACTGGCCACTCGCAACAAAATCCGTAACCAGACACTCGGCCAATGGCTGGCAGAGCCCGGCCGACGCGATGAATTGCGCGCGTTTCCGGCCGAATTGCTGCCGTCGCTGATCATCGGCCAGGCGGACAGTTACTGCCGGGCCTGGTTGTCGGGGAGGGTGGTCGCCAGTCCGAAGGCCTACCGGGAATTGCTGGCAGAAGCGGCGTGGCGATCAATCTGTGACAATAGCCCCGCCGAAACCCAGTAAAGCGATCCCGGAGTCAGAATTTCAATGCCCGAACTCACCCACTTCGACGCCCCGTGCCCGGAGCACATCAACAGCCAGATCCTGCAGATGGTCGTCGACAACCTGACCGACATCAGCATGGTCGGCATCGTGCCGAGCAACCCGCTGTACAACGTGTATCAGTACGCGGTCGGTTACGAAGTGCATCTGTACCTGGAAGCCCTCGGCGGGTCCAAGGGCATTGCGGTCGAGTTGATCGTCGCCACCGACGATGAAGACCCTGAAAAGGTCATCGGCTTTCTGCTGTACCTGCCGGTCAAGGACGATCCCGAAGCCTGCGGGGTGGCCTACATGGCCGTTGACTCGGGTCATCGCCGCCGAGGCGTCGCACGGGCCATGCTGCAAGACATGATCAGCCGCTACCCCCACGCTGAACTGACCTGCACCGTGGCCAAGGTGCCGTGGTTCGAGTCGATGGGTTTTCAGGTGCTGGGCGTGCGCGGCACGCAGGTGCTGATGAACACCCGCGACCACAGCAGCGAAGGCTTGATGGGACTGTTGGATGTCACATTTATCTACAGTTCTCTAGAGGTTCGGCAGATACATAACTACTTGCTGCAAAAACACGGAAAGCGCGCGATGGTCGATGCCGAAAAGCAACGCGACCGGCATCTGGACCAAATGACCCACAACGCCAAGGTGTTTGTGCTGAATCGTTTGGGCCGGGACGCGGCGAACGAGCCCCGTCTGGACTAGACTCATAAGTCCTTTTGGGAGCGCGTGGTCGTCCTGCCATGATATTCTGCGCGCCAACTTGGTTTGACCTATTCAGTTGGCCCGTCCTTGAGACGTGCCGACAGGATCAATGTCGCTCAAGTAGCTGAAGCCAATAATGATAAAAAGTCAGTTCAGTAGGGACATATAAATTGAGGTCGATGCAGACAGTCGGCCTTGTGTGCCCACCCTTCGATTCTTGTGTACGAGCACCCACGACGTCCTGCCTGAATGTCGTGAACCAAGGGGCCGTGAGCGGGAATGGAAGGGCGGATGGCGTTTTATCATAGGTGCTACAGATGTTTAAGAAAATGAACACGGCCCTGCTGGGGCTGGCTTTGTCGATGGGGATCACGTCCGTTCACGCGGCAGAGGCAAAGAAAGTCGATGTACTGCTGATCGGCGGCGGCATCATGAGCGCGACCCTGGGTGTCTGGCTCAACGAGCTGGAACCTGGCACTTCGATGGAAATGATCGAGCGCCTCGACGGCGTCGCCCTGGAGAGCTCCAACGGCTGGAACAACGCCGGTACCGGTCACTCCGCCTTGGCCGAGTTGAACTACACCCCGGAAGACGACAAGGGCAACGTACAGATCCCGAAAGCCGTTGAAATCAACGAAGCGTTCCAGATCTCCCGTCAGTTCTGGGCCTGGCAGGTTCAGCAAGGCGTGCTGAAAAACCCGCGTTCGTTCATCAACTCCACGCCGCACATGAGCTTTGTGTGGGGCGATGACAACATCAAGTTCCTGAAGAAGCGCTACGAAGCACTGCAAGCGAGCCCGCTGTTCGCCGGCATGCAGTACTCCGAAGACCCGGCTGTGATCAAGAAGTGGGTTCCGCTGATGATGGAAGGGCGCGACCCGAACCAGAAAATCGCGGCCACCTGGAGCCCGATCGGCACCGACGTCAACTTTGGCGAAATCACCCGCCAGTTCGTCGCGCACCTGCAAACTACACCGAAGTTCGACTTGAAACTGTCTAGCGAAGTGCAAGACATCACCAAGAACGACGACGGCACCTGGCGCGTCAGCTACAAAAACCTGAAAGACGGCACCCAGTCCGAAACCGACGCCAAGTTCGTGTTCATCGGCGCGGGCGGCGGTGCACTGCACCTGCTGCAGAAGTCCGGTATTCCTGAAGCCAAGGAATACGCAGGCTTCCCGGTAGGCGGCTCGTTCCTCGTCACCGAAAACCCGACCCTCGCCGAACAACACCTGGCCAAGGCCTACGGCAAAGCCTCCGTTGGCGCACCGCCAATGTCGGTTCCGCACCTGGACACCCGTGTCCTGGACGGCAAGCGCGTCATTCTGTTTGGCCCATTCGCGACCTTCAGCACCAAGTTCCTGAAGGAAGGCTCGTACCTGGACCTGCTGACCACCACCACCACGCACAACGTGTGGCCAATGACCAAAGTCGGCATCAAGGAATACCCGCTGGTCGAGTACCTCGCCGGCCAACTGATGCTGTCTGACGAAGACCGCCTCAACGCCCTGAAAGAATACTTCCCGAACGCCAAAGCCGAAGACTGGCGCCTGTGGCAAGCCGGCCAACGCGTGCAAATCATCAAGCGTGATGAAGCAGCGGGTGGCGTGCTGAAGCTGGGCACCGAGATCGTTGCATCGCAAGACGGCACCATTGCCGGCCTGCTGGGCGCATCGCCGGGCGCCTCGACGGCTGCACCGATCATGCTGACCGTGCTGCAGAAAGTGTTCAAGGACAAGGTGGCTTCGCCTGCCTGGCAGGAAAAGCTGCATCAGATCGTGCCGAGCTATGGCACTCAGCTGAACGGCAGCCCTGAGAAGGTTGCGCAGGAGTGGGCTTACACCGCCAAGGTACTGCAACTGACTCCGCCGCCAGCGATTGGTCAGGTAGCGGCTCCGGCTGCTGCTCCGGCTGATGCTGATAAGGCGAAAGCGCCGAAGGCTAATGCTGCCAGTGATATGGCTTTGTAAGTAGAAGCGTAATCAGAGAAAGCCCACTGACCGGAGACGGTCAGTGGGCTTTTTTGTGGGGAGTGGTTTTCGAGGGGGTAGATTCATCGGGGCTCACATCTCGGTGCTTCATCCAAAGCCTGTCTCAACGCATCAATAATTTTGAACCGCCTTTGGACGCGCTCGCCTAATGATTAGCTTGTGGACGAATCGCACAGGCAATGTGCCAATACCGGCATTTTCCGAGAGGTGGTCAACGTGGCTAAAGACGAGAAGAAAAGCAAAGGTGATGCTTCGAACGCCAGCAAGGATTTGAAAGACAAAAAGTCATCGAAGGCAAAGAAATCAGCTGCGGCCTCGGCTCTTTCGAAATCTTCCGAAAAGAAAGACAAGAAAAAAGATGCCGAACCGAAGAAATCTGCAAAAAAAGCTGATAGCAAGCCAGACAAGGCTAAGAAATCAGACAAGGCAGAAAAGCCGGCGAAAAAGAATAAGTGACCTCTGCGATCTGCTAGGGCGTTACGCCCTAGCTTCCTCAGGCCGTATTGCGAGCAAGCCTGGCCCACCTCAATACCCGGTTATCGCAGTGCTTCGCGTCGATATTGTCCGGGCGATTTTCCGTGAACACGGCGGAACGCGACTCCAAAGGCAGCGTCCGACAAATAACCCAGCGAAGCGGCAACGGTAGCGACGTTGTCCGTGCCATCGCGCAACCTCGACGCCGCCACTTGCATGCGCCATCGCGTGACATATTCGCCGGGCGACTGCCCCACGCGCGTCTTGAATAATGCAGTAAAACCAGAGCGGGACATGCAAGCCATATCCGCCATTTCAGCCAGCCTCAAAGATTTTTCGGGTGCGCCATGAATGGCACGCAACACCTTGGCGATGACCGGATCTCGAAGTCCTCCCAGCCAATTCAAATCAGTAGCGTCGGCGGCGGTGATGCGATGGCGAAGCACGTGAATGAAGATCAGCCGCAGCAGATCGTTGCACATTGCATGCGCGCCAGCTTGATTCGATTGCCACTCACGATCCAGTTCATCCAGTAGCCAGCCAAACGACGATGCGCCTCCGGACCCGGCGCGGATGATGAGTGCAGGCGGCAATGCATCGAGCAACTCCATCGCCGCAGGACCGACAAGTGAAACGCTGCCGCCCAGCAACTCGACATCGTCACCCACGCCAAACATTGCCGACGCCCCCGCATGGGAAAACACATCGGAGGCATTTATCGCCTCCACATCCGGCCCGCTGGCCAGAACGAACGGCGTACGAGCAACGACAAAACAGTCGCCAGCCCTCAGATGACAAGGCGCCATGCCGTCCATGCGCAACCAGCACTCGCCTCGTCGCACGACATTGAATTTCAATTCGATGGGCCGGAACTGTAATGCCCAAGTGCCGCCTGCCTGCAATCGCACGGAGCAGGCGGCACGCAGTCCTGACAGCGCCAGGACTTCGGACAATGGATCAGAAACTGAATTTTGGATGATCACGATAGAAAACCGGGTTTCTTGAGCTGTTTCGTCCAGCGAGCTTAGTGAAGAATCGAGCACTTCGATACCTGCGAGGGAGATTTCTCATGCCGACGCTTCAAAACCCTATTCACTCCGACTTCAATGCCGCCAGTACCGCCGCCGAGGTCATGGCAGGTGTTGACCTGACCGGCAAAATTGCGATCGTCACCGGCGGTTATTCGGGAATCGGACTGGTCACCACGAAGAGCCTGGCTGCCGCCGGCGCGCACGTTATCGTTCCCGCCCGAGATCCGGTCCGGGCCCTGGCTGCCCTGGCAGAGGTCAAGCGGGTCGAAGTACTGGAGATGGACTTGATGCAACCCGCATCGGTTGAAGCCTTCAGCCGACGCATGCTCAACAGTGGCCGTCCGATCTCGCTGCTGATCAACTGCGCCGGGGTCATGGCCTCGCCACTGACGCGAGACGGCGATGGGCACGAAAGTCAGTTCGCTACGAACCATCTCGGTCATTACCGCCTGACTTGCGGGTTGTGGCCGGCGCTGATTGCCGCGGGTGCGGCGCGCGTGGTTTCGGTCTCGTCACGAGGGCATCAGATCGCCGGGGTGGATTTTGACGACATCGATTTTTTGCGCCGGCCATACGACAAGTGGGTGGCGTACGGTCAGTCGAAAACCGCCAACGCACTGTTTGCGTTGGCGCTCGACAAACTCGGACGTCATCGCGGCGTGCGGGCATTCTCGCTGCACCCGGGGCAAGTCCTGACCAGCCTCGGACGCCATCTGAGCAGCGCCGAAATAGCCGCATTCGACGTGCTGGATGAGCACGGTCGGCAGCGCCTGAACCCGGAGATCGGACTCAAGACACTGGAGCAGGGCGCTGCAACCGGCCTGTGGTGTGCGACCAGCGCCACGCTTGCAACCTTGGGCGGTGTTTACTGCGAAGATTGCAATATCGCCTCTATCAACGAATCGGAGACGGGACGCAAGGGCGTGGCCAGATGGGCAGTCGATCTTGAGTATGCCGAGCGTCTTTGGGCCGCATCGGAGCAATGGACAGAGATGACAGTTTCATAAATCTGATACTGTTTTTTATGTTGGATCTGAGTCTTTTTTTAGTGCGTCGGTGCTCTATAGAGTGCGCGTCCGACGCACTAGTGGACAGTGATCGGCCGCCTACTATTTCTGGCTCTCTGAAGACCGGACGACCTCGAGAGTCTTCAGGAACCACCATGAATACTCGTCCTGGTTTTCGCAGCAAGACACTCCCCGAATCGCAACGTGACATTCTCGGTATGATCGCGACCGATCATCATCTGGGCGACATACTCTGCGCCATCTGCCAGATGCACGACGCACAGGCCCCCGAAACCTTCTGTTCGATACTGCTCACTGATGCCGAGGGCAAACGCTTGCTGAGCGGCGCGGCGCCCAGCCTTCCGGTCGAATACAGTGACGCGATTCATGGAATGGCCATTGGTCCACAGGAAGGAACCTGCGGCACCGCTGCGTTCCGGCGCGAGCTTGTAGTCACCGAAGACATCGCCCGGGACCCCAACTGGGAGCGTTTCCGCAGCCTGGCGCTGGGGCATAACCTGCGTTCCTGCTGGTCGGTGCCTTTGCTCTCCCATCAGGGACGCGTGTTGGGTACATTTGCCCTGTACCAGAACCGCGTCCATGCGCCGGACGAGGCGCAGATTCAACGACTGGACCGCGCGGCCCAACTGGCAGTCATTGCGATTCGTCATGAGCGTGATGGCCAACGACTGGAGGAAAGCGAACAACGTTTTCGTTCATTGTTCACCTACAACCCCCACCCCGTGTTCTCCCTCGATCTGTTCGGCAATATCCAAAGTGTGAACGCAGCAGGCCTGAAGCTGAAACCGTACACCGCAACCGATTTCATTGGTCATCACTTTTCCCATCTGGTACTCGAAGAGGACCTGGAGCGGGTCAGTCAGCATTTTTCCGCAGCCCGCGCCGGAGAACCTCAGCGCTTCGAGGCACGGGTTCTCGACGAGAGTGACAATCTGCTGACCATGGACATCTCTAACCTGCCGATCATGGTCAACGGAGAAATCGTCGGGGTATTCGGCATTGCCCGGGACATCAGCGAGCAGAAGCATTACGAGCGCCAGTTGAGCTTCAACGCCAGCCATGACCGGCTGACCGGCTTGCTCAACCGTGTTTCGCTTGAAGAACGGCTTGTTCTGGATTGTCACATCAGTCGTCGGCGCAAGCGTCGTCTGGCGGTGATGTGCATTGATCTGGATGGATTCAAATCCATCAACGATTCGATCGGACACTACTTCGGCGATCAGGTGCTGATTGAGGTGGCGCAGCGTATGACCCAGCAGATTCGTCCCGGCGATACCATCGTGCGCATGGGCGGTGATGAATTTATCGTTCTGCTGCCGGACTTGCTTCGTGATGAGGACGTTGTACCGGTGGCCGAGCGGTTGATGGCCAGCATTGGCAGACCCTACTGCATCCAGGGCATTGACCTGCACGTGAGTGCAAGTGTCGGCATCACCCTGAGCGATGGTCACATCGAGCAGCCGATGCAGCTGATCCAGCAGGCTGACATGGCCATGTACAAAGCCAAGCAGCAAGGGCGCAACAACTTTCAGTGGTACACCAGTGATCTTAATCAGCGCGTTTGCGAGCACGCGAGCCTGCGCAATGACCTGCAAAAGGCTATCGAAACCCAGTCGCTCAAGCTGCATTATCAACCGCAGATAGAAGCGCGCACGGGTCGGGTGGTCGGGATCGAAGCGTTGCTGCGCTGGGAGCATCCGGAAAAAGGCTTTATCTCCCCCGCGGTGTTTGTGCCGGTGGCAGAGGACAGTGGGCAGATCATCCCGCTGAGCCTTTGGGTACTCGATACGGCCTGCGCGCAGCTGCGACAGCTAGGCGAGCAGGGCATCACGAGCATCTCGATGGCCGTGAATATTTCGCCGATGCATTTTCAGCGTGGCCAGTTCGTCCAGTGTGTCCAAGCCACCCTGGAGAAACATGGTCTGCGTGGTGAGCAGTTGGAGCTGGAGATCACCGAGTCGCTGCTGTTGCATAACGCTGAACAGGCGATCGACACGTTGCACCGGCTCAAGGCGTTGGGGGTGCGCATTGCGCTCGATGATTTTGGCACCGGTTTTTCCAGCCTCAGTTACCTCAAGTGTTTGCCCATCGACAAGATCAAGATTGACCGCTCGTTCATCCAGGAAATCGCTACCGATCCTCACGATGCAGCGATCACCCAAGGCATTATTTCCATGGCCCATCACCTCAGCCTGACGGTGGTCGCCGAAGGCGTGGAAACGGCGTCCCAGGTGGATTTCCTGAAGGGCAGCCGCTGCGATATTTTTCAGGGGTATTACTTCGCCAAACCGATGCCCTATGCAGAAATCGAAGCGTTCCTGAGCCATCCCGCGTCCCATCCCTGACCGGCCATTCTGTCGGTCCCAGTCCTGAAAATCAGACGCTAAGGCAAATTTTCAGACCCCAACGCAGAACTCCCTCCCCCCAGGCAAGGCGCTCCCGGCGCCTTTCTCACACACTCGGCTCTAACGCTATCGCGCTGCACAACAACAAGAGCCGCGAAAAAATGACTAGTTTCCAACCTGCTACCGAAAGCCAGACCGGCCACATCGGCGCCCGTCAGACCCGTGTCGAGGACGCCGCCTTGTTGCGCGGCCTCGGCTGCTATGCCGATGACGCTGCGATCCCTCCGGGAACGCTGCACGCGGCGATCATCCGTTCACCCCACGCTCATGCGCGGATCACCTCGGTGGACTTTTCCCGTGCGCTGCTGATGAAAGGCGTGCATGGCGTGCTGGTCGGCGAAGACGTCAAACGCTGGGCGCTGCCGTTCCCGGTGGGTGTGCGTCAGCCGATGGAGCACTGGTGCGTCGCCGTTGACAAGGTGCGTTACGTCGGGGAGCCGGTGGCCGTGGTGATCGCTGAGAGCCGCTATCTGGCCGAAGACGCCATCGAAGGGGTGCGCGTTGAATACGAGCCGCTGCCCCCAATCATCGACCCGGAACTGGCCACTGCCGAACAGGCGCCGGTCCTGCACGAAGCAGTCGGCAGCAACGTGGTCAACGAACGGCACTTTCGTTATGGCGAGCCGGAGCAGGCCTTCGAGCAGGCGCCGCACAAGGTCTCGCTCAAAGTGAAGTTTCCGCGCAGTTCCTGCACACCCATTGAATGCTATGTGGTGCTGGCTCAGTACGAGCGCGCAACCGGCATTTATGACGTGCTGGCCAATTTTCAGGGCCCTTATGCGTTGCACACGGTCATGGCCAGGGCACTGAATGTGCCCGGTAACCGCTTGCGTTTACGCACACCGAAAGATTCCGGCGGCAGCTTTGGCATCAAGCAAGGGGTTTTCCCTTACGTGGTGATGATGGGGCTGGCGTCACGCAAGGTCGGTGCACCGGTGAAGTGGGTCGAGGACCGTCTGGAACATCTTCAGGGGGCTTCTTCGGCGACCAATCGGGTGACCGAAATTGAAGCAGCGGTAGAAGCGGATGGCCGTATCACCGCTTTGCGTTATGACCAGATCGACGATTGTGGTGCCTACCTGAGAGCGCCTGAACCGGCGACTTTCTACCGCATGCACGGCAACCTGACGGGTGCCTACGCGATCCGCAATTTGCAAGTGCGCAACCGAGTGGTGCTGACCAACAAAACGCCTTCCGGCCTGAACCGTGGTTTCGGTGGCCCACAGGTGTATTTCGCCCTTGAACGGTTGCTGCAACACATCGCCGTGCAGTTGAAGCTTGATCCGTTGGATGTGATCCGCCGCAACCTGGTGCCGGCCGATGCCTTCCCTTATCGCGCGGCTGCCGGTGCGTTGCTCGATTCCGGCAACTACCAGGCTGGCATTGCCTTGGCGGCGGCTGATGGCGGTCTCGACGAGTTGCTCAAACGTCGTGATCAGGCGCGTGCCGAAGGCCGGATCTATGGCATTGGTTATGCCGCTGTCATCGAACCGTCGATTTCCAACATGGGCTACATCACCACTGCGATGACACCCGAAGAGCGGCGCAAGGCCGGTCCGAAAAACGGCGCTGTCGCCACCGCAACCATCAACGTCGGCCCGTTGGGTGACGTCAGTGTGCATGTGTCCTCGGCACCGCAAGGGCAGGGCCATCAAACCACCGTCGCTCAAGTCGTCGCCGAAGTGCTTGGGGTTGCGCTGGAATCCATCGTGGTCAACGTTGAACTGGATACCCAGAAGGACGCTTGGTCGATTGCCTCGGGCAACTATTCCAGCCGCTTCGCCGGTGCTGTGGCCGGTGCCGTTTACAAGGCGGCGCTGAAGATCCGCGAGCGTCTCGCCGCGATTGCCGCCGAGCAATTGCGGGCCAGTCCCGAAGATATTCGTTTCGCGGGCGGCAAGATTTTTGTGGTCAATGGCGGGGCGATGGCGCCTTTCCATCGGATTGCGGGTGCGACCCACTGGTCGCCGGGCCTGCTGCCGGAAGGTGAAAGTGGCGGCCTGCGCGAAACCGCCTTCTGGAGCCCGCCGCAGTTGGTGGCACCGGACGACCAGGATCAGGTCAATAGCTCGCTGTGCTACGGCTTTGTCTTCGACATCTGTGGTCTGGAAATCGACCGCATGACCGGCGAGATCCACATCGATCGCTACGTCACCTGCCATGACGCCGGCCGTCTGCTCAACCCGGCACTGGTCGATGGCCAGATTCGTGGTGGCTTCACCCAAGGCCTCGGCGCGGCGCTGATGGAAGAGTTCGCCTATGGCGAGGACGGCAGCTTCCTCTCCGGGACCTTCGCTGATTATCTGGTGCCGACCGCACCGGAAGTGATCGAACCGATGATCCTGCACATGGAAACGCCATCGCCCTTCACCCCACTGGGCGCCAAGGGTGTGGGCGAGGGCAACAATATGAGCACGCCGGTGTGCGTCGCCAACGCGGTGGCCGACGCCCTCGGCCGCTCGGACATCCGTCTGCCACTGACGCCATCGAAAGTACGCACGCTGATCGGGATCGACGAGCCGCCACGGCCCGCCGGTATGGAGCCCGATGAAAACCTGGACGCAGTACCTGCCGGTGGACCGGCACTGCGGGCCAACGACTCGGTGGTGATTCCTGCTTCGCCGCAACAGGTCTTCGATACCTTGCTCGACCCGCAGACGCTGGCAGCGATCATTCCCGGTTGCCACGACCTCGTGCTTGAAGGCGAAAACCGTTACCGCGCAGACGTCACTGTCGGCGTCGGAATGATCCGTGCGCGCTTCGAGGCCAAGGTTGCCCTGAGTGATCTGGACCCGCCGCATTCGTTGCGTCTGTCCGGATCCGGCAGCAGTTCGATGGGCTCGGCCCAGGGCCAGGCCAAGGTGCGTTTCGTCGAACTGGAAAATGGCCACACGCGTCTGGAATACCAATACCAGGTGGCGGTCAGCGGCAAAGTCGCCGCGGTCGGCGGCCGAATGCTGCAAGGGGCCTCGAAAGTGATCATCGGACAAATATTTACTCGCCTGTCACAACGGGTTAGCGGCCAAGCCATCTCCACCGGCTGGTGGGCGCGATTGCGTGCCTCGCTTGGCGCGCTGTTTGGCAAGGGAGGTGCGCAATGAAACCGGCTGCTTTCGATTACGTTCGGGCTGACAACCGTCGTCAGGTGGTTGAGTTGCTCGCCGAGTACGGCCAGGAAGCTCGCATCATCGCCGGTGGCCAATCGCTGATGGCGGTGCTGAACATGCGCCTGGCTCAGCCCAAGTTGCTGATCGATATCAATCATGTGGCTGACCTGGCCTATATCGAACTGCGCAAGGATTGTCTGGCGGTAGGTGCCGGGGTACGACAGGCGCAGTTGCTGGCGCGTTCGACCCTGATGGACGAGGTGCCTTTATTGGCGCTGGCAATGCCTTGGATCGGTCACTTCCAGACGCGTAATCGCGGCACAGTCTGCGGTTCGGTGGCTCATGCCGACCCGAGCGCCGAGTTGCCGCTGTGCCTGGTGACGCTGGGTGGCGAGATCGTTCTGGAGTCGAAAAAAGGCAAGCGCATTGTCAAGGCTGCTGACTTCTTCCAAGGCATTCTCACCACCGACAAGCGTGCGGATGAACTGGTCGTCGAGGTGCGCTTTCCGCTCAAGCGCGAAGGCATTACCTATCGCTTCCGCGAGATCGCCATGCGCCACGGCGACTTTGCAATTGTCTCCCTGGCCGCAGCCATCGGCGCGGATCAGGTCGAACTGGGCATCGGCGGGGTCGCCGACCGTCCGCAACGTCGCAGCCTGCCTCGTGGTGCGGAGCTGCCGGACGCGCTCAATCAAACCGCCTGGTCGCTCGATGCACAAGACGATGTGCACGCCAGCGCTGCCTATCGCCGCCAACTGATTCGCGAGCTGGGTCACCAGCTGATCGAAGGAGTCTGAACATGCGTGTACCTGCCGACCAAACCTTTCCGATTCGCCTGGAACTCAACGGCCGCTCCCGCGAAGCGCTGGCTGAACCGCGGACCCAACTCTGCGACTTCCTGCGCCACGACCTCGGTGCCACCGGTGTCCATGTCGGATGCGAACACGGTGTCTGCGGTGCCTGCACGGTGCTGGTGGACGGAGTCGCCATGCGTTCCTGCCTGATGCTCGCGGTACAGGGGCACGAGCGGCGTATCGAGACCGTCGAGTCGCTGGCTGACGACGACACTCTGAGCGACCTGCAACAAGCCTTTCGCCGTCATCACGCCTTGCAGTGCGGCTTTTGCACTGCGGGCATTCTCATGTCCTGCGTGGATTTTCTCGAGCGGGTACCCAACCCGGACGAGACCCAGGTACGCGACATGCTTTCAGGGCATCTATGTCGCTGCACGGGGTACACCGGCATCGTCCAGGCCGTGCTTGAAGTCGCTGCCCAGCGCCAAACGAACAAAGGGGTAAAACAATAATGTTCGATCTCGGACGCAGTTTCCTCGCTGCCGTTGAACGCCGACCGCATGCCGTGGCGGTCAGTGACGGTGCGTTGAAGAAAACCTATGAAGACTGGTTCGTCGATATCCAGAGCGCCGCCTGGGGCTTGCAATGCCTTGGGCTGCAACGCGGTGACCGACTGCTGGTAGTGATGCAAAACCGCTGGCAGATGGCAACCCTGCATTGGGCCTGTCAGTTTGCGGGCATCGTCATGACCCCGTTGAACTGGCGTTCGACTGCCGAGGAACTGGGCTACTGCATCGAAGACGCGCAAATCCGTGCAGTGGCTTACGACGACGCGACCGTGACCGCCGTGGCCGGTTGCAGCGCCGCCACAAGGCTGCCACGGATCGCCACCGGTCTGCGTGCCGCCAACACCGACCTGAGTTTCGAGGAACTGTGTTCGCAGACCCCCTCCGGCATCATTTTGCAGGCCGACGCCGAAGACTTTTCACTGCTGCTGTACACCTCCGGAACCACCAGCAAGCCCAAAGGCGTGCCGCGTCGGCACCGTAGTGAACGCGCCGCGGCGGTTGCCCACGTAGCGCAAAACCTCTACCGCCAGGGCGAGTGCACGCTGGGTGTCATGCCGCTTTACCACACCATGGGCGTGCGTTCGTTGCTGTCCATGGCGCTGATCGACGGGCATTTCGTCTGTGTGCCGAAGTTCGATGTGGAGGCCACGCTGCAGGCCATCGAGCGGGAAAAGGTCAGCAACCTGTACCTGGTGCCGACGCTCTACCACATGCTCATCGAACACCCGGCCTTTACCCGCGAGCGAGTCGCCAGTGTGGAGAAAATCGGCTTTGCCGGTGCACCGATGAGCGACGGTTTGATGCGTCGCGTCGAGCGGGCATTTCAGCCGCAATTGTTCGTCAATCATTACGGCAGCTCGGAGATCTACACCTTTACCATCGACCAGCAAGCCAACCTCAAGCCCGGTTCGTCAGGGCGCAGTGCAATGAACCAGCGCGTGCGCGTGGTGCCGATCGATGCCGAAACGGTGGACGTACAGGTCAACCCATTGGAGGAGGGCCAGATCATCGCCGACCTGGCGAGTGACGAGGCGTTCGAAGGCTACCTGAACCGTCCCGAAGCGACCGCCAAGGCATTGCGTGACGGATGGTATTTCACCGGTGACATCGGCTACTTCGATCTGGAGGGCGATCTGTTCGTCACGGGGCGTGTCGATGACTTGATCATCACCGGCGGCGAAAACGTCAGTCCGGCAGAAATCGAAAACATGCTCTCCCTGCACCCGGCAGTGGAAGAGGTGGTGGTGGTCGGTCTGCCCGACGAGCAGTGGGGCAAGATCATCGCCGCGTTTATCAAGCTGCGCGCCGACGTCTCTGAAGGCGACCTTGATGCCCATTGCATCGCTTCGGGCCTGGCCAAATTCAAGCGGCCACGGCGTTACCAGTTCATCGATCAGATTCCCAAATCTCCAGTCGGCAAGGTGCTGCGGCGCGTGCTGCTGGCCCAATTCCAGGAACAGGCCTTGAAGGCCATCAGCTAATCATCCAGAGGAAACTCTCATGCAACAGCAAGCGATCCAGCAATTTCTCGACACTCAGTTCGATGGCTTCCAGGTTGAAGTCGATGTGTCCCGCGAGCGCGCCGACATCATCCTCAACCGCGCACCGTTGAACGTCATTTCCATGGGGCAGCGTGATGAACTGCGCCAGGTCTTCGAAGCCCTCGATGCACACAAAGGCGTGCGCGTCATCGTGCTGCGCTCGGTGGGCGAACACTTCTCCAGCGGTGGCGACATCAAGGGCTTCCTCGAAGCGTCGCCAGAGCACGTTTCGAAACTGGCCTGGAACGTCGCGGCACCGGCACGTTGCGAAAAACCGGTGATCGTGGCCAACCGGGGTTACACCTTCGGCGTCGGTTTCGAACTGTCCCTGGCCTGCGATTTCCGCATTGCTTCGCAAACCACTCGCTACGCCTTGCCTGAGCAGAACCTCGGTCAGATCCCGGGCTCGGGTGGCTCTGCGCGCCTGCAGAAAATCATCGGCATCACCCGCACCAAACACATGGTAATGCGCGCCAAACGCATCACCGGCGACCAGGCCTACGCCTGGGGTATCGCAACCGAGGTCGTGCCGGATACCGAACTGGAAAGCACCGTCGATGCGTTGGTCGATGAACTGCGACGCTTCTCGCCGTTGGCTCAGCGCACGGCGAAAAAACTGATCAACGACAACGAAGATGCGCCGCTGACGGTCGCGATTGAAATGGAAGGTCACTGCTACAGCCGTCTGCGTAGCTCCAAGGACTTCAAGGAAGGCGTCGAAGCGTTTCACAGCAAGCGTGCGGCCGTGTTCATCGGCGAATAAATGCGTACCGGCGAGCAGGCCCGGGAGTATGTCGGTAGCGGCGTACACCCCTACGGAGCGGGGCCTGCCGCTCCTTCAATGCAACTGGAAGGGCACATCAAGGTATCACCGCTGACCTGCTGATTCCCCGCAACCCGCCCACCGGGATGCAGAACGTTTCGATTCACCGTTTGTGTGAGGCAACCATGACTACGACAACAACAATAACTGCACCACCTAACAGCGCCGCTATCGATACACCACAGATTCCACCGGGCAAGGCCTTGCTCGCGGCATTTGCCTCGACATTCGGCTGGGCGCTGGATTTGTTTGACCTGTTCATTCTGCTCTATGTGGCGCCGATCATCGGCCGCCTGTTCTTCCCCTCGGACACCCCGACACTGTCGCTGGCCGCAGTCTATGCCTCGTTCGCCGTGGCCTTGCTGGTGCGTCCCCTGGGCTCGGCGATCTTTGGCGCATATGCCGACAAACACGGCCGCAAGCGTGCGTTGATGGTGTCGATGGTCGGCGTCGGTATTTCAACGGCACTGTTTGGCGCGTTGCCGACCATTCATCAGGTCGGCATATTGGCCCCGATACTGTTTTTGGTCTTGCGGGTGATTCAGGGCATTTTCGTGGGCGGCATCGTTGCCTCCACTCACACCATCGGCACCGAATCCATCTCGCCGCGCTATCGCGGCTTGATGTCCGGGTTGATCGGTGGCGCCGGTGCCGGCATGGGCGCGCTGTTGGCGTCATTCACCTATCTGGTGTTGTCAGAGATCTTTCCCGGGGAGGAATTTGACGTCTGGGGCTGGCGCTTCATGTTCTTCTGCGGCCTGCTCAGCACATTGTTCGGTCTGGTGATGTTCCGTTACCTGGAAGAGACCCCGGTCTGGCAGCAACTGCAACAAGCGCGTAAAACCAAGGGGCCGGCAGTAGTTGTCGTGTCGCCGCTCAAGCGTCTGTTCGGTCGCGAGTACCGCGGCGTGATGCTGGTCAATCTGCTGATTACGTTCGGAGGCGGTGCCACGTATTACCTGGCCTGCGGTTATCTGCCGACATTGCTCAACGTGGTCGCCAAAGTGCCTCATGCGCAGACTTCGCAGCTGCTCATGTACGGGTCGGTGGCAACCATTGTCGGAGCACTGGCCTTCGGTTACCTGAGTGACCTGATCGGTCGCAAGAAGACTTTCCTGCTGCTGGGTGTGATCAACCTGGTGAGCCTGCCGATGATGTTCCTTGGTGTCGCCGAATCGGGTTCGCTGACCCGTACTGCGCTGTATTGCGTGGGCATAGGCTTCATAGGTGGGGCGATCATCGCGCCGATTCTGATCTTTCTCAACGAACGCTTTGCCACCGAGCTGCGAGCCAGCGGCACCGGATTGTCCTGGAACATCGGTTTCGCCCTCGGCGGAACCATGCCGACCTTTGTGTCCCTGGTCAGCGGCAGCCCGGCGCAGATCCCCATGGTGTTGGCGATTTTCGCTGCCGGTCTGTCGGTGATCTATCTGATTGGCAGCGTGGTGATTCCAGAAACCCAAGGCAATTTCAAATAATGCCGGGGAGGTGCTCCAGGAACTCGCAGATCAGCCGCAAAGTCCGCTCGGGCGCTTCGGTTTGGGGAAAGTGCCGACAGTCATCCAGCAACACACAGCGGCACGGTCCAGGCACCTGTCGCTGGATGACCACCAGTTGCTCGGGCGTGGCGTAGTGGTCTTCGCGACCCTGAATGACCAGCAGCGGCTTTTCGATGTAAGCCAGCTGCGCTTCGAGATCGTCCAGGGAAAAGTCCGGGTGCAACCAACTGTCGCTCCAGCCGTGAAAAGCGCCATCGACATTGGTCCCGTGATGGCGTGCCAGGCGCTCGCGCAGTTCGCCCTGATGCCACACCTTAGTGGTATGGCGAATGCCGTCGAGGCTCTCAGCCTCGACAATCACGTGAGGCGCCAGTGCAATGCTGCCCAACACCCGTGGATCGTCGGTAGCGGCATAGGCAAGGACGATGGATGCGCCGTCACTGTGACCGAGCAAGACCACTTGCGGCAGTTGCAAGGCATCGAGCAGCTGCCGCAGTTCACGAGGGCCGTCGCTGCTCAGGTAGTTCAGCGGACGCGGCAGGGTTACCGGGCTCGATTGCCCATAACCCTGACGGCTGTAAGTGACTACACCGTAACCGCTGGCCTGGGCCAGGCGCTGGGGGAAGTCTTTCCATTGATCGGCGCTGCCGAGGCCTTCGTGCAACAGCACAAGCGTCGGTCGCGATGGGTCAGCCGCAGGAATTTGGCGATATTCCAGGCGCAGCGGCCCAAGTTGCAGAAATTGTTGTGGCGACATGTTGAATCAACGATTGAACAAGGTTGCTCGCAGGTTACCGTAAACGTAACCCTGCATGCAGCACCACGCTTTGCTTGAGGTACAGAAAACATGCGTCATCTCGATGTTCAGGTGATCGACCAGGCACTGCAATGGGCTCGCGAAGGGCAGGCCCAGTGGCTGTGCACAGTGCTGTCCACCTATGGCTCGGCGCCGCGTGCGCCGGGTGCGATGCTGGTGACCAATGGCACAGGCGAACACGTCGGCTCGCTGTCGGGTGGCTGCGTCGAGGAGGAGTTTCTCGAAAGCCTGACGCGCGGTGAGTTACGCGAACCGGCGCAGATCGTCAGTTATGGCGACAGCGTCGAGCAACGCCACCGTCTGCGATTGCCCTGTGGTGGCGTGCTGATCGTGCTGGTCGAGCACCGCGCTGCCAGTCTCGAATGGATCGCCCACCTGGAGAGTCTGCAAGCGGCGTTGCTCGGCCAGCGCCGTCTGATGCGTCACGTCGAGCTGAGCAGCGGTGCCTTGCGCCTGGACCCGGACACCGGACACGGCAGCGAGCGGGTGCAAGTCGTCGACGAAAGCGTGCGTATCAGCGTTGGCCCGGCGTTACGACTGATTCTGGCAGGGCTCTCGCCGGTCGCTGAAGTCTGCGCCGGTTTTGCCCGTGCCATCGGCTGCGAAGTCATCGCCTGCGATCCCCGGGAAGAGATGCTGCATATACATCTCGAAGGTGTGGAGATGCAACGTGTGCTGCCCTCAATGTTCATTGCCGCCGGAGGTTGCCATGCGGCGACCGCGGTGGTGGCGCTGACTCACGATCCGCGAATCGATGATCTGGCGCTGATGGAAGCGGTCCACACCCCGGCGTTTTACATCGGTGCCATGGGTTCTCAGGCAACCTCGGCCAAGCGCGCCGAGCGGCTCAAACGCATCGGTGGTCTGACGGATGAACAGATTGCCCGTTTGCACATGCCCATCGGCCTGGATCTGGGCAGCAAGGCCCCGGCGGAAATCGCTCTGGCGGTGGTGGCCGATATCCTGCGCGTTTATCACGGGAAAGAACGCCATGCCTTGTAAGGCGGTTTTTCCGACGAGTGTAGGGGCTGCGAAAGTCGAGGTAGACGCTCGGTCATTCGCGCGCGATAGTGGCCAGCCACGTGTTGCTGAACCATTGAGTGACCGTCGGGGTTGAGAAATAGATAGACGCCCCGATGATATGCATTGTGGTCGGTAACAATATCGCTTCTAGCGAGCGGAGGAATCTGATGTCGATTGCCCAACGGGTTTTCCACGGCAGGTTTGGACGGGTCGCCTTGCTGAATATGGATCGTTCGCTGGTCACCCACACCCATTCCGAATGCCATGTCCTGGTTAAAGTGTCCGGTGAAGACACTTACTTCAACGTCAACGGTCGGCGGGTTCCGCTCAGCGATCGCACGGCGGTGCTGGTCAACGCCTGGGAGCCGCATTTCTACGATCCGCAGCCGGGCGCCGGTGCCACCCTGATCCTTGCGCTCTACATCGAGCCCGCCTGGCTAGCCACTGCCCAGCAGTCGCTGGCGCTCAGCGGTCGGCCGGACTTTTTTGCCCGGTCGTGCATCGAGCTGTCGAGTCGTAATCGCACCTTGGCCGACATCCTGGTCGCCGAAGCGCATGGCTGCGGGATCGTGCCGAAAGAACGCATGGAATTCATGCTGTTCGACTTCCTGATCGAACTGATCGAGGACTTTTCCAGTTGGCGGCATTTGTCGATGCTGGGTGCGCCGAACTCAGGTGAGTTCCGGGACGCGCGCGTGCGCCGTGGCACCGCCTGGTTGCTTGAGCACCTCGATGATCCGACCCCGATCGACAACGCCGCGCGGGCTTGTGGACTGTCTCGGGCGCACTTCTTTGCGCTGTTCAAGAAAGATACCGGCATGACCCCGACCTTGCTGCTGAACGACGCGCGCATGCGCCGGGCTTTTACTTGGCTGGAGCGTGAGCGCAGTGGAACGTTGGGCCTGTTGTCGGAGAACCTCGGGTTCTCCGAGCAAGGTCATTTCACACGGTTTTTCCGCCAGCACATCGGAGCTTCTCCCAGCCAGTATCGGCGTGTAGTGGATTGTTATGCGACGGTTTGAACCGAGAGGAGGGCGGGGGTATTGGGCAATACTCCCGCCGATGAAGTTAGTCTTTCAACTTGAAGCTGACGGCTTTTATAGGCTACGTAAGTTGTAACATCTATTAATTGTCCAGAAAGTCATAAATCTCTTTCATGCGTTCTTCGCGCATCAACTCAAGTTCTTCCTTGGTTTCGGCCACCCACTGCAGGATAAAGTCCCAGCAATCGCAGCCGTGCGCGTCGGCTTCTGCTTCAAATGCTTCTTTCAGAAATTTAAGGCGATATTCTTCCGGCGAGAGCCCACAGTTTTCAGCGAGGCTGTAGTTCAGCTCGCTGAGTTCAAGTTGGATCCATAAGTTGGCGTCCAGAAACTTTTTCAGGGCGAGTTCGGCTCTAAGTTCTTTTGCGATCATGAATGCTCTCTTGTGGAATGCAATAAGTAGCTGGTTGTTCGAGGTCGGCCCAGCGATAAATCGGACTGTGTCAATTTCCTGCCATCATCCATCCTCGAACGCCATGACTTTCACTCAACTCTTTCACGACGCGAGCCGCGTCCTGCTTTTGTTTATACGGGCCGATGACGACAAAGTTGTTTTCTTTACGCGCTACCGGCAACTCCAACTGTTGAATGGCTTTTACTGCGCGATGGCGACTGGGTGTGTTCAATGCAATTTCGACCACCCAAACGCCGGATGAAGGCGTGGTTGAAGCTTCTTTTTTAGGGTGGAGAATATAGCCGCCGCATGTCAAGCACGGGCGTTCCAGCGTGATTAGCGAGCCTGGAATGGTACGAAAGACATGCCATTGCGTATGAATGGTTTTTTTACGAGCGAAGAGTGCCAAGAGCAGGCCGGTGAAAGCAATCAGACCGCTTAGAATAATTGTCCATTTGTGTGCCTGTGTGGGCAATGAAGGCAGCGTAAGTACTGTAGTTTCATCTGGCTTTTCCATCAAAAACTGTACGGCCTCAGCCTCCGTTGAGTCGGGTATGCGGGATTCGTTTTTCGCAAGGTGCGCGAGCCCGTCGGAATCTTTTGCACTGAGCTCTGCCGCAACTTTATTTGCGGTGTCATCGAATAGTTGTTCGAACTTTGTCACTTTTTGCTGGATGTGTGAATTGTCGACGTTATTTTGACAAGTTTGTCCTGTGGACGTGTAGGTCCATAGTAGTGCTGATAGTTGCCCAAAAACGCCAGTTACCAGGAAGCCCAAGCCAAGCTTTCGCACGACACCATCTCCAAATCAAATGAATTGTTATTTGTCCCGTTTGTTCTGATAAAACAAGGTTCTATTTTTGATCCTGGGATGGTCTAGATTCTTGAGCGCGTCAGTGTGCCCAAGCGCCAAAACGAGTTGGCTGCTTTTTGTTGTTTTAAAGAACATCGGGCATGCACTTTATAGACTGTTGGTTGACGAAAAAGGCTCAGGTGATCAAAAAAAAGCCGTATCAGATGGATTTGATGAGGGCCAATTAAAACACTTATATTTAAGGTTAATATCGTGGCCAAAGTACCTGGCCAAAGATTCAAGCCAAGCCTGCGCGCTCGGTATAAATGAAAGGATTGTTAGCCGGCCCTTTACGGTACGGACGGGGAGAAGCAACTGAATTTTTTGTCACCCTTTCAAACGATGCCGGTGTGCTGCACTACACTTCAGGTGTCATTCCTACCCTGGAGAGTTCCTGGTGAACCCTCCAGATATTGTGCTTGGTCCTGAAAAAATTGCGGGACTGAGCGCTGAGCTTTAAAGCTCTACTCGACACGCCTGGCCGTGGACGCATTACCGGTCCTGATGTGGGATGAGGGTCAATGCCATGGCTGTTGAAGGCAATGCAGGTCAATTATTTGCTGTCGTCACTTTGCTTGCCGCCGCCGTGGTGGCAGTGCCGCTGCTCAAACGCATCGGGCTCGGCTCAGTGGTCGGTTACCTGGCGGCGGGGCTGATCATTGGCCCCTTCGGACTGCAACTGATCAATAACCCCCACACCATCATTGAGGTGGCCGAGCTGGGTGTGGCGATGTTTCTTTTTGTGATTGGACTGGAGATGAAACCCTCGCACCTATGGGATCTGCGTCGGCAGATCTTTGGGCTGGGCAGCCTGCAGGTGGTGGTCTGTGCTGTTCTGCTCACTTTTGTCGGCATGGCTTTTGGATTCCCTTGGCAGGTGTCATTTGTCTGCGCAGCGGGCTTTGTACTCACCTCCACGGCCCTGGTTATGCAAGTTCTCTCGGAACGCGGTGACATTACCGAGCCGAGAGGGCAGCACGTCAGCGCTCTGATTGACCAAGGTGTTCTGCAGACCACTGTGGGCGAGCACTTCGGTGCGATTAATGCGGCCAACATGCGTCGTGCCCATGCGCTGGTCGAGAGCGGCAAGGCCCGGGGCAAGATCGTTCTAGAAGGTTTCTGACTTCACTCCTCGGGCGGGCTCGCTTGCGGGCCTCTGAACCGCCTGCGGCATCACTGCCATTTTTTATGTCGCAGAGTGGACGATGAATCCGTCCAGTAACGTATTGGTTTCAGTTCGCTTCAGAACGAGGCTGTACTCCGAATTGCGCAACGATGTGAGTGCCCAGCTCCTCAATGACTTGCGCAGCAGGGCGCTTTCCGTATTTGAGATTCAGGATAACGTGGTCCACTCCGATTTCCTCAAGCGACTCCAGCAAAAACCGGAGATGGTAGTGTCCAAGTTTGAACCCCAAATGAATGCGAGTGGGTGGCGTGGACGGGTTCTCATCGAGGTCGATGTAAAGCGACTGAGTGAAGGGCTTATAGACGGAACCACATTGCTTCATGACCTCCATCCGCCAATCTTCCACGATCAGTCGCTGCATTTTCGGCGCGCGTGGATAGTTGATCCATCCGACGCTTTCGCGCGCGATCCAATCCAGTGACTGGCGGCTATGCCCGGTTACGAGCATTGGAATCACTTGGGTTGTGGGTTTCGGAATGAGGTCTGCGCCCCGCAGCTCACCACCGCTCCAGCGGATGGGTTCGAAGCTGGTGCTGTGGGCTCGGCGAATCACCTCGTAATGTTCTCGAAAGACTTCTCCGCGCCTTTCGGCATCGACGCCAAAAGCCGAAAATTCCACAGGGCGATCGCCGGAAGCTACCCCCAGAATCAAGCGACCTGCGCTCAACTGATCGATGCTGGCTGACGCCTTGGCCGTGTGCAGTGGATGGTGTAAAGGGATGGCAATGGATGCGGTGCCAAGCGTTATCTCTGACGTATGAGCGGCTATATAGCCCAGGTAAACCCAAGGGTCGAAGACTTGGCCGACATCGCCGAAGCCAGGGTCGCGAAGAGGCACATCGCGAAACCAGAGCGCGCAAAAGCCCAGCTCCTCGGCTCGTTTGGCCAATGCGACCTGGTTGAGCATGCTCGGAGTGTCCCCATCGAAGGCCTCCAAAGGAAAGAACAATCCCAGGCTCAAATGACCCGGAGTGAAGGTTCGGCTGAACCCTCGATGCTCCTGATAAGGAATCGTGCTCGGCCGATACATACTAATCTTCCTCAATGGGGAGAACGTGAACAGCGCCCCTGTTTCCAGAGGTGCTGCGGCATCGGTCGCTTGGGAACGACAGGTGGGGTAGTGGGTGCAATCTTTGCCCGTTGCGCCGTACATGCTGGTCGGGTCGACCGGAGTGAGGGGCCAGTTGCTGGCGATACGCGCGGGCAGGTCCGGATTGGCATTGAGCGGGCGGTCAAAATAAATCAGATCGTTCCAACCCGATACATCGCCTGAGCAAAAGCATGGGGACCATCCAACAAGCGTAGGCGGCATTGCGGGGGAACCGCCATGTTCGTCGTCCGTCTCGGTACCTGTCGCAGATGATTACACCGCAGTCTGGGCCTTGGGCGTCGTGATCGGCGCGCCGCGGGTTGCTATAGAGGACAGTCGTCAGGTCAGCCCGCTGAGCCTTTGGGTACTCGACCGACAATTGGGTCCGGCCCCAATCCTGAAATTCAGACGATAAGATAAATTTTCAGACTGCAACGCAGAACTCCATTTCCCTAGGCAAGGCACTCCCTGCGCCTTTCTCACACAATCCGCTCTATCGCTATCGCGTTGCATAACAGAAACAGGTGCGATGAGCGACTTTGGAACTTGCATTAACAATATTAACTTGATGCAGGAGGGGCGAGGCATCGTCGATTTCTCGTTTTGAGCAGGATGTTAAGAATAATAAAAAAACGCGCACCTGAAAATCTTGCGTTGCTTCTATTACTTTAAAATAACAAATGGAGCGCTATATAAATGAGTGGAAAAACAATAACTGCAAGTTCGGTGTTTCTTAGTATTACCCTGAGTGCCCAGGTGCATGCGGACTTCCTGAGTGATAGCAAAGCCACCTTGGGAATGAGAAACTTCTACTTCAATAACGACAACCGCGATGGCGTCGCCGCACCTTCCAAAACCGAAGAATGGGCGCAGGGTTTCATGTTGGACTTCAAATCGGGCTATACCGATGGCATGGTTGGCTTTGGTGTCGATGGCTTGGGGTTGCTGGGGGTTACCTTGGACAGCGGCAAAGGACGGCATGTCGGCAGCAGCATGATGCCTTCTGACAGTGACAACCGTGCCGTCGACGAGTGGAGCAGGCTGGGGCTGACCGGAAAAGTCAAAATGTCGAAAACTGAACTTCGCTACGGCACCTTGATTCCGAAACTCCCAATTCTGGTCGCCAACGATGGGCGCGTGCTTCCGCAAACCTTCGAGGGCGTTCAAATCACCTCGAGCGAGCTCAATAGCCTGACCTTGACTGGAGGTCGGATCGAACATGCAATAGGACGTGGTTCGAGCGATCAGACGGGGCTGGCCGTTGCTGGTGGTACGCGGGAAAGCAATCAGTTTGACTTCGCCGGGGGCGATTGGAAAGTCACCAAGGATCTGACAGCTCAGTACTACTACGCCAGCCTCGACAACTACTATACGCAGCATTTTATGGGATTAATTCACACCCTTGCCCTCTCGGACAATCAGTCCCTTAAAACCGACCTGCGCTATTTCAAAACTGACTCGTCAGGGGCAAATAGCTCCGGGACGTCAGGCTACAGAATGAGTGGCTACACCAAAAACGGTAGTGGAGAGATCGACAACCGTACCTGGAGTGCCGCGTTGATTTACACACTGGGTGGTCACGCGATTACTGCGGGGTACCAAAGTGTGTCGGATGGCAGCAACTTCACTCAACTCAGTCAGGGTAGCCTGGTAGACAAGGGCGCCGGTGGAGCAAGCCTGTATCTGTATACAGACCGCCTGATCCAAACTTTCACCCGTGCAGGCGAGCGCACAGCTTTCGGTCAGTATGCTTACGACTTCGCCGCTCTGGGTGTCCCTGGCCTGAAAGGCTCGGTCATGTACCTCTCCGGCGATAATATTAAAACTACGTCAGGCAACAACCAAAAGGAATGGGAAAGAGACATTAGTCTGGACTACGTCCTTCAATCCGGAGCGCTCAAAGGCGTCGGGTTCGGCTGGCGTAACGGCAAGTCCAACAGCGAAGCATCTCGAAACGTAGATCAGAATCGAGTTTTTGTAAGCTATAGCATTCCGCTTCTCTAGATAGTGGTGCGGGAAGTTTGATTTAACCAACGTCCGAACCCGTTATGGCAGACAAACGATTGTAAAGGGCGGGCCGGGATATCGGATGCTCATGATCGGCGCAGACCCGGAGTGCGACACGCCAGTCATGGTCAAGCTGGTCGTCGATGCCGAGGTAAGAGTGGTCCTTTTCTACCGGTCGGGTGCCATGCACCTCGGGCTGCATTTGATAGTGTCCATTCGAAGGCATACGATTGAGCTGGAAGGTGTCTACGTACAAGTTACAGATCCGCCACGGTGACACCACGCCGGAAGCGGTCAGCAGACCGGGAGGTGTTACTTGAAGCACACAACTGATACGCCCGCTAGCGTCATCACGACACTTACCTACCTGGTCAAGCACGATGCGAAGCCCTATGTGCATACCGAGGCTTTGACCGGTGACAGTGAACCGCACTACTTTGCCGAGCAGGAGGAGCGCGAGGTCACGATACACAACGGTCGTCCGTTGGCAGGCAGCCTGTCTCTGGACAAGCAGGGGTTTGAGCTCCATCGGCGGGATACGGTGGTCGACGACCTCTACGACGATGCCTTGGTGGAAAGCGTCTACTATGACGAGGTCAAGGCCTTGATCAAGGAGCTGACGGGCGCGAGCCGGGTCGTCATCTTCGACCACACCAGGCGCAGCGACGCCGAGGGGCGGGATATTCGCGGCCCAGCCAGCCGTGTGCATAATGACTACACCGAGCGCTCGGGTCCTGAGCGTATTCGCGACGTGCTGGGCCTGGATCAGGCCGCCGCACTGGTGTCGGTGGCCCAGATTAACCTCTGGCGCCCGATGAGCGGGCCCGTCAAGCGCTCGCCGCTGGCCGTGCTGGACGCCTCGACGCTTGACTCCAATGACCTGCTGGCCACCGACTTGGTCTATCCGGATCGTATCGGTGAGATCTACCACCTAGCCTACAATCCGCAACAGCGCTGGTACTATTTTCCGGACATGCGCCGTGACGAAGTCTTGCTGATCAAGGGGTATGACTCACGTCACGACGGCCGTGCCCGCTTCACGCCCCATACCGCCTTCAAAGACCCCAATACGCCGCCGGGAGCCCCGCCGCGCGAGAGTATCGAAGTTCGCACCCTGGCCTTCTTTGATTAGGTTTTTGCCGCTTGGCGCGGGCCTCCCGCCGCGCGGTGTTTCCCCCCCGTGCTTTACCAGGCGACCACCCGCTTCTCGTTGGTAGGGATGTATAGCGACTGGGTGAAGGGCTTGAACAGCTAACCACATTCGGCACGATCCGCAGTGCGCCAGTCCTCGACAATCAGCTGCTGAGTCTTTGGTGCGCGCGGATAGCTGATTCACCCGTGATATGGCTTAATTATAAAGATTCAACGATACCTGAAATTTAGGAAAACATAGCAGATCATGGTTGCTGTCAGGCCGACCAATATGTACTCGACGCGGGGTAGGAATATAACCAACCCACCTAGAGAAAACACGATCAAGGTGTTTTGTAGTATGTATTTTCTTATTTTAGGTACCGCTATGAAGTAGCCATATTGCTTGCCTAAGAAAAATAAAGCCATGCCGATGATTGACGTAATCTGGAAATCGCGCATCGCAATGTCATTCAAGATCGCATGCCTGATCAAATTTGCGAGAAGTGCTAGCCCCATAAATAGAAAAAGGTGCGAGTAGATTAAGGAGTGTCCACTCATACTACTTTCGTTTTTGCTCAGTAGGTAAAAGCTATCAAAATAGATCCACCAGATACTGCAAGTCATGATAAATCCGGTGATTGCCGCCATCACATTATAACGATCCCATTGAATGTCAGATAACCCTCCAGAAAGGCTAATTACCGACTCGCCCAATAAGATGAGGGTGAGTAAACCTAGTCGTTCAACCAAGTGTTCTGTATGTGCGGGCAATGGCTTTAGCTTACCCCAAGAAAATAGAGGGAGCAGAATGTCAAGTAAAATCCCAATGTAAGCGACAAAGTAACGCATAGGTGGGTCAAAAAGAATGGATGAAAGACTAACAACTGCGCTAACTAACAGGGCGAAGCCAAGCCTGGAGGAGAATTCGCTACGGTGATCGAATTTATTTATGGACGAAATGTACATAATACTGATGATGGCACGTATACCAAAATAGCAGGCAATGACAAGCGCATAGTTTACTTCCAATTCTTCCCCAATCCGTGCAGACAGCACAATGAGCAGCAACATTAAAAATAATGTTGCCAAGCGGTGAAGGTTACTGTCTGTATCAAACCTATTTGAGTAAATCGTGTGGCTGGACCAGATCCACCATAATGGAACAAAAAGCAGTAAAAATGTCCATAATTGCTCCTGTTCAAAGTGGCCGTGATGAAGATGTCCAAGAGTATGCGTAACCTTGCCAATTGCAACAACAAAAATCAGGTCAAAAAACAACTCTAACCATGTGGCGTGTCGATTTTTTTCATAATACTTCAAAGATTTCATTCGCTGCTGGCTCCGTGTGCACCTCTTTAATGTAGAAGGAAACTAACGGATAAGCGAACGGGTGGACGGGTATAGGCGTCAACCTTGGGGACGGTCGCAAAAACTGAGTGCAACACCTGACCTAGTCCACCACCACGTCTGTTCGTACGGTCAATACAGAATCCAGCGTGCCATCGGGCCGATAGCAACATTGCGCACGGGCGGACCTTAGCGGGCAACTGGGCTGCTGTTCCGCCAACCATTCATTCAGCGCCTCGACCAGGACACGCGCCTCGACTATGGAATCTTCCGAGCTGTCAAAAATTAACATCGCCATTTTTTATGTCCTCGGTTCGCTGGGCTGATATTTTCGTGCCGCTGCTTTACGAGCGATGCTTATCGTTGGCAGCACCGTGGATTCCTCAATCTCCCGTATTGAAATATTATCGAATGCACACCTGGTGCGCGTGCGCAATGGGGCACGTTCGCCCTCGGCTACGGTGTGGGTGATGCCAAGCGATTTCACTATCTAGCGATTTCGTCAACTCACTAACGAAAGCTCAATCATCTGACTCATCTCGGTGAACTCTGGAGCCCCGTCATAGCGAAGCCCGTCAATGTAAAACGCTGGGGTGCCATTCACGCCGCTCCGTACGCCGCCATTAAAATCGGATTTTATTTTGGGTACGTAGGTACCGTCTTGCATGGCAAGATAGAGTTCTTCGTCGGAGAGGCCATGTTTTAGAGCGATGGCCCGAAACAGCGGCAGGCCCAATCGATCCTGATTTTCATACAATTCGTCGTGCGCCTCCCAGAAGAATCCTCGACTCCCGGCAAACTCAGCGGTGACAGCTGCAGCCATCGCATGCGGGTGAGCAGTGGTCAGTGGAAAATTACGGAACACGAACAGCAAATCATCGCGAAAATGCTGTTGCAGATTCTTGACTATCCAATACGCTTCAGCGCAATAGGGACATTGATAGTCGCCAAATTCCACCAGTGTGACCTTGGCATGCGCACTTCCCTGGCGATGGTCGCTGGCACTTACCGGGACTTTGAGAGTGGCCATGGGATCACCTGTTAATTTTAGGTTGGCGTGCTTTGTGATGAATTCGCCAGAGCATCCAGCGCATCCAGAATGCCGTCCGCCCCCGGATTGATTGCCATTGGTGAGATGTAGCTCCAGGCGATCACTCCCTCCTTGTCAATCACGAACAACGCCCGCTTACAAACTCCCAGGTGGGAGTCGTACGCTCCATACTGTCGCGCCACAGCCCCTTTGGGCTCGAAATCGGCGAGCAGGCTGAAGTGAAAATTCCGATCTTTGGAAAAGGCCTGATGACACCAAGCGCTGTCAACCGAGATACCCAGTAGCGTCGCACCGTATTCTCTGAATGTGGGTAGCAACTGGTTGTACAAGGTCAGTTGGTCGCCACAAACCGAAGTCCAGTCTGCGGGATAAAACGCCAGTATCACGGGATTTCCCTTTAGCTCGCGTAGCGACAACTGCTGATCAGGGGTTGCGTACAGAGTGAAGTCGGGCGCGACAGTGCCGGCCGGCAGCGGCCCCTGAACCAGGTCGCCATTCGTTTCTTTCGCATCATCCAATTCTGAAGTGTGCATGGCTTGAGCCCTTATAGATGGGCGGTTGGGGTCTGCTCAGCGGGATACGACTTGCCCGGGGGGATAACTCCATCCACCGCCAAGTGATTTATAAATGGCGACGATGCCTCGATACACCTCGTTTGAGGCCTGAGCCTGAGTGTCTTCGGTTGCGAGACGTTCACGATCCGCATCAAGAAGCACGAGGAGATCCGCCGTGCCTTCGCGGTATTGGATTGAGGCCAGGTTGGCAGCGGAAAGGCTGGATTCGCTCTGACGCACCATTGACTATAGTCGTTGTTGGCGCTTGCCGTAATCGCTGAACGCGTTCTCCGTTTCCTCCAATGCCGGCAAGACCTCGCGCGCTCGTTCTTTTGCTGTCATTTTCGGCGGCTTTTTTATCCGATGGTTTTGGTGCGAACCGCAATCATGTCCTTGCTGATCGATTCGCCCCTGCGAATTCCGACATCGAAGCGTTGCTCGATCACGCTGGTGATTCCATAGCCTCATTTGCTGATGAGTTGGTGGTTTACGACTGGCGGTATTTTTGAGCACGAATTTATCAGACGTCGTTCGTCGGTATCCTGGGTCGCCCATAGCGTGTTTTGATGAGATCCGACTATCGTTATTGGATGGCGTAGTCTGCCGAGACTGCCATTCCCTCCAACGTAATCGTCTTCCTGAGCAATCTCAGCGTATTGCGGATCTCATGCCCCTGTTGCTTGAGCATCGTTTACGGGGACGTAGATCCATCCGAATGAGTCCGTGTTATCCATCTTTGGAGACAACTCATCATGGCTACTCTCTGTGAAATATGTAATGCGAGACCCGCTGTAGCGCGAGTGACCGTATCGCAAAATGGCCAAGCCAGGACAATGTCCATTTGCGACCACGATTACCGTCAACTCTTACGCCATCAAAGCATGTTGAATCCATTCGACTCTCTACTGGGCGGGGGTGTGTCCCGCTTTTTCGACAGCATGGGCGGAGCAAAGGATCAAGCGGGTGATGACTTCAGGCTCTCTGCGCAAGTGCCTCGAGAATCTGTCGATGCAACCGATGCATTCAGTTCCCAGACGCTGGAAATCCTGCAACGCGCGGGTGAGAAAGCCCATGAGCTCAACCGTAGCGAGCTCGATACTGAGCATTTGTTGTATGTGCTTGCGGATACCGATGTGGGTACGGCGTTGCTTAAGGAGCTGAAGCTTTCTCCGGACGAGATCAAAGGCTACATCGATCAACATGCTCAGAGGGGCACAGCGGAGGCCCAGGCCCCGGTGGACCAGATGAGCATTTCGCCACGGTTAAAGAAAGTTTTCAATTTTGCGTTCCAGGCATCTCGTGATTTAGGACATTCGTACGTTGGCCCAGAGCATTTGTTGATCGGGCTTGCCTCTGTACCAGAAAGTATCGCCGGGACATTGCTTAAAAAATACGGCGTAACGCCTGAAGCCTTGCGGCAGAAGGTGGTCAAGGTGGTGGGTAAGGGGGCTGAGGATGGGCGAGTCGACACCCCGACGGGAACACCGACACTCGACAAGTTCGGTCGCGACCTGACGTCACTGGCTCGTGAGGGCAAACTCGATCCCGTACTGGGGCGCGCGCAGGAAATCGAAAATACCATCGAGGTGCTGGCGCGGCGCAGAAAGAACAATCCGGTTCTTATCGGCGAACCTGGCGTCGGTAAAACAGCCATCGTTGAAGGGCTTGCACAACGAATAGTAAAGGGCGATGTCCCTGAGATTCTGCGTGGCAGGCGGCTTGTTGAAGTCAATCTGAACTCAATGGTTGCGGGCTCTAAATATCGTGGTGAATTTGAGGAGCGAGCCAAGCAACTGCTTGATGAAGTCGCCGCAAAAAGCTCGGAGCTTATTCTGTTCATCGACGAGTTACATACGATCGTTGGCGCGGGGCAGGGTGGTGAGGAGGGCGGCCTCGATATTGCCAACGTACTCAAACCCGCATTGGCACGCGGAGAGCTTAGCTTGATCGGTGCGACGACACTCAATGAGTATCAAAAGCACATCGAAAAAGACGCAGCGCTTGAACGACGTTTTCAGCCTGTGCTGATAGCCGAACCCACCGTAGAACAGACCATCATTATCCTGCGTGGGCTGCGCGACAAGCTTGAGGCTCACCATCAAGTCACATTCGCCGATGAAGCATTTGTGGCGGCAGCAGAGCTGTCGGATCGTTACATCACCTCGCGATATTTGCCGGATAAAGCCATAGACCTAATCGATCAGGCCGCGGCCCGCGTTCGAATCAGTTCCTCGTCAAGGCCGGCCAGCATCCAGGAGCTGGAAGCCGAGATTACGCAACTTAAACGTGAACAGGATTATGCATCCTCCCGTAAACGTTTTGATGAATCCAAAGGCTTTGAAGAACGCATTGGTCAAAAACAAGCGCAACTGGGAGAGGAAACAGAAGCTTGGCAGCGCAAGACAGGTTCCGAAACCCTTGAGGTGACCCTGGAGTCAATTGCCGAGGTGTTGTCCCGTCTCACCGGTATTCCTGTGACCGAACTTACGCAGGAAGAGCGTCAAAAGCTTTTGAATATGGAAGACACTTTGCGTGATCGGCTGGTGGGGCAGGAAGATGCTGTGCTCGCAGTCAGCGATGCCGTTCGGTTGTCTAGGGCCGGTCTTGGCCAAGCCAACAGACCTATTGCCACGTTTCTCTTTCTTGGCCCTACGGGCGTCGGCAAAACTGAACTTGCCAAAGCGTTGGCGGAAACGGTGTTTGGTGACGAGCAATCGATCATTCGTATTGATATGTCGGAGTACATGGAGCGTCATGCAGTTGCTCGGTTGATCGGTGCGCCACCCGGTTATGTGGGATACGACGAGGGCGGTCAGTTGACAGAGCGTGTCCGCCGCAAGCCCTACAGTGTGATTCTGCTCGACGAGATCGAGAAGGCGCATCCCGATGTGAGCAACGTATTGCTTCAGGTATTCGACGATGGGCGTCTCACGGACGGCAAGGGACGTGTTGTGGACTTCAGCAATACGATCATCATTGCCACCAGTAACCTGGGCTCTCCCATCATCATGGAGAATCTCGAGCGCCCTGAAGATGAACGCCTTACGGAAAAAGCGTTACGTAATGAATTGATGGGAGTCTTGAAAGGGCATTTTCGTCCCGAATTCCTGAACCGTATTGATGACATCATCGTGTTTCATGCCCTTACCCGTGACAACATCCGATCGATTGTGAACATTCAGCTTGATCGGGTCATTCGAACCGCAGCTGCACAGAACATCACAGTGAAAATTGATGGTTCACTCATCGATCATCTGGCGGATGTTGGTTATCAGCCTGAGTTTGGCGCGCGCGAGTTGAAACGTCAGATTCGCCAGGCCGTCGAAACGCGGCTTGCGAAGGAAATGCTCGCTGGCAAGCTGCAAGCCGGCGACAGTGTTGAGTTGGGTTACGACAAAGAGCGTGGCGAAGTGGTCTTCAAAAAGGTCGAGGTGGATGCGTCAAAGACTTCCGAAAAGGGTAGTCCACCTGGCCAATCGGATGATCTGACACCTGCCGCGGAGACTGGGACTTAGCCTCATGCTTGGACGGGCCCGGCAGACTGAAGACGCAAGTGTGGAGGGTTATCGTGTCAAAGCCTGATTCTGAAAGGCGTGAGCGCAACTCGACGCTGAAAAATTTCAGACTTCAGTGGGCGCTGATGAGTGCTTACGAACGTTTCGAACAATTGGTTGTTCTTGCGCTCAGTCTCATCATCGCGTCTGTGATTATGATGGCGCTACTGCAGCTCTGTCGCAGGGTCGTGCCGTTGTTGATCAGTGGTGCGATTGATCCTCTGGACCACGATGTTTTCCAGGCCCTCTTTGGCTCAATCTTCACCGTGCTGATAGCCCTGGAGTTCAAGCATTCGATTGTGCGCCCCGCCTTAAGACGCAACAGCATCGTTCAGGTTCGCACAGTGCTGTTGATCGCCCTGCTGGCGCTCAGCCGGAAGTTCGTTATTCTCGATTCTGCCGCTACTCCTGCGCTCACCATTGCCGCACTAGGATTTGCCACCCTGGTACTCGGCATCGTCTGCTGGCTCTTACGAGAGCGTGATAAGGATGACTTACGAGAAAGTGATAAGGATGAATAGCTACAATTCTTGGTGAACGCTCCGGATCTGGTGCTTAGTCCTGAAGAATTTGCAGAACTGAGCGCTCAGCTTGAAAGCTCTGCTCAACACGCCTGGCCGTGGACGCATTACCGGTCCTGATGTGGGATGAGGGTCAATGCTATGGCCGCTGAAGGCAACGTCGGACAATTATTTGCTGTCGTCACTTTGCTTGCCGCCGCCGTGCTGGTAGTGCCGCTGTTCAAACGCATCGGGCTCGGCTCAGTGGTCGGTTACCTGGCGGCGGGCCTGATCATTGGCCCCTTCGGACTGCAACTTTTCAATGACCCCCACACCATCCTTGAGGTGGCCGAGTTGGGCGTGGTCATGTTTCTTTTTGTGATTGGCCTGGAGATGAAACCCTCTCACCTATGGGACCTGCGTAGGCAGATCTTTGGGTTGGGCAGCCTGCAGGTGGTGGTCAGTGCATGTCTGCTCACTTTTGTCGGCATGGCTTTCGGATTCTCTTGGCAGGTGTCATTTGTCTGCGCAGCGGGTTTTGTACTCACCTCCACGGCTCTGGTTATGCAAGTTCTCTCGGAACGCGGTGACATTACCGAGCCGAGAGGGCAGCACGTAGTGTCCATTTTGCTGTTTGAAGACCTGTTGATAGCCCCTTTGCTGGCGGTGGTGGCATTTCTGGCGCCCACGGAGTTGGCGAATGGACCCACGTCTCCACTTTGGCAGCGCATAGGTATCGCAGCGCTGTCCTTGGGTGCATTGGTGGCCATCGGGTTGTGGCTGCTCAATCCCCTGTTTCGGGTATTGGCCCAAGTCAAAGCGCGCGAGGTAATGACTGCCGCTGCGCTGCTGGTTGTGTTGGGCGCAGCGTTGCTGATGGAACTCGGCGGTCTTTCAATGGCGATGGGGGCTTTCGCGGCCGGTGTGTTGCTGTCCGAATCCACTTTCCGCCACCAGTTGGAGGCCGACATCGAGCCGTTTCGCGGCCTGCTGCTGGGGCTGTTTTTCCTCGGCGTCGGCATGTCGCTGGATCTGCAATTGGTGGCCGAGGCCTGGAAGCTCATCATCTCCGGCGTGCTGGCGCTGATGGTGGTCAAGGCGCTGTGTATTTATGCGGTCGCGCGCCTCGCGAAAAGCGGTCATGACGACGCGCTGGATCGCGCCTTGCTGATGGCGCAGGGTGGCGAATTTGCTTTTGTGCTGTTTGCCGAAGCGCTCAAACTCAGGGCCATCAGTCCTGAAGTCAACGCCAATATGACGGCTATTGTGGTGCTCTCCATGGTCATAACGCCGGTGACTTTATTGCTGTACAAACGGTTTGCTCGCGCGCGGACCGTTTCCCTGGACGGTGTGGAAGCCGCACAGAATCTGCGCTGCAATGTACTCATCATCGGTTTTGGCCGTGTGGGGCAGATTGCCTGCCAAGCGCCGCTCGCTCAGGGAGCGAAAATTTCCATCATCGATATAAATCCAGAGGTCATCCGCGCCGTGACACCCTATGGTTTCAAGGTCTATTACGGCGATGGCGCCCGCCATGAAATATTGCACGCCGCTGGCGCCCATCACGCTCGCGCCATCATTGTTTGTGTGGACGATAAAAAAGCCGCGACTCGCATTGTCGAAAGTACGCGGCACTTCTGCCCGCAGGTGAAATTGGTGGTACGCGCTTTTGACCGCGAACATGCGCTGGAATTGGTCAAACACGACGCCGACTACATAGTGCGGGAAACCTTTGAGGCCGCCCTGCTGCTCGGCCGTCAGGCCGTGCTGACTCTGGGTGCGTCGGAGCACGAAGCCGACGCAGTGATCGACGAAGTGCGCAAACGCGATGCCGAACGTTTTGCCTTGGAAACATCGGGCGGGCTGTTTGCCGGACGAGCGCTGGTACTGGGGAATATTGAACGCATTGATCCGCCGGACCACGACGCGCGGGATGCTCCGTGAGCATCAATCGCAGTCATTCGGTTCAACTGCGCTCCAGAGCAGAAAACTGGCTACTCAACCACGTATAAAGCTGAGAAACCGCAGGGCTGATCTGCTTGCGATGCGGGCATACCAGACTCAACGGTGACGCTTCGCCAGGATAATCCGGCAGCAGCACAAGCAGACGCTCTGCGGCGACATCTGCACTGACATCCAGCCAGGATTTGTTGGCGATACCTTCACCTTCCAATGACCAGCGCCGCACGACATCGGCGTCATCGCTGAACAGTGGCCCCGAAACCTGCACGGTTTGTCCGCCCAGGTTCCACTTGTCGTAGACCCGGCCATTTTGCAGATAGAGCAGGCAGGCATGCTTGCTCAAGTCATCCGGTGTTTGGGGAGAACCGCAGCGTTGCACATACTCCGGCGAGGCAACCAACACCCGCTGGTTCCACGGTGCAAGCGGCAGTGCCACGTAGTTGGCGTCTTCATTCGGGCCGTATCGAATCGCCACGTCCACCGGGTCGCGAAACAGATTGGCCATCTGGTCCGACAGGAAAAAACGCAACGTCAATTCCGGATGCTGACGGCGGAACAGCGTCAACCACGGCAGCAGTATGTTGCGCCCCAGATCGGATGGCGCTGTCACTTGCAGTACGCCCCGCAGCGTGGCGTTCTCACCACGCAGGTTTTCCTCGCCTTGCTTCAGGGTCTCAAGCACTGAGTGGGCGGTGGGCAGATATTGCTCGCCCTCGGCAGTCAATCGCAGGCTGCGAGTGGTACGGGCGAACAGGCGCACGTCCAGTTCGCGTTCCAGACGTTTGATGGCGGCGGCTACCTGACCAGGCAGTAGATCAGCCTCCAGCGCCGCTGCGGTGAAACTGCCCAGCGCGGCACTGCGGATAAATAAACCAAGATCATCGATGCGGATCATTTTCACTCCTGCAGTGAAAGTGTTGGCGCATTCTGCTTGTTTTTCTTTGTACATGGGAAGTCGAAGATGGCTGCAAGTGAGCGCATCAACCCTTCAGACAGCGAGTTTCCATGAAAGCCATCACCTTTACCCAACACGCCCTGCCCATCGACAATCCACAAGCATTGATCGACATCAGCCTCCCGGTGCCCAGGCCTGGCCCACGGGATCTGCTGGTCGAAGTTCGCGCGGTATCAGTGAATCCGGTCGATACCAAGGTGCGCGCCGGAACTTTCACAAAAGAACCGAAAATCCTCGGCTGGGATGCCACAGGCATTGTCCGCGAGGTCGGCTCTGAGGTGACGCTGTTTCAGCCGGGTGATGAAGTGTTCTATGCAGGCTCGATTGCCCGCACCGGCAGCTACAGCGAATTCCATTTGGTCGATGAGCGGATCGTCGGGCACAAGCCTCGTTCATTGAGTGCAGCCGATGCGGCCGCGTTGCCGTTGACCTCAATCACTGCCTGGGAATTGTTGTTTGACCGGCTCGGTGTCGTCGAGGGTTCGGGGGAGGGCAAGTGCCTGTTGATCACTGGAGCGGCTGGCGGCGTCGGTTCGATGCTGGTGCAACTGGCCCGACAGTTGACCCGCCTTACCGTCATCGGTACCGCCTCACGCCAGGAAACCGCTGATTGGGTGCGGCAGTTGGGCGCGCATCACGTGATTGATCACAGCCAGCCACTGCTCGCACAGTTGCAAGCGCTCGGCGTGGCGGAGATCGACTATGTCGCCAGCCTGACTCACACCGAACAGCACTTTGCACAACTGATTGACGTGCTCAAGCCGCAAGGGCGCCTGAGTGTGATTGACGATCCCGAAAGCCTCGACGTGATGCCGCTCAAGCGTAAGTCGCTGTCGTTGCATTGGGAGCTGATGTTCACCCGGTCCCTGTACGAAACCCCGGACATGATCAACCAGCATCACCTGCTCAATCGGGTCAGCGCTCTGATTGACCAAGGTGTTCTGCAGACCACTGTGGGCGAGCACTTCGGTGCGATTAATGCGGCCAACATGCGTCGTGCCCATGCGCTGGTCGAGAGCGGCAAGGCCCGGGGCAAGATCGTTCTCGAAGGTTTCTGATTTCACTTAAGGCGGGTCGCTTGCGGGCCCGCTGAACCGCCTGCGGCATCACTTGCCATTTTTTTAATGTTGGAGCGTTGACGATGAATACGTCCAGTAACGTGTTGGTATCGATTGCCGTGCTCAAGGCCAAGGCAGGCAAAGAACTGGCATTGAAACAGGAATTGCTGGCGCTGGTAGAGCCGACCCGCGCAGAGCCGGGCAATCTCGACTATGTGTTGTTCGAGTTGCGTGATGAGCAGGGCACGTTCTACATGCGCGAGGCTTTCAGGGATCAGGCGGCGCTGGATGCGCATTTTTCGATGCCTTACTTTCAGCGCTTTGCCGCGACGGCAGATGACCTGCTGAAAGAGCCGTTGCAACTGATATTCCTTGAGCAGGTATCGGCTTGATCATTCAACCTGCTGAACCGCACCACCTCGGCCGGGCGTGGACGCGGCCGGCGTATCAATTTGCTCCAGGGCGCGGCTTTACTCCGAATTGCGGAACGAGGTGAGCGCCCAGCTCCTCAATGACTTGCGCAGCAGGGCGCTTTCCGTACTTGAGATTCAGGATAACGTGGTCCACCCCGATTTCCTCAAGCGCCTCCAGCAAAGCCCGGAGGTGGACGCGTCCAAGCCTGAACCCCAAATGAATGTGAGTGGGTGGCGTGGACGGGTTCTCACTGAGGTCGATGTAAAGCGACTGAGTGAAGGGCTTATAGATGGAACCACATTGCTTCATGACTTCCAGTCGCCAATCTTCCACGATCAGTCGCTGCATTTTCGGCGCGCGCGGATAGTTGATCCATCCGACGCTTTCGCGCGCGATCCAATCCAGTGACTGGCGGCTATGCCCGGTCACGAGCATTGGAATGACCTGGGTTGTGGGTTTCGGAATGAGGTCTGCGCCCTGCAGCTCACCACCGCTCCAGCGGATGGGTTCAAAGCTTGTGCTGTGGGCTCGGCGAATCACTTCGTAGTGCTCTCGAAAGATTTCTCCGCGCCTTTCGGGATCGACGTCAAAGGCCGAAAACTCCACTGGGCGATCGCCGGAGGCTACCCCAAGAATCAATCGACCTGCGCTCAACTGATCGACGCTGGCTGATGCCTTGGCCGTGTGCAGAGGATGGTGTAAAGGGATGGCGATGGATGCGGTGCCTAGCGCTATCTCCGACGTATGAGCGGCCATATAGCCCAGGTAAACCCATGGGTCGAAGACTTGGCCAACATCGCCGAAACCAGGGTCCCGAAGAGGCACGTCGCGAAACCAGAGCGCGGAGAAGCCCAGTGCCTCTGCTCGCTTGGCCAATTCGACCTGGTTGAGCATGCTCGGAGTGTCCCCATCGAAGGCCTCCAAAGGAAAGAACAATCCCAGGCTCAAATGACCCGGAGTGAACGTTCGCCTGAACCCTCGATGCTCCTGATAAGGAACCGTGCTTGGCCGATACATAATCATCTTCCTCAATGGAAGAACGTGAACCGCGGGTCGACCGGATTGAGAGGCGAGTTGTTGGCGATATGCGCGTGCAGGTCCGGATTGGCAAGGAACGGGCGGTCAAAGGCAATCAGATCGCTCCAGCCCAATACTGATCACTCAGCAACAGACTTAGATTCATGCAAGAAGCGTAGGCGGTTTTGCAGAGAACCGCCATGTTCTGGGCGTGCGGAACTCGGATTTTGGCGCCAAGACTAAGATTGATCATCCACCACTGACCTTCCAATGTTTCACGTCATCCGCAAACACCATCTGCTTCATCTCATGCGCTATGCCATAGGCCAGCGATTCATGGGCGGCGATGACCTTTTCCTCCGCGGACAAGCAATGAAAAATGTCGAGTTTGGTCGCTGCATCAGCGGTTTCGAGCATGAAGATTTGCACGTAGCGCGCAAGGTCATTGTCGAGACTGGACAGGTATTCCCGCAGTCGTTGATGGTCGACGGATTTTTGGCTGAAGTACCAGTTCATCGGGTGAATCAAAAAGCGTGCGTGAGGCGATGTGATGCGCCGGCCTGCCGCCAGAAACATGATGATGCCCATCGATTCGATATTGCCGGCGTTGATTGCACAAAGCGGTACGGGCAAGGACTTCAGGAACGTGTAGAGCGTGAAGCCAAAATTGGTGCTGCCCCCGCAAGTGGACAGGTTCAGGAGAAGGGAGGTGGCACCCTGGTCGATAGCTTCAAGGCAGCAATCCCTGAAGCGCTCGGTCGTTGCCTGGTCGATCTGGCAATGAAAATGCACGATGTGTTCAGTCATTGATTGACCTCCTGGGTGCGATGCGGGGGAGGGCTTCCAAGCGCTATTGAGTCTAGTAAACATCGCTTATTCAGGGCGAAAAACCGCCGTAAGGTGACACCGACGAATGGGACAGCCGTCAGTCGACTGGTCGCCGTTTCCAATGGAACCAAACGCCCGAATCCGCTCGTCGCGAGCCCCGTATTTCCGTTCAAACTTTCCGTTTTGTGGATCCTCCGAATTGTACGGGCCCATGCTCGTGCCAACGATGTAGAGGTGAACAAAATGGCCAATACAGGAAATAACAATCCAGGCAATTTTTCCAATGATCCTGACAAGGCTTCAGAAGCCGGAAAGAAAGGCGGAGAAGCGTCTGGCGGCAACTTTGCCAACGATCCACAACGCGCGTCTGAAGCGGGTCAAAAGGGAGGTCAAGCTTCTGGCGGACAGCCCTCGCGCGATAAAGACAGCATGTCCGGAGGTGGGCAGGGTACAAATCGCGGAGGGGAATTTGCCGATGATAAGGAAAACATGTCCAAGCCAGGCCAAAAAGGCGGCCAGGCTTCCGGCGGACAACAGTCCAACAAGGCTGATCAATCGTCCAGCGGCGGGCAAGGAAGCGGACGCGGTGACAATTTCGCCGATGACCGCGATAAGTCGTCTGGAACGGGGCGCAATGATGATGGGATGAGCGGAGGTGGAGGACGTAGGTCTTGATGTCGTCTGAGCCGATCAAGCCCCGAATTTTCGGGGCTTGATATCGATGGTAATGCTCGTCTTATCTTGCTTAAGTCATGCTGATGGGGCTAGATCGCCTTCACCCATGTCTCCTCGCTAGGATCAATTTATGCCACTGAGATTTCACAAGATGCACGTCAATGGCGATGATTTCGTTGTGGTGGACTCGCCATTTCGGGCACTTACCAAGGCGGGCGTATCCGTATCGGTAATCAGGTTGGGCGCGTGACAGGCCCCGATACTATTGAGCTTCTTTATCAGTGTTTGACCACGGATGGCGAGATTCTTGCCGGCTGGTCTCGTGGCACGGTCGGCGTGGATCGCGCAGGACGTACCACGCTGACCTTCGTATGGGGTTGGTTGTCGGGTGCGACTGGAGGAGGGGAGTCGAGTTACGTGGAGCTTGCCGCGCTTCAGTACGTTGCCCCAGTGGGGGAGACATTTACATAACGCGTGCGATGGCGAATATTGCGCGGTTTCTTTCGCCGCCTTAGACATCACTGTTACGTAAGGTCAAATCGCTCCAACGCATAATCCTTACCTGCCAAGGTCAGTTCAAAAATGGTGGCGCCAAACGTACCTCGGGTCACTTTTTGCGTCACCAGACGTTTAGCCTGGAGTTGCTTTAGACCGGCTTCAACTTCTACCGTGCTGAGGGAGACAAGTTTGCAAACCGAGTTCAAGTTTGCAACTTTTCTGAAGTTCGCATGATAGGCCAAAACTTCCATCAGCAGCGTTTGGTTATCGGTCAATTTTGGAAACTGAGGGTTGTTCTTTTTGTAAACCTTTCGCTCTATCTCGTGTAACTCGCCGTCAGTTCCATCAGGGATGCGGACGTAGTAAATCGCTACAGACAGCGTGCTGATGAAAATCGCGATAATCACCAGCAACGACCAATTCGGCATTGGCGTTTCCAGCAAAAGCCAATCCCCCAAACGTAGCAGCCAGCTCGTGGTGTCGGCCAACAATGTCAGGTCGAAATAAGTTTCGAGCGACGTTATGGCCACCCAAGCGACAACGAAAATGCCAGCCAGGAAGGCCATAGCCTTGGGCGTGAACGAGGAATGCTTGCCTTGTGCTGCCATGCTACTCGTCTCGACCGCAGAAACTGATGCTATCAGCATAGCAGTGGAAAAGCGGGCGTCTGGCACCTCACCTGCAAGGTCCAGCATTTGGCCTTATCAAACCAACGGACTCCCGCGCATCCCCCGCGCCGGATCATCCAGCAACCTGAATTGCTCCACCATGAAATCAATCAACATCCGCATCGACGGCAGCATCCCTTGCCGGCTCGCAAACACCGCATAAATCATCTCGGTCCGCGGTGCCCAATCAGGCAACACCACCACCAGCTGCCCGCGCTCGATAAAGTCATGCACCAGCGACATCGGCATCTGCGCAATGCCGACGCTGTCTATCGCCGCGCAGCGCAGCATTGGATGAGGTCGTCCCTCAGGTATTGTTATCGCCGCCGCTCCCTGTAGGAGTGAGCCTGCTCGCGATGGCGGTGGATCAGCCAACATTTCTGTTGAATGTAAATCCGCTATCGCGAGCAGGCTCACTCCCACATTGGATGGTGTCGTCCCTCAGGTATTGTTATCGCCGCTGCCCCCTGTAGGAGTGAGCCTGCTCGCGATGGCGGTGGATCAGCCAACATTTCTGTTGAATATAAATCCGCTATCGCGAGCAAGCTTGCTCCCACATTGGATGGTGTCGTCCCACAGGTATTGTTATCACCGCTGCTCCCTGTAGGAGTGAGCCTGCTCGCGATGGCGGTGGATCAGCCAACATTTCTATTGAATGTAAATCCGCTATCGCGAGCAGGCTCGTTCCCACAGGCCTCGCGCTGCTCGGCAGCGGCTACACGTCCAGCATCTGATCCGTATTTTCCTTCGCCATCTGCCTCTGTCATGCACCCACCCTCACGCTCACAATGACAGCACGGTCCGCAGTCGCGCACTCACTGCACCGTAAACTCATAATGTAGGAGGCCCCATGGGCAAGATGGCAATTTTCCTCGGTGGATTTCTGGTGTTAACCATTTTGATTGGTGCCCTGGCCACCATCTCTCCCGTTTAGTCCCGTCCTCCTGGCAGCACAAAGCAAAATGCCTCCACATCGGGAGGTGTTTGCGATTTGTGTTCGGCAATCACTCCGCCCGCCAGCGCCGCGCCTGCACAATCAGCGCCGGGGCAAAGTGCAGCACGACCATTCGCACCAAATGATGCGTCAGGATGAACACCACATTCAGCCCGCCACTGAACGCGACGATGGCGATGGTTTCGATGGCGCCCGGCATATACGCCAGCCACAACGACATCGGATCGCTGCCCAGCAACTGCCCGGCTACACCGGCAAACGCGGCGGCGATCAGCAACATGAGGCCGACGGCGAGCAGCCCGGCGCGGCCATGGCGGACCAGCTCGGCGAAGCTGATGTCCTTGAATTTCGAGCCAATCAGCACGCCGATCAGCACGGAGGCGGAGTCGACACTCCACTGCGGCAGGTGGAATGTCTGGAGGTAGCCCAGCTTGATGCAGGCGGCGGTGAGCACGATGGCGGTGAGCATGAACGGCGCTGGCACGCCGACGCTCAACAGCACGCGGCCGAGCAGCAGGCACAAGGCGATCAGCGACAGCAGGGTCAGCGCCGTGCTCACGTTCAGCGGGCTGCTCTGGGCCAGCGCCACGTCGACATGCCCGGGAATGCAAAAACTGACCAGCAAGGTGATCGACAACAGGCGGACCAGGTGCACGACGATCACTTTGCTGGACGCGCGTTCAGACTCGATCAAGTCGAAGACGGCGGCGAGTGCGCCGGGGTACACGGATAACAGCGAGTCCTTGAGGTTCCAGCCCGAGACTCTGAACAACCAGAAACCGGCCACGGAACTCTGGACCATCAGGCACAGCAGCATGAAGCCGAGGCTGGGCAACATGGCCGCCACGGTGTGGTTGTCCCACGAGGTAAACATCAGGCCGGTCGCAATCCCCAGCACGATTTGCACATAGCCAAGGCCGAAGGGCAGGGTGGGGGAAAATCGCAGATTGCTGGCGATCAACGCGCTCGCGAGTATCGAGCCCAACAACAGGCCGTGGGGGATACCGGCGTATTGCAACACGGTGCCGACGCCGGTGGCGATCAGCAAACACACCAGGGTTTTCATGAGTCTTCCTTGATTCGTGAAGTGCGCCAACGCTTCCATTTGGGCCGTGCACGTTTTCCCACTTAATGGCGTGAGGCGTCAAGTATGTGCGTCTCAGTGTTGTCAGTGTGAGTTACCGGGTATGGCGAGCGGCCGTCCGTGGGCCCGCCCCTGTCGATCAGAAGCGGGTTATCGCGAACCCTCCCGACTTCATTGCCTGGCCTGGGGTGAATGCGGGTTGTGGTCGGTGTGTTTCGGTCCAGCCAATGCCCACGCCACCACCCCAATCAGCGGCACAAACACGATCACCACGATCCACAAGAGTTTGTTGGTCGATTTGCCTTCGGCTTTGCGCACTCGGTTGATTGCCCATAGCTCGACCAGCAACAGAACGGCTGTCAGCACGATCCAGATTGTTTCGATTTGCATGAGTCACCCTCCAGATAGTCCTTTTGTTAGGTGAGTCGTGGTGGGCAGGGTTCATTAAATTTTGGTGGAGGCTTGTGCTGGGTTGCTCGCGAGGGTGATCTGTCAGTCAAATCTGTTTTGACTGTCAGGGCCTCATCGCGAGCAGGCTCGCTCCTGCAGGGATTGCGGGGGCATTAGATCGAGTTGGCGAGTTTTCCGGTGGAGAGACGGCGTTTGTAGGCGCTGTCGCGGTTGGCCAGCCAGTAGTAGAGCGGTGAGGTGATGAGCAGGCCGACCAGCCAGGACAGGTCAGCGCCGTTGATGTGTTCGGAGATGGGCCCAACGTACAGCGGCGTGTTCATGAACGGAATCTGCACCGCGATCCCGATCGCATACGCCAACAACGCTTGCGGGTTGTAGCGTCCATAGATCCCGCCATCGACCTTGAAGATCGAATCGATGTCGTACTGACCTTTGTGAATCGCGTAGAAATCGATCAGGTTGATCGCGGTCCACGGCACCAGCACCACGAGCAGCACCAGCACCATGTCGACGAAATGCCCGATGAAGTTGGCGGAGGCGCCGACGGCGGCGAAGCAGCACGCGGCGAGGATGATGAGGGAGAGGACGGCGCGGCTTTTGGCGGTCGGGATCCAGCGGTAGGCGAAGGTTTGCACCAGGGTGATGACCGACAGCACAGCGCCGTAGAGGTTGAGGGCGTTGTGGCTGATGACGCTGAGCAGGAACAGCACGAGCATCAACGGGCCGATGGAGCCGGTGGCGAGTTTGACCGCGTCCATGGTGTCCATGCCCACGGGCGTGGCGAGGACGGCGACGGCGCCGAAGATGAACGAGAGGCTGGAACCGAGGACGGTGCCCAGGTACGTGGTCCAGAACGTGGCGGCCACGGGCACGTTGGACGGCAGGTAGCGCGAGTAGTCGGAGACGTAGGGGGCGAAGGCGATTTGCCAGAGCGCGGCGAGGGAGACGGTGGCCAGCCAGCCGGAGATGTTGAAGCTGCCACGGGTGAGGAAATCGGCGGTCTGCACGTGGGTGAAGATGTAGCCGAAACCAAGCACGATGCCGGCGCCCAGCACCCAGGTGCCGATGCGGTTGAGTACGTGGATGAACCGGTAGCCGATGATGCCGATGATGCCGGAACCGAGGGCGCCGATGACGATGCCGACCGGCACCGGGACGCTGTCGACCACGCCGTGCAGGGATTTGCCGGCAAGAACGATGTTGGAAGCGAAGAAGCCGATATACATGATGCCGGCGATCAGCACCACCAGCAGGGCGCCGAGGGAGCCGAACTGGGCGCGGCTCTGGATCATTTGCGGAATGCCCATCTGCGGGCCTTGCGCCGAGTGCAGCGCCATCAGCACGCCGCCGACCAGGTGGCCAACGAGGATGGCGACGATGCCCCACACCAGGTTGAGGTGGAACATCTGCACGCCAAGGGCGCCGGTGACGATGGGCAGCGGGGCGATGTTGCCGCCGAACCAGAGGGTGAACAGGTCACGGGTCTTGCCGTGGCGATCTTCGGGCGGCACGTAGCCGATGGTGTGTTTTTCGATGAGCGGGGCGGCGGTTGTTGCGGTGGTAACCATGACGGACTCCAAGGCAATTTGAGTACGTGGACGTACTTCGGTGAGCGCCGCACGGGGGCGACGCTTTTCTTGTTGGAGTGATGATGTGCGGTGGGGGCGGATAGATAAATTAGTAAGATTGTGGGTATAGACGTTAAAAAAAGTAGGTCGTTTGGTCACCGCAAAACCCTGTGGGAGCTAGCCCGCCAGCGATAGTGATTTGACAGTCAACATTGATTTGGCTGTCAGATCGCTATCGCTGGCGGGCTAGCTTCCACAGGGATTTTTTGGGTGTTCGGAATCTTTGTTATTCAGTGATCGATAGCAGCATCCGTTGCAACATGGCGTCGCAGGCAGTGAGTTGTTCGAGGCTGACGAATTCGTCGGGTTTATGGCCCTGGTCCATGCTGCCGGGGCCGCAGACGACGGTGGGAATGCCGGCGGCATCGAACAGGCCGCCCTCGGTGCCGAAGGCCACGGTGCCGAACGCTCGGGAGCCACAGAAACTGGCGATCAACTCGGCCGCTTCGCTGTGTGCATCAGTCGCCAATCCCGGATACGCCGACAACTGGCTGAATCGAATCTCGCTCTGTTCACTCACGGCACGCATGCGCGGCAACACCTGTTGCTCGGCAAAGGCCTCCAACGCCTGTGCAACTTCACTCGGATCATACGAGGGCAACGCGCGGATTTCGAAGTCGAAGCGGCAATCGGCGGGGACGATGTTCAAGGCCTTGCCACCGCAAATCACCCCGGTTTGCACGGTGCTGAACGGCGGATCGAACCGCGCATCGTGATGCTCGGGGGCTTTGAGTCGGTTGCCGATCCGCCCTAGCTCACCAATCAGTTCGGCGGCGTATTCGATGGCATTGACCCCCAGCGGCGCGTAGGCGGAGTGGCACGCTTCACCGTGGACATCGCAGCGCATCGCCAGTTTGCCTTTATGCCCGAGCACTGGTTTGAGTTCGGTCGGCTCGCCGATAATGCATAGCATCGGTTTGACCGGGCGCTGTTCCAACTCCGCCAGCAACGAACGCACGCCGAGGCAGCCGACCTCTTCATCGTATGAAAGCGCGATGTGCACCGGCAGCCGCAACCGGGCGTTCACCAGCGACGGAACGAGGGCGAGAACACAAGCGATGTAGCCTTTCATGTCCGCCGTGCCGCGCCCAAACAGTTTGCCGCCGCGCTCGGTGAGTTCAAACGGCGCAACAGTCCACGGCTGGCCGTCGACGGGCACCACGTCGGTGTGCCCCGACAGCACGATGCCCGGCCGATCCGCCGGGCCAATGGTCGCGAACAGATTGGCCTTGCTGCGCTGCTCGTTGTAGATCAGCTCGCAAGGCACATCGAAACCCTCGAGGTAGTCGCGGATGAACTCGATCAGGTGCAGGTTGGATTCGCGGCTGGTGGTGTCGAACGCCACCAGGGTTTCCAGCAAATCACGGCTGCTCATCGGTCGTCTCCGGCGACGCCGTAGCCGGGGGACTTGTCGGGGGCGAGGGCGCGGTCGATGTAGTCCTGAACTTGCGGGCGATAAGCGTCCCAGAGTTTTTCCAGCTGGCCGATGGGATTTTCGTCCGCCCAATCGACCCGCAGGTTGATGATCGGCCAGGTCAGTTCGCCGACCACCACCATCGCCGCCGAATGCACCGGCCCGGCTTCGCCACCGGCGGCGATGGCCGCTTTCATGGCAGCGAGCAAGCGGTCGGCGAGTTGTCCTTCGCCGTGTTCGAACGCTTGGACCATGGCCTCGATGACCGAACGGTCGGCAAGCATGTTGCCGGCGGCGACGCATTGTTCACCGGACACGGCGTTGTGGTTACCGAGGGTTTGCGCGCCGCTGAAATGCGCGGTCTGGCCGAGGTGGTCGATGGCGGTAATCTGACGGTATTGGCTGTAACCGTTGCGGGTCAGGACTTTGTCCAGCGCCTCGGCCGGCGCCAGGCCTTGTTCCATCAGGGCGAGCACTTCCGGGCCTAACGACGGCAAGGTGATGTTTTGTGTGGAGACGGCGCCGACACCCGGTAACAGCCAGGGGCAACGGGCGCCGACGGCGATGCTGGAGGAACTGATCGCAATGCCGAACTGACCGGTTTCGGGGCATCGGGCGGCGATGGAGAAGGTCATGGGTTTAGCTCCTTGGTTTGCCTTGGAGAAATAGGTGTTGTGGGGGCCTCATCGCGAGCAGGCTTCGCTCCTGCAGATGATCGGGGACGTGCATGAAATCGAGATCTACCGTAGGAGCGAAGCTTGCTCGCGAAGGCCGCGACTCGGTCTAACGGCTTACTCAGGAATCACCGCAATCACATCAATCTCCATCAACCACTGCGGCTGCCCCAGCGCCGACACCACCAGCCCGGTCGAAATCGGAAACACGCCTTTGAGCCACTTGCCCACTTCCTGATACACCGGCTCGCGATACCGCGGGTCAATCAGATAAGTCGTGGTTTTCACAATGTGGCTGAGGTCGCTGCCTGCCTCTTCCAGCAACTGCTTGACGTTGCGCATGGCCTGCTCGGCCTGCGCACGCGGGTCACCCAGACCCACCAGCCGGCCCTCGAAATCCGTTCCGACCTGGCCGCGAACATAAACGGTATTGCCGGCCCGGACCGCCTGGCACAGGTCATTGTCCAGGCTCTGGTTCGGGTAGGTTTCCTTGGTGTTGAACATGCGAATACGGGTATGGGTTGGCGTGGACATTTTTAGCTCCTGACAGAAAAAGGCTTAGGCACTGACCGTGGTTTTGAGGGCGACCGGGGCCTGTTCAGCCTCGCGTTGCGCCGCATCGTGGTAGTCGAGATAAGAGCGCTGAATGGCGATGTGATCTGCCACGTACTTGGCGTCGTGCCAGACACCCCAGATGAACGACGAGCCGCGACGCGACTGCCACGGCAGGCCGAGGAAATACACGCCAGCCTCGCTCGACACGCCGCGCTGATGCTGGGGCTTGCCGTTGTCGTCGAAGGCATCGACCTTGAGCCAGCTGTAATCCGTGGCGAAACCGGTGGCCCAGATGATCGAGGTGACGCCGACCTTGGTCAGGTCGAGTTCAAGAATCGGATGGGTCACGCATTCGGGATCCGGGAACACGTGGCGGGCTTCAGGTTCTTCCGGCAGGTCCAGGCCATTGCGTTCGATGTAGGCATCGGCGGCATTCAGCAGCGCCAGATAGTTCTCATCGCCACGCGCCAGGTTGTCGGCCAGGTTTGGCTGGAACGTCGCTACGCTACCGTTGAACGATTGAGTCAGCCCCACCAGCGTCATGCCGCGATGGGCGAGTCCACGGAAGTCCACCGTGCGCCCGCCATGGGCACCGCTGACCGCGATGGTCACGTGCTCCCGTCCCGGTTTCATCGCCGCCTGATCCCACTCGCCCAGCACACCCAGCCACCAGCAGAAATCACGGTTGCGGTAAGCGCGAGGAGGGCGGTCGTGGGCGCCGACGGAGAGGTAAACCTTCTTCCCAGCACGCTGCAATTCATCGGCAATCTGCACGCCGGACGAACCCGCGCCGACCACCAGCACCGCGCCTTCAGGCAGTTGCGCCGGGTTGCGGTAGTCGGCCGAGTGGATCTGCATGAAAGGCTGATCTTTCGGCGCAATCGGCGGAATGACCGGCCGCTGGAAAGGCCCGGTGGCCGCCACCACGCGGTTGGCCTCGATCACGCCTTCAGAGGTTTCAATGGTGAAGCCCGGGCGACCGACATTGCGCTCGACTTTCAGCACGTCGACGCCGGTGCGGATCGGCGCGTTGAATTTCCTGGCGTAGGCTTCGAAGTAATCGGCGACGCGTTCTTTCGGGGCAAATTCGTCGGGGCTGAGGTCGTCGAAATCAAGACCCGGGAACCGGTCATGCCACGCCGGACCATTGGCCACCAGCGAATCCCAGCGCCCGGTGCGCCAACGCTCGGCAATGCGGCTGCGCTCCAGCACCAGGTGCGGCACCCCGAGTTTGCTCAAGTGTTCACTCATGGCCACGCCAGCCTGACCGGCGCCAACTATCAGCGTATCTGTTTTTATTTTTTCGGTGGTCATCTCAATACCCTTCGAAGTTGGAGTGAGGTCGCGAACGACCCGCCATTTCTTGGGCTCAAGACTAGGGATGACCCTGGTATCGGTAAAATATTATTAAGCTGGCATTTGAGTATAAATAACTGAGGCAGAGCGCCGTCTGGCGCTCGGGTGGATACGCCGAAGAGGCGCCACGGGTTAACATGGCGCTTTATCAGCGCACCATACAACCGGTTGGGTAATGTAATGGAGTGGATCGAGCATTGATCGAACGACGCCAATTCAGCGGAGGCATGAAGGGCAAAAACCTTCGCTATCTCAATGAACACCCTGATGGGACCCGGCAAACGGTCCGCGCAGGCTTTCTGCTGCTCGAACATTTCTCGCTGCCGGCGTTCACCCAGGCGCTGGATACGGTCGTCACGGCCAATCTGCTACGACCCGACTCGTTCTCTTCTCGCACCTTTGGTTTGAACGATGGCGAGGTCGTCAGCGATCTGGGCCTGGTCATTCGGCCCGATGCCCGTATCGATTGCGCAGCGGTCAAAGCGCTGGACCTGCTGGTGATCTGCGGTGGCTACCGGACAGAACTCAAGGCCAGCGAAGGCTTGATCAGTCTGTTGCGCACGGCGTCGGACCAGGGCGTCAGCCTGGCCGGGCTGTGGAATGGTGCATGGTTTTTGGGGAAGGCCGGTCTGCTGGACGGTTACCGTTGCGCGATTCACCCGGAGCATCGCCCGGCGCTGGCGGATTTCTGCAAGGCCACGCAGGTCAGCAGCGAGCCCTACATCATTGATCGAGACCGGCTGACGGCTTCGAGCCCGTCCGGGGCCTTCCACATGGCGCTGGACTGGATCAAAGGCCTTTACGGCAAAGCGCTTGTCGAGGGGATCGAGGACATCCTGGCGTTCGAGGAGTCGCGCTACCGGCGCATCAAGCCTACGGAAAATGTCTGTGTGAGCGCGCCATTGCGCGAGGTGGTGAAGCTGATGGACGCCAACCTCGAAGAGCCGCTGGAGCTGGAGCAACTGGCGGTCTACGCGGGTCGTTCTCGTCGACAGCTCGAACGGTTGTTCAAGGAGCAACTGGGCACGACACCGCAACGGTATTACATGGAACTGCGAATTACCGAAGCGCGACGGCTGCTCCAGCATACGGAGCTGTCCCAGGTGGACGTGCTGGTGGCGTGTGGCTTTGTGTCGCCGAGCCATTTCAGCAAGTGCTATAGCTCGTATTTCGGCTACCGGCCTTCCAAGGAGAAGCGACTCGTCAAATAAGAGCCGCTCGCCCCGAGAAACCCCGACCGTTAATGCATCTTGCTGTGATCAGCCATGCCGAGTGCCCGGGCCTCGGCTTCCACCTTAATCGTCTCTTTCTCGCCCTTGGCGTTTTCCACGGTCAGGATCAACGGGACTTTATCGCCTTCCTTCACCTGCGCCGTCAGGTCCATCAGCATCACGTGATAGCCGTGGGGATCAAAGTTCACCGGTTTGCCGGCCGGCAGCTCGACAGACTCGACCTGACGCATGCTCATCACATCATCTTTCATGCTGGATTGGTGAATCTGTACGGTTTTGGCGACAGGCGATTGCACGCTGAGCAGCTTGCTGTCGCTGTCGGCTTGCAGGGTCATGAAGCCGCCGGTCGATGGCTGGCCGGCAACGGTTGCGCGGACCCAGGCGTCGTCCACTCTGGTTTGCGCCGATACCTGCCAGGCCATGCCGATCAGGGCGCACCCCAGGACCAGTTGTTTGACGCGTCGCGAGAAAGCGGTGTTGGCGTGGATCGAATTCATCAGCAGACTTCCATGACGGTGAGCAGGTCTTCTGCGCACTCTTGAGCCGTAAGGGACGCGGACAGCCCCAGGCGCAAGTTGCCCCGGGAGTCGAAGACGTAGCTGGTCGCGGTGTGGGAAAGGGTGTAGGTCGAACCGCTCGGGATCTTTTCGAAGAACACGCCGAACTCCTTGGCGGTGGCGGCGGTTTCTTCCAGCGTGCCATGCAGCGCCTCGAAGCTCGGGTCGAACGTCTTGACGTAGGCGTCGAGCATTTGCGGCGTGTCGCGTTCCGGGTCGAGGGTGATGAAGATCACCTGCAGCTTCTCGCCGTCTCGGCCCATCAGTTTCTTGGCCTGTGCCGCGCGGGCCAGGGTCGTGGGGCAGACCGCCGGGCATTGGGTGAAACCGAAGAACACCATCGGCATCAGGCCGCGATAACTGGTGAGCATCTTCGTTTCGCCCTGGGCGTCTTTGAGCTTGAAGGTACGCCCCATGATCTTGTCGCTGAGGTCCTTGCCGTACTTGAACGACAGCCTGGAGCTGTCATCGCAGCCGGCGAGCAGGCCAAGACTCAACAAGCCCATACCGCGCAGGACCGTGCGGCGGGTAAACAACGTACTCATGGAAAAGCATTCCTGTGTTGCGACGGGAAATCTGTAGCGCCTGATGAGTCAGACGAAAAAAGCGCGTGGATATTAACAAACTGTGGCCGTGTTTCGCTCATTGTTGGACGAGGGGTGGTTTTGGTACAGCATCAGAAGCTGCAGAAAACTACGGATCAACGTCGGACCTGTAGGAGCCAGGCTTGCCGGCGAAGGCGCTCTCAAGTACGCCTTCGCCGGCAAGCCTGGCTCCTACAGGTTCCGATACATATCTCGGCCGAACGGACACATTCCAGATACAAAAGTGCGCTTTCATGGCCCTGTCCCCCCTCACAATGAGAGCGTTGCCATGATCCGTAAACTGCAGCAAGCCGCCCGCTTCCTCAGCCAGAGCGCGCGTTTGATGGTCGGCGTCCCTGATTACGACAACTATGTCGCCCAGATGGCGCTCAAACACCCCGAAGAACCGGTGATGAGCCATTCGACGTTTCTTCGCGAGCGTCAGGAAGCCCGCTACGGCGGCAAGCAATGCACCACGCGTTGCTGCTGATTACCCGGGCAAACGCCGCGATCAGCACAATATCTTCGCCATTGCGTAACCACTGCTAAGCTTCGACGTTGCAGCGTCCGAGCCTTTACGGGATCGGGCGTTGAGCGTGGCCATGGAGTACGACTTCAGTATCAATATCCACTTCTACAGGGGTGGCGAGCGATTGTCGGTAACCTGCACGGAGGCAGGCAATGGTAATCAAGCACGTAGGCCATTCAAGTGCCGAGGGCGTTCACGAGCCACTCGATCACGAAGAGACAGAGCGGGTGCTGGCGCTGTTGCTGGCCAGTCCGGTGTTTGCCAAGTCCAGGCGCATGGGCAGTTTGCTGCGTTTCCTGGTCGATCACGATCTTCAGTTTTCCACTATCCCACTCACCGAGCATGCCATCGGCATCGCCGTGTTTCGCCGTGACCCGGCTGTTTATTGCACCGGAGACGATCCGGTGGTGCGCGTGCAGGTGGGCCGGTTGCGGCGCAAACTCGCGATCCATTACGCCACCCTCGGGCAGCAAGACCCGGTACGCCTGAGCATTCCGGCCGGTTGTTATCGGCTGGCTTACCAGCGGATCAGACCCAAAACCATCTCGATGCGCCATCCTGTTTTGCAGATTCAGCCGTTTACCTGCATTACTCGTGACGGCGATGACTTCACCAAGGGCTTGTCTGAAGAATTGAGCTGCCGGCTTTTCGAGTCGTTCGAGCAGACGCAAAGCCATGGCAACCACGTGTTGATGAAAGTGTCACGCTCCAGTGTCAAGGCACTGGACGTTGTGCGTGCCGGGCGCGGTAACTATTCCCTTGAGGGCAGCGTGCGGGTGGAACCGAGCCGAGTCCGGGCATCGGTGCGCCTGATTGATGTCGCACAGGGGCGGATCCGCTGGTCCGAGCAGTTCGATCGCAATCAACCTTACGGCATCGCGACCCAGGAAGATCTGGCGGAGTCCATCTGTCGGTCGTTGACGGGCTATTTCGCCCGGGGAAGCGGTGATGTTTCTTGAGAGGAAGGGGCAACCGCGAGGTTGCCCCCGGTGCGACGATTACACGGTTTTCCATGCACCGCCTTCGTAGAGACGGGTTGCTGCGTTAGCGACAGTCAGGTCGATTTCGATGGCCTTGGACCGCGACGTGCTGAACATGGTGCTGGTCTGCACGTTCTGCTCGAACCACACGAGAATGGTCTCGACAGGGGTCAAAACAGTGTTGCCGGTAACCACCTGGTTGGTGGCGACGTAGATCGGCGTGCTGACCTGCGTGCCGTCGATGCCGACTGACAACTGGTTGATGCCGGGGTGGATCGGACCGTATTCGTTATCCAGGGTAATGGATATGTCTGGGCCGCCGGTTACCGCCTGGCCCAGCAAGCCTTCCGGGCTGAGTATCGATTGTTGCCCCAGGCCGATCGTGACGATGTTGGTCGACACCTTCACCGTCACGTCAGCCTGAAAAGTATTGGACCCGAACAGTTGGTATTGCGGGGTCCAGCTGAAGCCGTTGTTGCTCAGGTACTTGTCATAGGACTGCCAGACAACGTTATAGGCTTCGTTGCCGACTTTCTTGGCGAAGCACAGCTTGTAGCCTGACTGCTTGAGAAGGGTCAGGTCATCGGCTGCGATCTCGATCGTGACGGACTTTTGCGTGGCTGCCAGGGTTGACGTCAACACCTTGCAGTAGTCCGACGTTTTCAGAGCCGTGGGGGCAATGCTCTGGAACGACTTGAGGGCCTCTTGCACATCATTGTGAAGTTGCAGAGCTTGCTTGCTTACAGCGCTCGACTTACTCATGGCTTTCCTCTTCCTTGGTTGTGTTGGGCAATCAATGGGCAGCGGGCAGCGAATCCGACAAGTGATCGGGCAGCACCCTCTAAACACATTGACGGCTTCACAGTAGGCGCAGGATTCAGGGCGGCGAAGTGTCTTGGCGTTACAGCGGGGAGGGCGGTTAAACCAGCAAGGTAACAGCCAGCGTAACCGGGTTGTATCAAGGGAATCTGTGAGTTGAAACAGCGGAGCGGCCGTGCGACCGCCCCACCGTGGCTTCATGCAGTCGGGCTACTCACCTTCGCGTCGGCCCAGACGAAGTTCCAACTGGTTCGTTTGCCCTTGGCAATCTCGATCAGCTTGTTCTCATATACGGTGTGATTGACCGTGCCGATGTAAGTCAGCTTCCGGGCCGCGTTGGTCCCGGTGACATCCCCGGGTTCGCCGCCAGATTCAGTCATGGCCTTTTTCATATCGGCTTCCGACGGGGCGCTGCTCTGGTTTTTTTCAACGGTTACGAAACTCATGGTGTCACCTCTTCCGTGATGGGGGGATCGGCGGACAGTCGGGTCAAGACGTTCTCGACCCGGCCAACACACCGAAGCCAATACTCTATTGGCCCGCCGGGCACCGCAGAAGTGACAACACGGTCGGTAAGGTAACACCGCGGATACAGCGAATCGTGCGATGTAACGGCGACGTATCAGCCAGTGGCATCATTTCGCTTTCCAGTGTCCACCGCCCGATTCGCAATCAGTCTTCGATTGGGCCAAGTGTTCCGCACCGTAGTAATACGTGGTGACCTGGGCGTTGTCGGGGATGTTCAGCGACTTGCTGTTCTTGTCCTTGCTGGTGGAGTGAGGGTTGGCCAGGGATTCCTGGGTCAGGGTCGCGATGCAGGAGGCCTGATAATGATCGTCGCACTGGTCGACTTTTTTCTTGGTGCTGGTGAGCATGTCCTTGCTCTCGTTGCTGCATGACCAATCGATGGCATTTACCGGCATGCCTTCGTACTCATAGCAACTATGGGACTCGACCACCGGAATGGAAGGGCTTTGGGATCGGGTCAGGACGTCACAGCCTTCAGCGAATACCAGCGTAGGGCTCAGGCTGGCGAACAGAAACAGCAGTCTACGGTTCATCGGGAATTCCTCTCCAATGGCGCTGCTCGTGATCAAAGATCGGCGCTTATGGAGTTTCGAAAACACGATGAGGCGTGGGGTTCAATTCGTTTTTGAGCCGCGACGGCATTTAATCCATCAGCACGCAGTAAAAAGGGCTGCCCTCTCGCTCACGAGAGGGCAGGTGTCCGTTTTATGTGTGATGAATCTCCCGATCCTTGGTTTCCGGCATGAAGAATATGCCCAGGACGGCGGTCATCACGGCGATGACAATCGGGTACCAGAGGCCGTAGTAGATATCACCCGTGGCCGCGACCATGGCGAACGCCACCGTCGGCAGGAAGCCGCCGAACCAGCCGTTGCCGATGTGGTAGGGCAGCGACATCGAGGTGTAGCGGATGCGCGCCGGGAACAGTTCCACCAGCCAGGCGGCAATCGGACCGTAGACCATGGTCACGTAGATCACGAGGATGGTCAGAAGCAACAGCACCATCGGGTAGTTGGTCTTGGCCGGGTCGGCTTTCTCGGGGTAACCGGCTTCTTTGAGGGCGGTGCCGAGAGTGGCGGTGAACGCGTCGTTCTTGGCCTTGAAGTCGGCGGCCGGCATGCCGGTGCCCTCGAAACTCTGAAGCACTTTATCGCCGATGCGCACCTGCGCGACCGTGCCCGGTTCAGCCTTTTCGTTCTTGTAGGGGATGGCCCGTTTGGCCAGCACGGTCTTGGCGAGGTCGCAGGAACTGGTGAATTTGGCCTTGCCGACCGGGTCGAACTGGAACGAGCACTGGTCGGGATCGGCGATCACCGTGACCGGGTTCTTCTCCTGCGCGATGAATACGTCGGGGTTACCGTACTGAGTCAACGCATGGAAGATCGGGAAGTAGGTCAATGCTGCGAGGATGCAGCCGGCCATGATGATGCCTTTGCGGCCGATACGGTCGGACAGGCTGCCGAAGATGACGAAGAACGGCGTGCCGATCAGCAGCGAGCCAGCAATCAGCAGGTTAGCCGTCTGCGCGTCGATCTTCAGTGTCTGCAGCAGGAAGAACAGCGCGTAAAACTGCCCGGTGTACCAGACGACGGCTTGGCCGGCCGTACCGCCGAGCAGGGCCATGATCACGATTTTCAGGTTATCCCAGCGGGCGAAGGATTCGGTCAGCGGCGCCTTGGAAGACTTGCCCTCAGCCTTCATTTTCACGAATACCGGTGATTCGCTGAGCTGCAAGCGGATGTACACCGACACAATCAGCAGCAGGATCGACAGCAGAAACGGAATCCGCCAGCCCCAGGCCTCGAAAGCTTCGTTGCCCAGGATCGTCCGGCAAGCAAGGATCACCAGCAGCGAAAGGAACAGGCCCAGGGTCGCGGTGGTTTGAATCCATGAGGTGAAATAACCGCGTTTGCCTTTCGGCGCATGCTCCGCGACGTAGGTCGCCGCGCCACCGTACTCACCGCCCAGCGCCAGGCCTTGCAACAGGCGCAAGGTGATCAGGATGATCGGCGCCGCCACGCCAATGGTCGCGTAGCCGGGCAGAAAACCGACGACGGCGGTGGAGACACCCATGATCACAATGGTGATGAGGAACGTGTGCTTGCGCCCGATCATGTCACCCAGGCGCCCGAACACGATGGCGCCGAAGGGACGCACCGCGAAACCTGCAGCGAACGCGAGCAGCGCAAAGATGAAGGACGTTGTCTCATTGACCCCGGCAAAAAAATGCTTGGCGATGATCGCGGCCAGGGAGCCGTAAAGGTAGAAGTCGTACCACTCGAACACGGTGCCCAGGGACGAGGCAAAAATGACCTTGCGCTCCTCCTTGGTTATACCGCGTTGGGGCGCGCTGCCCGTGGAGATGTTGTCGATTGCGGCCATGAGTCTTCTCCGTCGTTCTTGTTATAGGCCGGAGTACCTTGTTACCTCTTTGCCGCACCCAGGCCCTTGGGCTGATGTCGTCGGATTACGGATTGCACGAAGCATGCACACAGGTTGACGGCCTCGCATCGCTGCAAGGTTTCTTGAAGCATAATCGGCTTCACGCAGATATCCACTCGACGTCACTTCTCACCCCAGGGAGTCACGCCTGACGCCTCGGTACGCAACCATTCGTTTAATCAATAATCACCATCAAGGAATGCAAGTTCTGTTTTTTTGTCATGAGAGGAGGATAGCGTCATACCAAAGTCGCCTCTGAAGGAACCTGCGCGATGAGAATCTCTACCTTGCTGGCCCTTGTCTCCGTATTGACCGGCAGTGTTGCCGCCACCGTGCCGGCCTACGCGGCCGACCCGTCCTGCCATTTCCTGCCGATGGGCGACAGCCCCGCCAGCTTGCAGCACACTCAATCGGTGGGCGTGCTCTACAGCGAAAACACCCTCAACACGATCGAATACCTTGAGCAGTACCATTCGGTCGCGCTGAATGGGGCGAAGAACCCGGCGCTGGATTCGCGCATCAGCAGCGCCTTCGTCAACAGCTCCGATCCGAAGCGGGCGATCAACTGGCTGATGGGATCGCTGCAAAAACAATTTGCTTCGGTGACCGTCTACGACAATCTCGACGCCCTGGTGCAAGCCCATCCCGATGTGGTGGTGATGCTCGACACCTACAACCGTCTGGTGTCCAAGCGCAACAACCAGGTCGAAGCGCGATTCCTCGCCAAGTTCTACGACTCGAACCTGCAATACATCGGCAAGGCTGAAGGCTCACGTGAGCAGCAGATGCCTTCGGTGTGGGTGCATGGCAAAGCTGCCCCGGAAATTGCTGCGCAAATCGACCAGCAAAATGCGGTGCAGGTGAATGCGTTGAAGCAGTTTGATGCGTCGTTGAAGGCGTTGGTGACGTCTGGTAATGGGGCGCAAGTCGCCAGTTACTGATGCACATTCAACGTGATCAATAACTTACTTGTGAATTCCACACATTGAGGTGTGACCGCTTCTGTACCTGTGGCAAGGGAGCTTGCTCCCGTTCGGCTGCGCAGCCGTCGTAAATCCAGTGCACGCGGTTTATCTGAATGATCCGGGTTGCGGATTTTGGGGCCGCTTCGCACCCCAGCGGGAGCAAGCTCCCTCGCCACAGGATATTGGTGAGTTCAACGTATCGAGGTCTCAACGCTCCTTTTTTGAGGATGGGCGGTCAGGTGATTTTCAGGTTTATTCAAGTGCCGCGCATATCAGGTGGCGCACGACCTCGGCCTCCACAGCCCCTTCGTTGCCGCTTTCATCAAAAACCGCGCAACTCGCCGTGCGGTTTCCATCAATGCAGCGGTAAACCGCAATGATGCTGCCCGGTCCGACTCCCGTGTGACCACTCAAGGTCAGGCCACTTTCCACCGTGCCCTGCATCAGACCGAGGCCGTATCCCGGGACAACCCAGGGACGCCCAGCGATCGGTCCGCCCAGCGTGCGTACCGTTTGCATCTCCCGCAGCAGTGATTGCGGCAACAGATGCCCGTCCAATAGACGATCCAGACACAGGGCCGCTTCAACAAGCGGGCCGACCAGCAAACCGTGATAAACCCAGCCCGGGTCGTAAGTCGAAGCCGCTCCCATGTTGACGTACGCCAGATCGGCGCGGGTCGTGGCGAGGCGGATGCGCGATAAACCGAGCGGGGCAAACACGCGTTGCGTCAGCGCTTCTTCAAGTCTCAGCCCGGTGACGCGCGCAATGAGCCTGGCGATGAACAAGTAGCCGACGTTCGAGTATCGCCAGCCGTCTCCGGGTGCATAACGTAACCTGGTCGCATCAAGACGCTGCAGCATTTCAGCGGCTGACCACGGTGTCTCATGGCGCGCGACGGCGGTGTGGTAATCGGCGAGTTCACTGTAATCCGCCAATCCGGCTTCATGCCGCAGCAGTTGACGCAACGTGAACGGGCCTTCCGGCACACCCTCATCCAGACCGATCAATCCATCACGCACCAGCGACAACGCTGCGGCGGCGAGAACCGTCTTGGTGAAACTCCACCAGGGCACGGTTACGTCGGGCTGCTCAGGCGTGAGGAGTGAACCGTTTGAGACAAGGGCGAAGGGCATGGGCTGACTGCTCTGGGGGAGACGCCGGGGAGTTTGCCAGAAAACAAAACCGCGATTGTGTTTACGCAACGGTTTGGCTAATCTCGCACAAACACGCAAATTCAGGCATAAACATGCAAGATCAGCATTCGGCCACCGAGCTTCCTTCCGTGCGCCGGCAAAAAATCCTCCTGATCCTCGAGCGCGACGGCAAGGTCATGGCCTCTGAATTGAGCCAGCATTTCGCCGTTTCGGAAGACACCATTCGCCGCGACCTGTCGGAGCTGCACAGCGCCGGTCTGGTGCAACGCGTGCACGGTGGCGCGCTGCCTCGGCCCAAGGATACGGGCAAGGATTTCCTCACTCGGGTAGGTGAAACCGACGAGGTGAAAGTGCACCTCGCGCAACTTGCCGCGCGACACGTCCGGGATGGTCAGATCGTGATGTTCGATTCGGGGAGTACCACGCTGCAGATCGCCCGGTCCTTGCCTTCGACTATTTCCATCACGGCCATCACCACATCGCCGTTAACCGCGATTACCCTCGCGGAATACCCAGGCATCAAGGTGATTCTGGCGGGTGGGCAACTTAACCTGGCGACGATGTCGGTCAGCGGTCACGAGACCGTGCGCTTGTTGCAGGGCATCAAGGCTGACGTGCTGTTTACCGGGGTTTGTGCGATTCATCCGGAGGTCGGCATCAGCTCGCTGCATTTTGATGAGGTGCCAGTGAAGCAGGCGCTGTTTGACAGTGCCTCTCAAGTGATCGCCGTCACCACGGCGGACAAATTGGGTGCGGTGGAACCGTACATCGTCGTGCCGTGCTCACGTTTGCACACCCTGATTACCGAGCGTCACGTGGCGTCAGGCGACATCGACGACTATCGCAAGCTGGGAATCGAAGTGGTGCAAGCGCACGCCTGAGCGATCAGCCATGCCCCAGGGCAATCGCAAACGACACCACGATCAAGCACGCAAACGCAAAATTGATGTTCATGAAGCTTTCGCCCGAATGATCAGAAGTGGCGCCATCCTGAACTCGCCGCTGAAAAATAAGAAATTCGGCTTCATGATTTAAAAGATCGAAGCAATTGATAACGGTGTAGCCCACACCTGCAAACAGCAGCCTAAACCAGGTATTTGTTGAACCAGGCCACGGTCCTGTCCCACGCGAGCTTCGCGGCGGCTTCATCGTAGCGAGGCGTGGAATCGTTATGAAAACCGTGATTGCAGCCTGCGTAAATGAATGCCTCGTAAGTTTTGCCCGACGCTTTCAACGCTTTCTCATACGCCGGCCATCCTTCATTGATGCCCTTGTCCAGTTCGCCGTAATGCAACAGCAGCGGCGCCTTGATTTTCGGCACATCCTCAGCCTTTGGCTGACGGCCATAAAAGGGCACGGCCGCCGCCAGTTCCGGGTAGGCCACCGCCGCCGCATTGGAGACGCCGCCGCCATAGCAGAACCCGGTGATGCCGACCTTCCCCGTGGTCTTGTCATTTTTCATCAACCAGTCAATGGCGGCGAAAAAGTCATTCATCAGCTTTTCCGGATCGACAGTCGCTTGTAACTCCTTGCCTTTTTCATCGTTGCCCGGATAGCCGCCCACCGAACTCAGGCCATCGGGTGCGAGGGCAATAAACCCCGCTTTGGCAACGCGCCGGGCGACGTCCTCGATGTAAGGGTTGAGCCCACGGTTTTCATGCACGACCAACACCGCCGGCACCTTGCCGGTGGCTTTGGCCGGGCGCACCAGATAGCCGCGGACATTGCCGTGGCCCTTGGGTGAGGGATAGGAAATGTACTCGGGGAGGATGTCCGGGTCGGTGAATTCAACCTGCTCGGCGAGCGCGTAGTTCGGGCTCAGGGAGGCGAGGAGGGCGCTGGCTGTCAAACCGCCCAGGGTGAACAGCGCTGCTCGATCAAGAAACTCGCGCCGGTTGATCTTGCCGTGGGCGTAGTAGTCGTAGAGCTCCAGCAGTTCCGGGGCGAAGTCTTTGGCGGTGAGACGTTCCATGGGGGCACTTCCCGTTGGTTCAGGATCTGAATCAGTAAAGCAGCGTTTGGCGCACTGACTCAGTTTTCGAAACAGGACGCGAGGAAACTCATCACCGCCTGCACCGACGGGGTGTGCCGGATGTCGCTGTGGACCACCAGCCACACTTCACGCGCCAGCCCCGCGCCCACGGTCTCCATCGCTTGCAATCCGTAGTGCTCGCCAAGGAAGTACGGCAGTGCCGCAACGCCGGCGCCTGCCTGGGCAATGGTTGCCTGGATGTTCAGATCATTGCTGCGCAGCAGGATCGGCCGATCCCCCGCTTGTTGCTTGAGCCAGATCTGTTGCGGGGTTTGCTCCATGGTCTGGTCGTAAGCGATGAACGCCAGATCTTCCGGGGCGGTCTTGGACAAGTAATCTGCCGAGCCGTACAGGTGAAACTGCACCGTCGCCACCTTGCGCGCCACCAGGTCCGGCTCCTTGGGGCGGCTCAGGCGCACGGCAATATCGGCTTCGCGCCGCGACAACGAAGCGCTGTCGAGACTGCCGATCAACTGCACAGACAGTTGCGGATGCAGGGTGCACAACGCCTTGATCCGCGGCGCTATCAACGCGCAGGCCAGGGCGGGCGGGGCACTGACGGTGACTTCGCCGGTAAAGCTTTCCTGCCCGGCGAGCGCCGAGCGTTGCACCGCGAAGGACTCGCTTTCCATGCGCTGCCCGAGCTGGGCAATTCGCTCGCCGTCCTCGGTGATGACATAGGAACGAGGGCGCCGGTCCACCAGCTTGAGGTTCAGCGAACTCTCCAGCGCGCTGATGCGCCGCGCCACGGTGGCGTGGTCGACCTTGAGCTTGCGCGCCGCCGCCGACAACGACTGCTCGTGGGCGAAGACGATGAAGTAGCGAAGATCCTCCCAATCGAACATGGGCGTTTTCTCACATGAAGGGTGAATAAATGGGGAATTTTGCCCCACCGCCAAGCCTGCAAGAATTCTTCTACACCTGACAAGCAGGTCTGAAGCGCGCCGTGTGCGGCGTGTTCATCGCACGACTTGACGAGGAAACAGCCATGTCCAAATCAACGCCTCTCGCGTATGCCGGCATCGTCGGCGCCACGTTTTTCTGGGGCACCAACTTCAATGCCGGTGCCTATATCATCAAGAGCATGGCACCGATCAGCGCGTCCATTGAGCGCTTTGCCATTTCTACCCTGTTGCTGTTGCTGATTTTCGGCCTAGCGGGCAAGTTGCGCCTCACCACGCTGAAAAACAATCTTGCCGCGTTTATCGGTCTGGGCCTGCTGGGCTTTACCGCGTTCAACCTCGCGACCTTCTTCGGCCTGCAAACCACCACGCCCATCAACGGCGCGCTGATCCTGGCGACCACGCCGCTGTGGACCATGATCTTCGCGGTGCTGCTGGAAGGCGAACGCATTGATCGCGGCCGCGCCATCGGGCTGGTGCTGGGATTGCTGGGCGTGGGACTGGTGATCACGCGCGGGGATATCCAGGTGCTGCTCGGGCTGAAAGTGGCGACCGGCGACGCGATCATTCTGGCCGGCAGCATCGCCTGGGCAGCCAACATGGTCGGCACCCGACGCTTCGTCAAAGACTCGACACCGCTGGAAACCACCACGTTTTCGATGCTGTTCGGTGTCATTGGCCTGATCGTGTTGGGCTTCATCTATGAAAGCCCGATGGCCTCGATCAGTACGGCTTCGCTGTCTGTGCATGGAGCGGTTTTCTACTTGGCGGTCTGTGGTTCGTTGATTGCCTACTTGCTGTGGTTCAAAGGCATTCATGCGATCGGTGCGGCGCGCACGTCGATCTTCTTCAACCTGGCGCCTGTGTTCACCATGCTGGTGTCCTCGATACTCGGTGTGCTGCCCAATGTGTGGCAGTTGCTGGGGGCGGGCGGCGTGATTCTTGGGGTGGTGTTTGCTTCGGGGTTGGTGTTCGGTGCGGGGCAATCTTCGGCGGTGAAGGTCCGTACTGGCCTGGCAGATAAGGCCGCCTGATCCCCCCGCCAGCTGCTACAGATCGCGTTTTGGCTTACATGATTTTCGAACTCGGCAGCTCAAATGCTTCGTCGATTATCGAGGTTTCGTCTGGTGTGGGAAGCACGCGCCACGTCAATAAACATCGCCGCAGATTTTTTGTTTAAAACCTCCAAAGGTTACGTCCTGAAAGCTACAAAACCTTGCGCCGTTGCCTACGGCTGCGCCAGAATCCGCCGGCTTGTGCGCCTTGGGGTCACTCGGTAACTTGATTCGTGTCACTGCCCATCAGTGATCGGGTTTAGCAGCCCGGGATATCTCGGCTGAACGTGCATCTGTTATGCAGGTATTTCATTGCCTGTACTTAATGGTAGCTGTACGTAGGGCGCCCTTGGGCGCGCCGGATTGCTGAGTGTCCCGGTCTGCTAACCTGCGTGCAGTTGCCACCCTCTTCGTTTAGCAGCAGGAGGGATGGCACACCATTAGGACACTCAGCAAATGATAAAGCCTTCACCAAATCCGCCTGACACCGATCCGGCCTCCCCATACGAACCCGATTCAAAGAAGCTCAATGAGGCCGCCGAGCGGGCTCTCGATTACCACTTTCCATCGAACGCCGACATCAAAGCCACCCCGCGAACACGCAGCACCCTGTTTTCCGTAGACCCTGAGACTACGGTCGAAACCCTGGCGGTTTATTTGGTCGAGATACTGGCGTCGGTTGACGTGATGGTCCATCAGTTGGTGGATCATTTAGAGGGGGAATCGCGCTACGCTTTGCTGGGCATTTCCAACAGCATCATGGTGGCGGAGATCACGGCGAATCGGGTGTTGGATAAGATCGATCTGCCTAAGTAGGTGCTGTCTTCTGTGAGTAAGTAGCGGACGTTGGGCTGTGCAGCGGTGCCTTTTTGGGGCCGTTGCGCGGTCTAGCGGGAGCAACCTCTCTCACCACAGGTTTCTCGGTGCTTGGTGTTTCTGCTAGCTGTCTGGCGTTTGGGCTTGTACGTGATGTGATTAGTCTGGACGCCGCGTTATCGTCCTTCGCAAGTAAGTTTTGCTCCTACAGGGGCGCGTTGTGAGAAAGCGGTTATGCTGCCAACCAGGAATGGGTAGTCGATGGAGTGGTTGGTGATTGGGGGGGGAAGTTGAAGCGTTCAAGCTATTAGCCAGGCATACTTAACTCGTTTCTCAGAAGAGTGCGTCGCGACTGCTTCTAATATAATTTCAATGGTGTTACGTCGAAAAGTTATAAACAACTGTCATTTCTTACAGGTGATATTGAACAGTTGTCGATTTAGGATGAAGCCTCTATGAATAGATGGAGCTATTGAAATGCCATACTCACAAGATTCGTTCACTAATATTACCGTCGACACCCCTATCGATGTTCAAACACCTACTAGCCATAAGGGCAGTTTTAAATCTGCTACTGCTACTAAAGTGGTTATGCACTGGAAGGGAGAGCTGAGGGAGTTTGAATATTGGGAGATTAAGCAAGTTAATGTCGGGGTTCTATTGGACGACTTTTTGAGGGAGGATGGAACCGTATGGACACGACCTGATCATGACCTGTTAGTACGATCACCCATATGACTATTTGATCACCACCAAGCTGCATCATCGCCGCGTATTGTTTGTTGCTGTTGACCCAGTCCAGAGCTGGCGGTGGTGCGGGTGGCTTGTTGCAGGTGTTGGTGGCCGGCGCCTGATCTTCATTAATTCGTCGTAAAAAAAGATCCGCTGATGCAATGCAACAGCGGGTCAATTGGCTTTCCGTTCAATCCGGCTTTTGTTGTACAGCCCCCCATTCAGTTTTGCTCTTCACAGGCCTGGGCCATTTTGAAGTAGGTAAAGGCCTCGACATTTCCGGAGGTGTCCAGATAAGTGAGTTTGGCGCTGACCACTTCGCAATCGGCGGAACGAGGCTCCTCAAGGGAAATGACTTTCGCCACGTGGATCGGCATGCCATAGCGATAAGGCTTGGCGGGTACATTGGGCGTGTCTGCAAACGCGTTATGGGTGAGTACTACCAGGGCAACAGCAGCACTGGCGAACAAAGTACGAGTATTCATGGTGTGTCTCCGGTTACTTCATATAGGTCGGCGGATACTGCAACGCCGACCCTTGCAGAAGACTTCTGACATCCATCACAATTTCAGGTGGACGCGCACCGTGTGGGGGAGTCAGGATCTGCAGAAGCAATATGAAAAAAGTTGCGGGCTTCATGTTTCACTTCAACTTGGCTACTCAGAGCCCGATCAAATCGCGATGAACTTCCAGCGAATTACGCTCAACCCAGTTATGCGCCAGCAGCCCGTCCGGTCGAACTTCCCAGACCGCAGTGCCGAGCATTTCAAAGGGGCTGTTACACGTGCGGCCACCAATAAAGCCCTGGTTCTTTCCGGCCAGTTTCCAGCGGGAAGCGACGCGAGTGCCTTCGGCGTTCTGAAACGTCTCGATACTGCTGAATTCGAAGTCTTCGATCTTCGACAGAAAGACACCGATCCATTGAATAAAGGCATCGCGGCCGACGATATCCATCCCGCCAGACGTGATCACAAAGTCTTCGGCTACAAAGCGCGCTGCGGCTTGCGGGTCCTTGGCTTGCCAGACTTCGCGCCAGAAACTTTCAACAATATCTACTGCTTTATTGACTGCCATTTTCGAACGCCTCGTATTGGATTGAGTACGATGTTCGGCAATTGCTATCTAGAACACAAACGCATAAATTTAATGGCATTCAGTAGAAAGGCGAATCCATCATGCAAGCCAGCGACCTTGAGATCGACCTGCTTCGGGCGTTTATCGCCGTGGCGGAGACCGGCAGTTTCACTGCTGCTGCCGAGGTGATCGCGCGGTCGCAATCGGCAGTGAGCCAGAAGATCATCCGGCTGGAGGAGGTGCTTGGTTTTCGTGTCTTCGAACGCACCAGCCGCGCCCTGACCCTGACCCCGGACGGCGAGCGACTGCTGGCAGGCGCACGCCGAATGATGGTGCATTTCGACACCTTCATGCGGGACATCAAGGCGCCGGCGACCGTCACCCTGCTGCGCCTGGGGATCTCGGAAAACCTCGTGCCGACCCAGCTGCCCAAGCTGCTGTCGCGCTTCACCCAGTTGTATCCAGACATTCAACTCGAACTCACCACAGGCTTGAGCGACGACCTGCTCACCGACTACGAAGCCGGGCTACTGGACGTGGTTATTTCCAAGCGAAAATTCAGCTCCGGCACCACGCGAGGCCGAGTCATCTGGCGTGAGCCGCTGGTGTGGATTGCCGCGAAGGATTACCAAATCGAATCGTCGAAACCGGTGCGGTTGGTGATGATGCGGCCGCCCTGTGCGTACCGCGCCATCATGATCGAAGCCCTGGCCACGGTCGGGCGGGAATGGGCATCCGCGTGCCTGGCCAGCAATTTGATGGGGGTGCAGGCGGCGGTTGCGGGGGGGTTGGGGATTACGGCGTTGGGAACGTCATTTTTGCAGGAAGGGATGCGCATACTGGAACCGTCGCAGAAGTTGCCGACTTTACCCAGCACCGAGGTGGCGGTGATTGGTGATGATGTTCGGACTCAGCATCTGGTGCAGCCGTTGGTGTCGTTGCTGACCGAGGGGTTGATGTCGGGCGGCCGTCTGACTTGATCCGCGCGTTATCAAGCCCTGACCCGGGCGACTCGCCCGGGTCTGGGACCTTTTGACGTCTAGTGTCCGCCCACCACCATACTGCTGAACGGCGCCACATAAGCCTGCAACGTCACCAACCCACCGACCAAGATCGCCAGCACAATCGAGTGGAAGAACACATATCGCAGAATCTCCCCTTCATGCCCGTACCAGCGAGTCGCCGTGGACGCGACCACGATCGACTGGGCGTCGACCATTTTGCCCATGACCCCACCGGAACTGTTGGCTGCGGCCATCAGCACCGGGCTGATGCCCAGTTGCTCGGCGGTCACTCGTTGCAAGCCGCCGAACAGCACGTTGGAGGCGGTGTCGGAGCCGGTCAACGCCACGCCGAGCCAGCCCAGGAGGGTGCCGAACATGGGGTAGAAGATGCCGGTCGCGGCGAAGGCCAGGCCCATGGTGGCGTCGAGGCCCGAGTAGCGCGTGAGGAAACCGAGCGCAAGCATGGCCACGATGGTGATGAGTGAGTAACGCACCACCCACAGCGTTCGCAGGTATTGGCGGGCCAGTTGCGGGATGGAATAGCCCATCAGCAGGCCGCCGACGATGGCCGCCAGGAGGATGCCGCTGCCGGTGCTGGTGAACCAGGTGAATTTGTAGACCGCTTCCTCGGTTTTTGCCGCGGGCACCACGGGCGGCACCTTTTCGATTTGCTGATGAATGGTGGTGAAGGTCACGATCGGGGCGAAGATCGGGTTGGCTTCGCGCACCGGTTTGCCCTGAGGGTCGAGCTTGGCCGAATTGGTGGCCGGATCGATTGCCGGGCGGGTATCGAACATGTTCTTGAAGCCCTGGGTGCCCCAGGCGAACACAAACACGGTGAGGATGATCCACGGCATCCAGGCGCGCATCACCGCCGGTTTGGCATCACTGGCGAAGGTCCCGCTGGCCTCGGGTTTTTGCTGATGCTCCTCGTCGATCTTCGAGTTGTCGACATGCCCAGTCAAGGCCGCCGAGGTGTGGATCGTGGCCGGTTTCCAGACCTTGAGGAAACCGGTCAGGCACGCCATGGAGATCAGCGCGGCGATCACGTCCACCAGCATCGGCCCGTGGTAGTTGGACACCAGAAACTGCGGCACGGCGAAACTGACCCCGGCTACCAGAATGGCCGGCCAGATTTCCAGCATTTTGCGCCAGCCGGCAAAGGCCCAGATCAACCAGAACGGCACGAGCACCGAGAAGAACGGCAACTGCCGGCCGACCATCATCGACAGCTCCATTTCATCCAGGCCGGTGACCTTGGCCAAGGTGATGATGGGCGTGCCCAGTGCACCAAACGCCACGGGCGCGGTGTTGGCGATCAGCGCCAGGCCTGAGGCGGCCAGCGGCGAGAAGCCCAAGCCGATCAGAATCGCCCCGGTCACCGCCACCGGCGTGCCGAACCCGGCAGCCCCTTCAAAGAAGGCGCCGAAGCAGAAGGCGATCAGCAGCAGTTGCAGGCGTCGATCGTCGGTGATGCGCGCAAGGGAATCCTGCAGCACTTTGAACGAACCGTTTTCGGTGGTCAGCCGGTGCAGGAAGATGATGTTGAGGACAATCCAGCCAATCGGCAGCAGGCCGTTGGCGGCGCCGTAGAGTGCCGCCGAGCCGGCCATGTCCGCGGGCATGCCGAAGGCAAAAATGGCAATCAACAGCGCCGAGCCAAGGGCCAGCAAGGCTGCCAGATGCGCCTTGATATGGAAAAACGCCAGGGATGCCAGCATCACCACCACCGGCACCGCCGCCATGATGGTTGAAAGCACCGGGTTACCAAAGGGATCGTAGATTTGCTGCCAGACCATGTTCCACCTCTGCTTTTTATTGTTGGTAGTGCAGGCCCCGGACGGGGTTGGTGGCATGGAGTATAGGTGGCATTACGCCGCTGTCCTGTGAGGTTTGTCGGCGTTAATACCTTGTATCAGTGGCCAGTCCTGACCCGGCCGATCTTCTACTACGCTCAGAAAGAATGACGGCGCGAGCCCCGAATCAGGGCTTTCGCGTCCAATGCTCTGGCCCGATCCATTCACCACGAGAGGGAGACAGCGATGACTGAACGCCATGAGGAACACAAGGAAACGCTATCCAACGGATGCAGGATCGACGTGAAAGCCGAGATATTGAGGGACGGCTCCCTGAAGATGTTCATCGGTGTTTACCGGCCGGATGGCTCGGTCATAAAAGAGGACAATGACCCGCGTCCGCATCTGTTGGACATGGAGGACGCTTTGGCCTGGGCAGTTGAAAAAGCCAAAGACATCGGTAACCGCCAGCACACGTTGTAAGAGCGGTGAACCACCGCTCTGACCATCGCCTTTATTGCGTACCAAACATGGCTGTCCAGTAAATCCCGGCGTCACTCTTTGGATCAACCGCATAGGCCGCGCCCAGTTCGCGGAACTGTGGGTTCATCAGATTGGCGCAATGCCCGGGGCTGGCCAGCCAGCCATCGACGACCTTGCGCGGGGTGTCTTGCCCGGCAGCGATGTTCTCGCCGATTTCCTGATAGGTGTATCCCGCCAGTTCAGCGCGATCCCCCGGTGTGCGACCGTCCTGGTCCTTGTGGTCGAAGAAATTGTTATTCGCCATGGCCCGGGTATGCGCTTCGGCCGCGGCCGCCAACGTCGCATTCCAGGCCAGCGGCGTGGTCGCGGCAAACGGTTGGCCGCCGCATTGGCGCGGTTGGGCGCGGGCGGTATTGAGCAAGCCCAGCAACTTCTGGCCCTCAGCCGCGGCGTCACCCATGCGCGCGGTCAATTGCGGTCGCGCGAGCACAATGCGCCAGTCGCGACCCTGGTGGCTGACACCGACGTCGATGAATTGCGGGTTCAGCACGACCTGGCAGAAGCTCTCCTTGATCGCCGTCATGGCGGACTGTGCATCACGCGGTCCGGACAACATAATCGCTTGCACGTTGGTCATCGGGTACGACGCTTGAGCCATGGCCTGCTGCAAGTCGACAGCTCCGCTGGGTGACAGGTTCAGGCGCGAATCGCTCGTCAGCGGCGGCAACACCGATGACGCCTGACCGGCGCAACGCTGTACCTGGCTGCGGTAAACGTTGATCGACTCGACCAATTGCGTTTCTTCGCTGGCCACAGCAGTGGCGGCGAACACCAACCCCAGTGGCAACACGGCAAAACGCAGAGCGGATGACAGGACGCGCATGGAAATCTCCCTTGAATTGACTGCGCCCATCATGCGCGATTCCACCCCATGCCGCGCAATGCCTTTTTGCGCTTTGTTGTCCGGCGGTTGACATGATTTGGCTACTACACTGAAGCCAAGTCGCCAAACGGGCGCTTCCCTCGACGCCAAACAGAGTGTCTCCATCATGTCCTTCAAATGGTCCGTTGCGTTTCTCGTGGTTACCCTTGTCGCAGGCCAGGTTATTGCCGACGACCAGCAGCAAAAAAAAGAAGTGGCTGAAGACAAGGCTCAGGTGCTTGAGCAAAAAGCCGCGGACAAGAGCGCCGATGTACCGGTGCCTAAATCCGAGGCGATCACCCAATCCGAAGTCCAGGCCGTCGATCCCGCCGGCAAGTCTCCGCTGGACGATGCAATAACCTGCATGGCCCGCTCCATCTACTGGGAGGCCAAAGGCAAGGACACCGACGACATGGCCGCCGTCGCCAACGTGGTCATGAACCGCCTCGGCCACGCTGGTTTCCCCGACACCGTGTGCGCGGTGGTCAAGCAAGGTTCAGAGACCAAGAGCTGCCAGTTTTCGTGGTGGTGTGACGGGCGCCCGGACACCGTCCAGGAAGAGACGCAATATGCCCTGGCCAAGGAAATCGCGCGCAAGGCGCTGAACAAGCAGCTCCCGGATCGCACCGGTGGCGCGATGTATTTTCATGACCGCACGGTGAAACCGGACTGGGCCAAGGAGTACATCAAAACCGCTGAAATCGGGATGTTCCGGTTTTATAAACCGCATAATGGTTCGGCGAAGTAGGGGGCACTAACCACGTCGAATATCGCCTTGCGAAGGAGTGACGCAGCTTTCTCAGAAGAGGTAGAGAAGGGTTGCAATGACCACAACGACCCCTAACCCCATAACGAGTATTTTTAATGATGACGTGCCGGACACCGGTTGCGCACCCCCATCAGCCCCCGAAGTGCCTTCACTGAGCATCTCGATTGAGGCAGGGCTAATAAGGCTGGGTGACCGGTGATTGGAAACATGAGGATTGCTCATTCGCAGGCTGTAGCCTTTGTCGACCCAGAGAGGCAGTTCATCCGGGTTTGCGACACGGATATAGTCCTTCTCGAATCGAGTCATGCTGACCACGTAATGTCCATCCTCATGCCTGTGTGGCCGTAAAACGGTTCCAATCGCATTGCCCCTCTTAACAACGGCTTGAAGTTTTATCATTGGATTTTGCTCCATGACTTCTGGCTAGAACTTCGCGTAATTCAACGCATCGATAAGGGCCGAACCGCCAATGCCGGTCATACGGTGTTTGCCAGACCTGAAAGATGTGGCGACCCGACTTGCCCGATGGGGCGATCATGGGCACAGAAAAAAGGCACCTTCATCGCTTGATGAAGGTGCCTTTTGCATAGGCGTCGGTTTTTACAACTCCTGCCCCAGAAAGATCAACGTATTGCCATGGGCCTCAGCCGCTGCACGCTGGTTGTAACTGTCGCGATGCGAGCAGTTGAAGCCATGCTCGGCCTCCGGGTACACGACGATTTCCACATTGTCGTTGTTGTCGAAACGCTCGGCGATTTTCTCCACCGCTTCCAGGGGAATGTGGCTGTCCTGTTCACCGAAGTGCATCAGCAACGGCACCTCGATTTCATCGGCGCGGTCCAGGTGGTTCTGGATGCCGCCACCGTAGTAGGCGATGGCCACATCCACCAGGCCGTTAGTGGCGGTGAGGTAGGACAGCAAGCCGCCGAAGCAATAACCGATGGAAGCGATGCCGCCGTCCAGGCCTGGTTGCGCATCGAGCGCTTCGATGGCCAGTTTGATGTCGTCCTGCGCCTTATCGATGTCGGTGGCGTTCATCAGCTCGACGGCGCGTTTCCAGCCCGCTTCGTCGTAACCCAGTTCGATACGGTGGCCGTTGCGCCAGAACAGGTCCGGCGCAATCACCAGGTAACCATCGGCGGCGTATTGCTCCGCCACCGAGCGGATGTGTTCATTCACGCCGAAGATCTCCTGGATCAGCACGATCCCCGGACCTTTGCGAGTATGCGGAATCGCCAGGTAAGCGCCGAAGGTGCCTTCGTCGCTGTCGATCTCGATCCATTGGGTGGTTACGCTCATGGTGGCTCCTGTCTACGCAAGTGAGTGAGGTTGAGGCTTATTTCGGCTGCGTGGCCTTGTAGCTTGGCAGAGACTGCATACGTTTCCACCATCCGTCGAAACCGTCCACCGAAAACACCTGTGGCGCATCCGGCGTCATCGCGATGTAGGCGCAGCCCGGTGCGAGGTAAAAGTCACCGATACTGGGTTCAAGACCGGCGATATATGGATCGGTGCCTTTTATTTTCATCAGCTCGCGCAACACCCGTTTCGAATGTTCGATCCCTTTGCGGCGCGCCTCTTCATTCTGACCGCCAATGAAGTCAGGAAAAAGATGGTAGCCGAACACTTGCACCAGGTTGCCATAGCCATAGGCATCGTAGATGCCTTGGGCCATGTGAGTGCGAGCGCGGTCGTGGGCGTTATCCGGTGTGATGGACGGCCCGGGCAGGACTTCGTCCAGGTAGGCGATGATCGCGCCGGTTTCGATGACCCGGAAGCCGTCATGGTCGATGACGGGCACCTTGCCGAAAGGGTGCCGCACCAAATGTTCCGGCAGATGCGGCTCGCCTTTGATCACATTGACCTGCACCTGGTCGAAGTCCGCGTCTTTTTCCGCAAGCAGCATTTTCACTGTGCGCACATAGGTACTGCCGTCAAAACCGTAGAGAGTGAGGCTCATGGCGATTGCTCCGTTTTCAAGGGAGTGGAGGACGCGCCCGAGCCTCTGGTCGGTCAACGGTTATGGCGACGCCAGAAGAATCGAGCCAACAGTGCATCCAGGCTGAGCTTGCCGGCACCCGAGAGCAACAACGGCATCATGGCGGCGAGGTAGATCAGCGGCAGCTTGAAGTTGCCGTGACCCTTGTTGCTGATGGCGTAACCCTGGGCAAGCTCACTCAATGTAGACCAATCGGCCGGCCAGTGAACGGCAGCGGTCGCGACAATCGTGACGACGATCAGAATGATGGCCGACACCCGCGTTCCGAAGCCGACCAGGATGGCCAGGGCGCAAATCAGCTCCGCCCACATCGACAGTTCCCAGTTCAGCGTGGCCGGCACGTGGTTAAACGGAAACGGGAAGGCGTCCTGGATGTCGGCGAACCAGTTCTCGCCGTTCCATTTTTCCAGGCCCGACTCGAAGAATTCCCAGGCAATGAACAGCCGCAGCGTCAAAGGCGCGAGCCAGCTGCCGGCACGATCAAGGTTTAGGTGCAGGCCTTTCACGGCCGATGAAAGTGAGGTGGTCATGAGCGTGATCTCCGTTCAGTCAGGAAGGCGGGGCAGCGGTTGCCCCGCGAAACAGGGTTATTCGCCGGCGCCGCACTTGCCTTCGCCACATTTGCCTTCAGCCGGTTTTTCCGCGGTATCGGCCTGGGCTTGGCTGTAGCCGTGGGCCAGTTGTTTCATGCTGAACGCTTCGGATTCGGAGGCCGAAGCCGCGTTGGACAGGGCCAGGCCACCGGCGATGATCAGGCCGAGGGTCAGGGAAGAAGTCGAGAGCTTGAACATGGTGATACTCCGTAGCGTTGAGTGAGTTGAGCGCTTTGATCGGCTTGGCCAATCGACACGCACAGTTCATCAAGCGGGTGTATCTGCGATGTGTCTTTGGTGCGGGGTTTTATGGATGGGGTGTGTCGCAAGGGCGTCTGTACACACTCCGATACACGGCCCCGACACCTTGAGCCTGTGCAACCCCCCTGTGGGAGCGAGCCTGCTCGCGATAGCTGCCTGTCAGTCACCATCAATGTCGACTGACAGGCAGCTATCGCGAGCAGGCTCGCTTGTATGTTTAGACTTGAAGGGGTGGGTGGGACTAAAGCTCGTCATCTGACTCTAACCAGTACAGACCGTGGGAG